>NZ_BAAAHQ010000040.1:0-86330 GCF_039525605.1 Nonomuraea longicatena | reverse complement strand
TGTGTGCGTCCTCCACTGCCAGCCTCCAGTCTTCTCGGACTGATGAAGTCGTATGGCAGTGATCGAACACTGAACGGCAGGACGTCACCAGAGCTTGCGGGGGGACGTTGGCGGGTCCTACGCTGAACCCGCCAACGTCCCCAAACGCCCCTGTGGGATTGCCCTCATGGCCAATGAACGTCTGCGCGCTGCTCTACTCGCCAGCCCCTTCACCGAAGAAGCACTGGCCAGGCACCTGGGAATCGACCCCAAAAGCGTCCAGCGCTGGATCACCCGGGACGTGACGCCCCGCCGAGCCACAGCTCATCAAGCAGCGCAAGCCCTGAACGCCCCTCTTGCCTACCTCTGGCCTGAACTGGCGGCAGATCCGCCCACCGCCTCGGAAGCGGAGATCGTACGCCTGTATCCGCACCGCTCAGCCACTCCCCGCCACCTCTGGCGTGATCTCCTCAGCCGAGCCTCCAGCCATGTGTGGCTGTTCGCCAACGCGAGCCTCTTCCTACCCGAGGACAACCCGGAGTCCATCGCCATGATTGTGGACAAGGCCGCAGCCGGCCTCTCGGTCCGGATCATGATGGGCGATCCAGACACGCCCGAGATGGCTCTTCGTGGTGCAGAAGAGCGGCTCTACGAGGCGATCCCCGGCAGGATACGAATGGCGCTGGCCTACTACAGCCCCCTGATCGGCGTACCCGGCATCGAGTTCCGACTGCACCGGACGTCCTTGTACAACTCGATCTTCCGCTATGACGACGAGATGCTGATCAACCAGCACATCTACGGCACCTACGGGTACATCGCGCCGATCCTGCATCTGCGACGGGTCGATGGAGGAGACTTCTTCGATACCTATATCCGCAGCTTCGAGCGAGTGTGGGAATCCGCCTGCCCAGTCCAGGAGTCGGCTTTCCACCGGCAGCGGCAGAGTCGACTGTCGGACGACGCTACGCGGCAGCCTGAGCTTGAATCGCAGTGACCGCGCGCACGAGAGCCGCCGTGTCGACCAGATCAGCAAGGGCTGTCTCGGCCCCCTCAGCCAGTAGTTCCTCCACCGTGTTCGGCCCGGTGGCCACCCCGATAGCGACGGCGCCGCCGCCCAGTGCCGCCTGGACGTCGCGGACGGTGTCGCCGATCAGGATCGTCGTCGACGGCTGAAGATCCACGCCGTATTTGGCGCGGGCTCGTTTCCTGGCGACCTCCACCAGGTTGGCGCGCACGATGTCGTCGGATCCATAGCCGCCGACCTCGAAGTCGAGCCCGTGATGAAGCTCGAACGCCTCGACCTTGACGAACGCGTTGGGTCGGATGTTGCCGGTCAGGACAGACTGGATGACCCCTGGAACCCCACTGAGCGCGGCGATCGCCTCCCGAGCGCCGGGCAACCCGTACCCCCGCTCACGCAGACGCTCACGGCGCGCGGCAAGTGAGGCTTCGAGGGCCTCAGGCAACTTCGCCAAGTGCGACGAGGTGGCCGCGACCTCGTGCCGGGCGAGGAGATTCGTCATGATCTCGATATCGGTACGGCCGTCAGTCTCCGCCCGGTGCTCTGCCGATCGCCCAGTGAGCAGCTCAAACGCCCCAGCATAGGTTTCTTTGCTCACCCCCGAGTTCTCGATGAGCGTGTGGTCAACATCCCACAACACCAGAACAGCAGGTACGGCGGCGTCCACAGGAGTCTCCGTTCTTCCGCAGAGCACACATCGTAGTCATCACAATGCGGAGAAGCCGTTCATTCGGCCTCGGAGCCACCCAGGCGGAGAGAGAGATCATGGCGAGTAGCAATCTGCTGGGGAGGATGAGGGCCGTTCTCGACGAGGCAGGAAAACGTCTGAACGTTCCCGCGGCGGGCGCCGAACTGCTGCGACTGCACAGCAATGCGCTGTTCGTGCTTCCCGGCAAGAAACTGGTGGTCCGTATCGCGACCAACCCCGACGCGCTGCGCCGGGTCGCGGCTTCCGTGAGAGTGACCCAGTGGCTCGCGGAACGCAGTTTTCCGTGCGTCGTCCCCGCTGAGGTCGGCGGTCAGCCCCTCGTGGTCCACGGCCATGTCGTGTCCTTCTGGCAGTACGTCGAAGCGGAGCCCACGCCGGTTCCGGGCGCTGGGGAGATGGGGGAGATCCTGCGCCGCCTGCACGCGCAGGCGTCCCCTGTCGGCGTCGATCGGTTGACGGACCCGTTGGGCAGCGTCGCCCGAGCCGTCGAGACCGCCTGCGAAGCCGTGTCCCGGGAACACCGCGACTGGCTGGCGCACCGGATCGCCGCGTTGCGTCGGACATGGGATGAGCTGGAGTTCCCGCACCCACCGAGCCTGATCCACGGCGACGCGCATCCCAACAACCTGATGAGGGAATCATCCGGTCGGGTGATCCTCGGCGATTGGGATCACGTCGCGGTCGGGCCGCGCGAATGGGACCTCATGCAGATCCACTACATGCACCGGCGATTCGGCCGCGTTTCGACCGCGCAACTCGACGAGTTCGCCCACGCGTACGGCTGGGACATCCGAGAATGGTCCTGCCTGGACCTCTTGGTCGCCATCCGCGAACTCAGCGGCCTCAGCCCCTACATACGTACGGCATCGGCCAAGGACTTCTCGTGGGAAGAACTGGCCCGCCGAGTCGACTCGCTACGAAAGTGCGACTCGGCAGTCCGCTGGAGCCCTCCCCCAGCAGAGACGGCGCGGTCACAGTCAACTCGCTTATGACGCCTGCGTGGCCCTGTCTGCGTAGAGTGATGGAGTGGGGCTTGGCTGGGTGGTTCGGATGTCTCCAGCAACGGAGGAGCCTGTGGAACGCCGGGAGTTTTTGGCAGCCGCCGCTTCTGTGTTCTTGCCTTCAACCGGCAAGAATCCACACCGCGACCACGAATACGTCAGCGTTTTGGCCGAGAGCCTTGCACGTAATCGCTATGAGTTCGGAACAACACCCCCTGCTCCCCCCTCCTGACCACCCTCCTCAACGGCCGCCCCCCGGAGATCTAACAGGTCACGGCGCCTACCGGCGAGTCCAGCCAGACCCATTGCCGATCAGGTTCGACCGTGATCCCGAACCTCTCGATACCGGGTCGGCCCGCTGCCTCCCAGCGGTTGCGGGCATCCTCGACAACGGCCCAGAGGTCACGCGGTCCCCCGTGGTTGACGAGGGTCGGTTCACAGAGCCCGACTTCGGCCCAGGAGTCACCGGCCACGAGCGTGAGTGTGTCGTCGCCCGGGTAGGCGACCAGGTTCGGGAGACACTGCCAGATGATCAGCGCAAGACCTGGAGACATCGCCGTGCTTGGGAGGGATCTTGCGTTGGGCCGACACCGGGCCATGCTCAGAATGTACATTCTGAGCATGGATCGAATGTCGTTGACCGAAGGCCGCCACCATCTGGGTGAGGCGTCCACACGAGCGAAGTACGCGCACACCCATACCGCGTTCACCCGGCAGGGTGAGGTGGAGAGCGTGCTGATCGGCATCGACGACTATCGGCGCCTGCTGTGGCAGGGCCTGAGCCCAGACGACCGGGCCTACGCGCTGGACCAGCACGCCCGGACACTGGCCGGTCACGTGGGCGAGGTCGGGGTCGAGTTCGAGGCCGACACGGCCGAGGAACTGCTGGAGCGGGCGCGCGAGCACTTTCGCGCCAAGCCCGCGTGAGCGCGGTGCGCCGCCTGCGGTGGCGGCAGGCACCGGAGTGGACGATGGGTGCCCTGACGGCGGAGCTGCAGGACGAGGTTCTGGACGCACTCCGGCCACTGCTGGTCGGGCCCATCCCGCCCGAGGCGGCCGTCCCGGACCCGGACGCGCCCGGGATCTATCACGTGTTCACCGCTCACCTGCTGTTGGTGGCCGGCGTGTACGACGATGTGGTCGATGTGCTCATTCTGCGGCACCGGCCGGACAAGGCGCTGTAACCCCTCGGCCCTGCTCCGCCCTCAGGTCGAACGGCGAGCCGGGCCGAGGTCCGATCTCGGACGGTTCGGGAGCGTGCCTTCCGTCCCGCAGCAGAAGATCTCACCCGCCGGTCAAGTCATCCGGTGGCAGCACGGGGGTCGGCCAGCGTGACCATCGTCTCAAGCAGCGTCGTGTACACGGGGCCGGGTTCAGCGGACTCCTCCCAGCTCGACTCCTCCCCTGCCGCCGGACTGGTTTCCGCCTCCGGGAAGAACAGCCACCACAGGTTGCGCCAAGGGTCGAGGAACCGGGCGATGCCGTACCCGCCGTAGAAGGGAGCTGCCGGAGTCACGACGGTCGCACCGCGTGCGACCGCTCTGCGCATGGTCTCCTCGGGGTCGGCGACGTACACCTGGGTCAGGGCCGGGGTGAACGGCCAGTCGGCCTTACGGTCGGCGACCATGAGCAGCGAGTTGCCGATTTTGACCTCGGCGTGGATCAGCGTTCCGTCTCCGGCATAGAAGTCAGGGGTGTGGGCTTCCTCCCGCTCAGTCGCATCGAAGACAGCGACGAGGAAGTCGATGAAAGACGCGCATCCGTCAACGACGACGAATCCGTTGACGGTGTTCTCGCCCTGGGGTTCGGGATCTTGCTTAATCATCTCCATGCCGCGAGGCTAGAGATGATTGCGGTCAGTTTCCCTCCGCGATGCGGGGACCCAGAGCCTGAATCACAGGAATTTTCTGCGGCATGGTCGACACTCCTGGTAGGCCATCGGGCATGGCGTGTGAGACCTCACCGATGAGGAGCGGTCCTTACAAGCGGGACGCTCACCACGCCTCTCCGGACATGATCAGGCTCCACAACTCACCCACCCAGCGGTTCGCAGCCTGAGGGCTGACACGGACCACAAGACCATCACCCGTCCGCTCAAAGCGCCGGATCCAATACAAACCACCGAGGGCAAGCAACTCGAACTCCACCGGCCGACACCGGCAACTCACCCGCGCAACCCGAGGCAACCTCCCGAAACGCCGCACCCACATATTGCCCTCGAACGCCCACTCCACCCGGTATGCCCTCGCAGAAGGCGGGGTCGGACAGTCGTCTTCCCCGCACCTGCCCTTCTGAGGCTCAACCGGTTCCTGGCTACCCAGCCGCTGCGCGGGCACCACCGAGAGGTCGAGGCCGCTCACAACGGCCTCCCACAGAACGTGGCCACGTCACCGACGAGCGTGACACTCCCGGGATCCGGGAGAACGCCGAGCCCGGCATCCAGGAGGTACCCGTTGCATCGAGAACATACGCCGACTGTTGCGATCCGCTGGCCCTGAGAAGCGAAGACATGCAGCTTCGGCGCGGACACAGTCAACTCGCTCACGACGCCAGCTTGGCCCTGTCTGCGCAGGGTGAGTTTGTAGCAATTGGACCCGAAACGGGTACGGATATGCTGCTCGTTGAGCCGAGCATCCAACCGCATGAGGATGTCGACCTGCTGGGCTGCCGTGCGTTCTGAGACGTACCGGACTGAGGCGCTCTTGTCCGAGTTGTTCGAAGAGTCTGATTCGGGCATTACACCAGCTTGTCGGCAGATCATGGCCTGAGGCTTATGGTCCGGCCGCATCTCGCTGCCAGCTCGGGGAATTCCTCTCGCTTCTCCTGTTGCCATCATCACCCTCCAACCGCTCTGCAGACCCCAGACGCGGTGTTGTCGTGGAGCGACCATGGTCACTGACGGTTTCTCCCAGCACCAGCAAGGGCATTGCTTAGAGCAATAGAGATATGGGGAGAGATTGCCCTTAGCTATACGCTCAGATCATGGACGTGCGCAGCCTTCCAGACGCCCTCAAAGCGATCATGGTGCAGCGGGGATGGACGCAAGCTAGCTTGGCTCGGGAGCTAGGAGTGTCCCAGACCTGGGTCAGTCAGGTGTCCAGGCCAGAAGGACACGACGACCGCCAGGGCAGCGGCCCTGCTTGCTCGCGTTGGCTGGGAGGTTCGGATGTCTCCAGCAACGGAGGAGCCTGTGGAACGCCGGGAGTTTTTGGCAGCCGCCGCTTCTGTGTTCTTGCCTTCCACCAACAAGAATCCGTACCTCGACCACGATTACGTTGGCGTTTTGGCCGAGAGCCTTGCACGTAATCGCTACGAATTCGGCGGTATACCGCTCGTCTCCCGCGCCCTCGAACACATCAAACACTATGGCAACATCGACGACGTTGACGGGAGCCGGCTCCAACAGGCCGTTTCTGAGCTGGCGTATCAAGCCGCACTGGCCCTCTACGACGCCGGGCAGCTCGCACATGCCGAACGGGCAGGGGTTCTTTCTCTGGAACTTGCGCACCGCGCCGATGACACCCGTGCCGAAGCTCGTGCGATAGAGAGCCTCAGCCGTATCGCTCACTATCGTGGTGATGCCGCGAGAGCCATTGTGTATGCCCGTCGAGGGCTGGCGATCCCCGACCTGCCACCGAGCAGAGCGGCATCACTCGCCATGCGGCTCGGTCGCTCACTCGCCGGGATACCGGGAAACAACAGGGCGGCGAGAGACGCCCTGGACACTGCGTTGAACGTCGGCGGCTTGTCGCCTTTCGCGGAGGCGGCCATCGTCGGCGACGTCGCCATAGGTCTGAGCCGGCTCGGCCGCTACGGCGAGGCCGGCACGCTTCTTCAGCGGGCAGCAGACGATATCGGAGAATACTCACCGCTCTTTCGCGCCCAGTATCTCGGTCGTCAGGTACAGGCGGCTATACGTGCCGCCGACCCCGACCTCACCACAGACCGCATTGCGCTGCTCACAAGAGCGGTACCGTTCGTATCGTCGGCACGGGTGAACAAGCGGGTTGTGGAAATTCTTCACGAGTCAGCCAAATGGCAGCACATCCGCGAGGTCAGAGAGGCCCGGCAACACTTGTCGGTAGTCTCGCCCCGACTGCCCATCTCTTGACGTCCATCATCAAGACTTTCACCAGGGCGATCAACGCGTTTCAACGGCCTCGGCATCGGCTCGGTGAGACCGTGGACGAGGCGGCTGTGGTTTGCGCGTTTAGGGTGGGCGCATGGTCGAAGGGCGTCCCCTGGTCGCGCGTAGGCTGCGGCCTGGGCACTGGGTCGCCGTCGACGCGTTCGCGGCCACTGCCCTGGCCGCCGGGTTCTCGGTGTCGGCGGTGCTGGGGCCGGAGTCCGTCCGTGCCGTGCCGGTGATCGTGCTGGCCTGTCTGCCGCTTGCGGGGCGGCGGCGGTGGCCGGTGGCGGTCTGCGCGCTGGTTCTGGTGGCGGCGGTGGTCGCGGCGTTCGCCGGGTGGGAGGAGGCGTTCGTGCCGTTGGCGGTCGCGCTGCACGCGGTGGCGCTGCTGGAAGCACGCCGTACGGCGGTGGCGGCGCTGGTGGCCGCGCTGGCGGTGACCGCCTCCGGTGCCGCGATCGTCTCGCCCTCGTGGACGGAGGCGGTGTCGGCGGGCGGGTTCGCCTGGCTGGCGCTCGCTCTGGCGTGGACGATCGGGCTGGCCGTACGGGAGCAGCGCGCGTACGCCGCGCAGGCCGTCGCCCGGTCGGCGCAGGCCGCGGCCACGGCGGAACGGCTGCGTATGGCCCGTGACGTGCACGACGTGGTCGCCCACAGCATGGGGCTGATCTCCATGCGGGCCGGGATCGCCAACCACGTCGCCGCCACGCACCCCGAGGAAGCCGGTGAGGCACTGTCGATCATAGGAGACCAGCCGCAAGGCGCTGGTGGACCTGCGCAGCCTCCTCGGTCTGCTCCGCGACGTCCCAGGGGACGGTCCGCCGTACGCGGTGGACTCCTGGCGTGCGCGATCGTCGGTTCGAGCAGAAGATCGGGACGCTTCGCCGTACGCGGTGGACCAGAACGCTCGCCCCTACCGGGTGGATCGGGACGCTTCGCCATACATCGTGGAGTCGCTGCGTGAGCTGGTCGCGGCGGTTCCGGTCGGCGACGTGCGGGTGGAATTCGACGTCGAGCCCGGTCTCGCGCTCGGCGACGAGGCGGCGCTCGTCGTCTATCGACTCGTGCAGGAGTCGCTGACCAATGTGCTCAAACACGCCGGCCCTGCCCGATGCCGGGTGACCGTCGGCACCGGGGCGGAACGCGAGCTGGTGGTCGAGGTCGTCGACGACGGTCACGCAGGTGCGCCACAGGCGGGGCGCAGGTTGGTGGACGGCAGCCGCGAGGGTGGTCATGGGCTGGTCGGGCTGGAGGAGCGGGTCAGCCTGTACGGCGGGACGTTCTCGGCGGGACCGGAGCCCGGAGGCGGCTTCGCCGTACGCGCGAGGCTGCCGTTGCCGGGCGGCTCCGGAGAGGAGAAGGGGTGAGCACGTTCACGGTGCTGGTCGCCGAGGACCAGGCGTTGCTGCGCGCGGGGCTGTGCAGGCTGATCGACACCGCCCCCGACCTGGCGACCGTCGGCGCGGCCGGGACGGGAGAGCAGGCCGTGGAACTGGCCCGCGGCCTCCGGCCCGACCTGGTGCTCATGGATGTCCGCATGCCCGGCCTCGACGGGATCGAGGCGACCGGGTGGCCCTGCACGTCCCGGGCCGGGTACCACAGGCTGACCATCAGCTCCCGCTTCCTGCCGGAGCCGTTCCAGGGGTCCGGGCGGGACTGATCGACCAGGTGGACGGAGACGGTCCCCACGGGATGCGGGCCCGTCGGCTTCGGAATCGTCAGGCGCTGTGGCGGGGTGGAGCCGCATCCGGCCAGGGTGAGGGCCAGGGTGGTGGTGATGAGTGCACGTTTCACCCCATTCACGTTTCCAGTCGTGTACGGCCGCCGCCTCTGGCGTGAGAAGGACCTCCGGCTCAACCCAGGAGGGTAGAGCTCGATTCCAGGGATGACCGGCGCGGGCCCGACCAGAAGCCGGGCCTGTACGCCCGACCAGAACCGGGCGACACCCCGCTAGTCTCTGGCCCGCTTCAGCGCGGCGGTGAAGTCCGTGTATCTGGTGATCTCTGCCGTCACCGGGTCGAGGACGTCGGCCCTCGCGACCTCGGCGACGGCCGCTCGCAGCGCCTTCTGTGTGCGCCGGGCCCTCCTGCGTCCGCCGATCCAGGCCGCCAGCCGCGACAGCAACGCCACCAGCACGCCCGCCAGAGCCCCGCCGACCAGCAGTGCCGTCGGCCAGGGGATCTCCCGCAGCGTCGGCGTCGGCGGGCCGGGCAGTCGCAGGTAGTCGAAGGCGAACAACCCGGCCAGCCAGCCCGCGCCGGCCAGCGCCGTGGCCAGCACCACCCACTGCACGGCCCCGACCGCGGCCCACCAGCGTGGCCGCCGGGTGGCGCCGACGGAGGTCGTGGCGACCGCCCTGTCCAGGGTGTCGGTGAGTGTGTCCGCGCGTGAGCGCGCCGTCTGCCGTACCGAGGCCGCCCACGTGGGCGGCAGCCCCTGCGCGGCCGCCTCGCCGACGTCCCTGATCGCCGTGTCCACCTGGGCCCGCTGTACGGCAGACGCCTCGGGCACCGACGTCCGCGCGACGACTGCGCCGCCGGGTCGATCTCCT
Organism: Nonomuraea longicatena; assembly: GCF_039525605.1. NCBI lineage: Bacteria > Bacillati > Actinomycetota > Actinomycetes > Streptosporangiales > Streptosporangiaceae > Nonomuraea > Nonomuraea longicatena. The sequence goes on along the minus strand of NZ_BAAAHQ010000040.1, from coordinate 76,937 downwards.
CCGGGGCTCTCGCCGATGCGCAGCCGCCGCAGCGGGTCGGGCCGCAGGCGGCGGATCCACCGGGTCACCGGCCACCCCGTGGCGACGACGGCCCGGTGCCGGTGCGCCTTGGCGACGGCTTCCACGACGAGCGGCACCCCGGCCGCGTCCGCCAGCGCCCTGGTCAGGAGGTTCTCGACCCCCTTCCCCGGTACGGTCACCGTCCCCTCGCCCCGGTCCAGCGCGTCGGCGGCGGTGGCCACGTCGGCGGCCAGCCGGGCGGCCCATGACCGGCGGGCCGCCACCCGTTCGGCCAGCAGGTCCCGCAGGTCGGCGACCCCCGCCCCGGTCCTGGCGGAGACCCCGATCACCGGGACCCCGGCCAGCCCGTCGTCGTCGAGCAGCCGCCGCAGATCGTCCAGGCATCGCGTGACGGCGGGTCCGGGCAAGCGGTCGATCTGGTTGAGGACGACCACCATGACGTCGCGGTGCCTGGCCAGCGCCCGCAGGTACCGCTCGTGGACCAGCGCGTCGGCGTACTTCTGCGGGTCGAGCACCCACACCAGCAGATCGACCACCTCCACCAGCCGATCGACCTCCAGCCGGTGCGACAACTCGATGGAGTCGTGGTCGGGCAGATCCAGCAACACCAACCCACCCAGATCACCCCCAGACACCCCCACCTCCGCGGACGCGGGCGCAGGCGGAGGCGCGGGAGTGGGTGCGGCGGACGAATCAGTCACGGAAGGCGCGAGCGCGGGTGCAGGCGCGCAAGGCGCAGGTGGAGGTGCAGGCGCGGGCGCGGGTGCGGTGGGCGCAGCAGGCGCCGAAGCGGGTACGGCGGGAGTGCCTGTGGTGACCGCGTGGCGGGTGGGGATCTTGAGCCAGTCGAGCAGCGGCCCGGCGCCGTCGCCGTCCCACAGCGCGGCCTGGGCGGTCGAGGTCGTCGGACGGGTGACGCCGACGACCGCCAGTGACGTCCCGGAGAGCACGTTGAACAGCGACGACTTGCCGCTGCCCGTGGCCCCGGCCAGGGCGACGGCGGTGTGGTCAGCCGACAGGCTCCGGCGCGCGCCCGCCCGCGCGGCCACCTCCCGCGCCCGCGAGATCGCCTCCTCCGGCAGCCGCCCCTCCCCCAGTTCGGCCGCCTCCAGCAGCGCGGCGATCCGCTCGTCCAGCGGCGGCCCTTCCTTACGCCGTAGCAGCTTCACCCGTCCTCACGCTCCCCCGAACCGCTTCCCGGCGAACCCTCGCCCTCATGCCCCGCGTCATCCTCCGGCGGCGACCCGGCCCCATCCTCTGGCGGTGGCTCGGCAGGACGCCCCGCTCCCAACGGGAGCTCGACCCGAGGCCCAGGCCCAGGCCCAGGCCCAGGCCCAGGCCCAAGCCCAGGCCCAAGCCCAGGCCCATCGCCGGGTGACACGGACAAAGGCCCGTCGCCAGATGGCAGTTCGGTTCGGTGGCCCTGGATCCGCGCGGCCGACGAGCGCAAGGCCGCCGCCGTGCCCTCCGCCGGTTCGAGTCCTTCCAAGAGCTCCGTGAACCGCGCGGCCTCGTCGTCCAGCAGCCGCTGGACGCGCTCGCGCAGATCCGCCCTGGCCCGCTCGGTCAGTGTCCGCACCGCCTGGTCGCCGAAGATCGCCTCCAGCAGCTTCTGCGACAACACGCTGGTCCCGCCCGCGATGCCCACCTCGATCCCGGTCAGTCCCCCGGTGGAGGCGAAGACGGCCAGCATCACCAGCAGCCCGGCCCCGTTCACGCCGAAGGACGCCAGCCGCGCCGTGGTGCGCTTGGCCGCGCCCTCCTGCCGTACGAGGTCGAGGACGTACCCCTGCCACCCCCGCACGACGTCCGCGGCCCGCTCGGCGAGCATGGGCGAGGCCCGGCCGAGCCGCGCGGCCTCGACCACACCGACGCGGTCGAGCAGCCCGGCGCCGCCCGGCGCGGCGGCCCAGCCGTCGAGCGCCCGCTCGGCCGCCCCGTCGGCGGCCCCCTTGACCAGGGTCTCCACTCCGCTCTCCAGCGCCACCCGCAGCCGTGTGGACGGCACCCGCCCGGTGAAGAACCCGGCGAGCCGATCGCGCAACCGTCCGACCCGGGTCTCAAGGGAGCGCATGAGGTCGCCGGTGCCGATGAAGTCCTGCCATCGGGCGAGGACCTCGCCGCGCAGGAGGGAGCCGTCGCGCATCCCGGCGTCGAAGTCGGCCATGCCCCCGGCGTAGGCGGAGGTGACGATCGAGCGCAGCGCGGTGAAGCCGTCCCGCTGGCGTTCGACGGCGTCCGCCAGGTCGGGCACCCGGGAGGCGAGGCTGGTCAGCGCGCCGGAGAGCGTCTGCCTGACGACGCGGGCGCGCTCGGCGGCGTCGGCGGCGAGCGCGTCGAGCCAGTCGGTGATCGGCTGGACGGCCTCGGCGGGCAGCCGCGCGTTCTCGGCGGGCAGCACGGCCTCCTCGACGGTGAACAGCCGGGTGCCGGACAGCCCGTTGGCCGCCAGCAGCCGGGCCAGGTCGGCGCGTACGGCGGTCAGCGCCTCCGGCGGCACCCGGTCGAGCACGACGGCGAGCGCGGTGCTCCGGTCGCGGGCCGAGCGGAGGAAGCCCCACGGCACCTCGTCGGCGTACCGGGCGGCGGTCGTGACGAACAGCCACAGGTCGGCGGCGGCGAGGAGCTGCGCGGCCAGGCGCCGGTTGGCGGTGACGACCGAGTCGATGTCGGGCGCGTCGAGCAGCGCGAGCCCGGGGGCGAGCCCTTCGACGGTGACGACGCGCAGCGCGCCGGGCCCGTCGCCGGTGGCGCGGGTGAGGCCGGGCAGCACGTTCTGCCCGAGGAACCAGTCGCGGTCGGCGGGGCTGACGGCCAGCGTCGGCACCAGCGTGGTCGGCCGCAGGACTCCCGGCTCGGCGACATCGGCCCCGGCCAGCGCGTTGACCAGGGTGGACTTGCCCGCGCCGGTCGAGCCGCCGACGACGGCGAGCAGCGGCGCGTCGAGCGCCCGCAGCCTCGGCAGCAGGTAGTCGTCGAGTTGACCGGTCAGTTCGGCGAGCGCGGCACGGTCGGCCGCCGCCTCGCCGATCGCGAGCGGGAACAGCTCGCCGTCGAGGTGGCGGCGCAGCGATTCCAGCGCGTGCGGCAGCTCCATGGGACCACGCTAGCCCGGAGGCGGCTCCCTGAGCACGTATCCGACGCTGCGCAGGGTATGGATGAGTCGTGGTTCCCCGTCGTCCATCTTGCGCCGCAGGTAGGAGACGTACGACTCGACGACGCCGGTGTCGCCGCCGAAGTCGTAGCTCCAGACGTGGTCGAGGATCTGCGCCTTGGACAGCACCCGCCCGGCGTTGGTCATGAAGTAGTGCAGCAGTTTGAACTCGGTCGGCGACAGGTGGACGCTCTGGCCGCCGCGCCGTACCTCGTGGGTCTCCTCGTCGAGCTGGAGGTCCGCGACCTGGAGCAGCTTGGGCGGGGCGATCTCCCCCCTCGTACGGCGCAGCACCGCCCGGATGCGCGCCTGCACCTCCTCCAGGGAGAACGGCTTGGTGACGTAGTCGTCGCCCACGCTCAACCCGGCGATCTTGTCGTCGTGCGTGTCGCGGGCGGTCAGGAACAGGACGGGCGCGGAGATGCGCCTGGCGACCTCGAAGCCGTCGAGGTCGGGCAGCATCACGTCGAGAACCACGAGGTCGGGGGCGGCCCGCTCGGCCACCGCGACCGCTTCGTGGCCGTCGGCGGCGGTCAGGACCTCGAATCCGGCATAGCGCAGACTCTCGGACAGCAGATCCCTGATGCTGGGCTCGTCGTCCACCACCATGATCAGCGCCTCGGGCGTACTCACAGGCACAGGCTGCCGCAGGGACCTTAGGGAAACCTGAAGGGTTAATCCAAGTCGAGTGGGAGTTCGACGCGGAAGGTGGAGCCCCTGCCGGGGGTGCTGTTCACCATGACGGCGCCGCCGTGGGCGTGCACGAGGGCGTGGACGATGGCGAGGCCGAGTCCGCTGCCCCGGTCCTGGCCGGAGCGGCGGGAACGGGCGGAGTCGGCCCGGTAGAAGCGCTCGAAGACGCGTTCGACCTGCTCCGGGGTGAGTCCCGGGCCTTTGTCGGCGACTTCGAGGAAGGCGGTGGTGGCGCCCGCGCCGACCCGGACGGCGACCGGGGTGCCCGCCTCGGTGTGGAACAGGGCGTTGGACATGAGGTTGGTGACGACCTGGCGCAGCCGTACCTCGTCGCCGGAGACGATGAGGGCGGCGCCGCCGACGACGTCGAGCCCGACCTCGCGCTCGGGGGCGAGGATCCGCGCATCCTGTACGGCGTCGGCGGCGAGGGCGAGCATGTCGACGGGCCGCCGGTCGAGGGGGCGCTGCTGGTCGACGCGGGCCAGCAGCAGCAGGTCGTCCACCAGCAGGCTCATCCGCCCGGCCGCCTTCTCGACGCGGCGCAGGAGTTCTGCCGCGTCGGCGCCGGTGTTCTGCCTGGAGTACTCGGCGTAGCCGAGGATGGAGGTGAGCGGGGTCCGCAGTTCGTGGGAGGCGTCGCCGACGAACTGCCGCATCCGGTCCTCGGAGCGGCGGGCGGCGGCCTCCGAGGCCGAGCGGGCGGTGAAGGCGCTCTCGATCTGGGCCAGCATGCCGTTGAGCGCGGTGGCGAGACGGCCGACCTCGGTGCGCGGGTCGCCGTCCGGCACCCGTCTGCCGAGTTCGCCGCCCGCGATGGCGCCCGCCGTACGCTCGATCTCGACGAGCGGGCGCAGGCTGCGGCGCACGTGGGTGACGCCGACGACCGCGAGGATGAGCAGGATGCCGCCACCGGCGAGCAGTTCGATGAGCACCAGGCGGCGGGTGATGTCGACGACCTCGGACAGGTCGACGGCGACGGTGACCTCGCCGTACCTGCTCGCGGTGTGCAGCACCCGCCACTGGCCGTCACCGGCCAGCGCCCGTACGGTCACCGCCTCCCCCACGACGCCCGAGGCGAAGTCGGGTTTGGAGAGCAGGTCCACTTCCCGCACGGTCGTGTAGGGCGCGGACAGTTTCCCGTCGGGCTGCTTCACCAGGACGATCGTGTCCGACTCGATGAGCAGCGGCTTGTCCACGGGCGGTTTGCCCTTGTCGCGCCGTTCTTCGGCGTGCTTGAGCTTGCCCACGACACGCTTGGTGACCAGGACGATCTGGCCGTCCACGCGGTCGAGCAGGTAGCGGTGGAGCACCGAGACGCTGATCACGCCGATGAACGACAGCCCGAGCGCGAGCAGCGCGAGCATGGCGGCGATCAGTTTGACCCGGAGCGGCATCAGCACCCCGGTGGCAGCCGCAGCACGTATCCGACGCCGCGCAGGGTGTGGATGAGCCGGGGGTTACCCTTGTCGATCTTGCGGCGCAGCACGGACACGTACGACTCGACGATGCCGACCTCGCCCCTGAAGTCGTAGTCCCAGACGTGGTCGAGGATCTGCGGCTTGGAAAGCACCCGCCCGGCGTTGGTCATGAAGTAGTGCAGCAGTTTGAACTCGGTCGGCGACAGCGGCACCAGTCTGCCGGCCCGCCACACCTCGTGGCTCTCCTCGTCGAGTTCGACGTCGGCGAAGGTCAGCCGGGGCGGCGGCGCCTGCCCGCTGGTACGGCGGAGCACCGCGTGGATGCGCGCGATCACCTCTTCGAGGCTGAACGGCTTGGTCACGTAGTCGTCGCCGCCGATGGTCAGCCCTCGGATCTTGTCCTCGGTGCCGTCGCGCGCGGTGAGGAACAGCACGGGGGTGCCGGTGCCGCCGCTGCGCAGCCGCCTGACCACGTCGAAGCCGTCCATGTCGGGCAGCATGACGTCGAGCACGACGAGGTCGGGCCGGTGCCGCTGCACGGCGGCCACCGCCTCCTGCCCACTGCGGGCGGTGGAGACGGCGAATCCCGCGAACTTCAGGCTCGCGGCGAGAAGGTCGAGGATGTTGGAGTCGTCCTCGACGATGAGCAGGCGTGGTTCCATCACTCCCAAGGATGCACTCACCCGGAGGGTGCTGGAACAACTCCGGCAATATGCCGGGCAATTGCCAGGCTGGACGTTGCCGCAGGAGAGGGTGCGTTTCTCACCAGAACCACCCTTTCATCGACATCAACGACGAAATCATCCACCAGACGGCCGTCGCGGCCCACGGCCTGGGCCCGCACCCCGCCGTGGGCGCGTTCGAGATCGGCCGGCGTCAACGCGGGCACGTACCTGCGGGCGGCGGTCAGGAAGGCGTGCTTGACCAGTGAGCCGTACACCTCCTTCACGCCCGTGCGCCAGTGCTGGGCGGCCATCCGCCGCGTGCCCGGCCAGGTGAGGATCTTGGTGGCGTCCCGCACGTCCCACCACGAGTACCCCTCGTAGGCCAGCGCCAGCACCGCGTTCGGGCCGACCATCACCTCGCCGTCCACATGCCTGGTCAGATGGACCCCGAGGAAGGGGTACCTCGGGTCGGGCACCGGGTAGATCAGGCCCTTGACCAGGCCCTTCGCCGAACCCGTCAGCGCGTAGTACTCGCCTCTGAAGGGCACGATGCGCACCTCGCCCGGCCGTCCGGCCATCCGCGCGACCGCGTCGGTGCCCAGCCCAGCGCACACCACCAGCCGGTCGAAGGCGAAGATCCGCTTGGCGGCCAGCACCTCGACCCGCCCCGCCCGCTCCCTGATCGCGCGCACCGGGTGCGCCAGCCGCACCGAGCCGCCGAGTTCGGCCACGTCCTTCGCGAGCCTGCGCGCGACGGCGGGGAAGTCGGTGATCGCCGTGTGGGGCGAGTGCAGGGCCGCCACGCCCACGGCGTACGGCTCGATCTCGCGCAGCCCCAGCGCGTCCAGTTCGGCCAGGCCGGGCACGCCGTTGGCCCTGGCCCGCTCCGCCAGCGCGGCCAGGCGCGCCCGCTCCTCCCCGCCCGCCGCCACCACGAGCTTGCCCACCTCGTCGTACGGCAGGCCGTGCTCGGCGCAGTAGGTCCTGAGCATGGCGACGCCCTCGCGGCACAGGGTCGCCTTGAGCGAGCCGGGCGGGTAGTAGATGCCCGCGTGGACGACGCCGCTGTTGTGCCCCGTCTGGTGGGCGGCCACCCGGTGCTCCTTGTCGAGCACGGTGACCTCGGCACCCCTGGTCCTGGCCAGCTCGCGGGCCACGGCCAGGCCGACGATCCCGGCGCCCACGACGCCAATCTTCTCCGTCACGTGGCTAGTTTGCCCATTCTCCCGGCGTTCAGGGCGAACGGGGTCGCAACGTGTCCGAACCGCCACCGAGCATCCACCGATCGGTGGATCGCCGTTTCCCGTCCACTGGTCGATGTGCGGGCGGTGCCGTCCGTAGAAAGCTGAGCACAGTCAGTCACCGCACGAGAGGCACACCAGTGATCGAGGTACACAACCTCCACAAACGCTACGGAGACAAGGTCGCGGTCGAGGACGTCTCGCTCGACGTCCGCGAAGGCGAGATCTTCGGGATCCTCGGCCCGAACGGCGCGGGCAAGACGACGACCGTCGAGTGCATCGAGGGCCTGCGTGCGCCGGACCGGGGCAAGGTCCGGGTGCTCGGGCTCGACCCGCTGCGCGACCGGGACAAGCTGACCCGGATCCTCGGCGTCCAGTTGCAGGCCGGTCACCTCCCGGAGCGGATGCGGGTCGCCGAGGCCCTGGAGCTCTACAGCTCCTTCTACCCCGCGCCCGCCGACTGGCGTGAGCTGATGCACGGCCTCGGCCTGGCCGAGAAGGCGAAGACCGCGTACGGCAAGCTGTCCGGCGGCCAGAAGCAGCGGCTGTCGATCGCGCTGGCGCTCGTCGGCTCTCCCCGGGTGGCGATCCTCGACGAGCTGACCACCGGGCTCGACCCGCAGGCCCGCCGCGACACCTGGGACCTCATCGCGGGCGTGCGCGCCCGTGGAGTGACGATCGTGCTGGTCACCCACTTCATGGAGGAGGCCGAACGGCTGTGCGACCGGCTGGCGGTGATCGACGCGGGCCGGGTCGTCACGGTGGACACCCCGGCCGGGCTGACCGCGCGGGTACGCACCGGGCAGCGGATCAGGTTCCGCCCGTCGCGGCACCTGGACGACGAGTTGCTGGGGCGCCTGCCCGACGTCACCGCCGTCACCCGCGAGGGCGAGCTGGTCGTCATCGACGGCAACGACCACGCGCTCAACGCCGTCACCGCCTTCCTGGCCCGCAACCAGATCGTGGCCGAACGACTGCGCGTCGAGCAGGCGAGCCTGGAGGACGCCTTCGTCGCGCTGACCGGCAAGCGCCTCGACCCCCACTAGCCCTCGACCCCCACTAGGCAGAGAGAAGACAGCACCCATGTCAGCACAGACCATCGCCGCCGGTCCCGGTTCCGCGACCTGGAGGCTCATCAAGACCGAGAGCAGACTGTTCGTCCGCGACAAGGTCGGCCCCCTCTGGGGCGTCGGCTTCCCCCTGATCGTGTTGGTCATCCTCGGCAGCATCCCCCTGCTGCGCGAGACCGTCGAGGGCACCGGCGGCCTCACGTACTTCGACCTCTACGTGCCTGTCCTGATCCTGTTCAACCTGGCCATCCTGGCCACGGGCGCCCTGCCGACCACACTCGCGGGTTACCGGGAGAACGGCGTGCTGCGGCGCATGCGGACCACGCCGGTCGGACCGGCCCGGGTGCTCCTCGCCCAGCTCGTCGCCAACTTCGCCGTCGCGCTCGTCGCGATGGTCCTGTTCCTCGCCGTGGCCTGGCTCGCTTTCGGCATCGACCTGCCGCAGAACCTGTTCGGCTTCGCCGTCGGCTGGCTGTTCACGGCGTTCGCGTTGCTCTCGATCGGCCTGCTGATCACCGCGCTGGCCTCCGGGCGCGGCCCCGCCACGGCGATCGGGACGGTGTTGTTCTTCCCGATGATGTTCTTCGCCGGGCTCTGGGTGCCGCTCGCGTCCCTGCCGCAGACCCTGCAGACCATCGCCCACTACACCCCGCTCGGCGCGGGCATGCGCACCTTCCAGGAGGCATACCAGGGCGAATTCCCGTCCGTCGCGCCTCTCCTGATCCTGGTGGCCTACGCGGTCGGGTGCACGGCCATCGCGGTCCGCTGGTTTCGCTGGGAATAGACTCGGTTACGGAGGGAGAGCCTTGAGCAGACGCAGACGGCCCGGTCGCCGGGCGACGACACGCGAGGATCAGCCGTTCCTCCTGGTCACGGTGGTGCCCTACACATTGCTGGCCGGGCTTGTCATCCTCAAGGTGGTCACCGAGACGTCGGCGGGCCGGTTCCCGTACGTCGACGTCGGCCTGTGCGCGATCGCCGCCGCGTGGATGCTCGGCATGTTCACCCTGCGTCCCGCCTGGCGGGACCGGCCGGGGATCATGGGGGTGTTCTTCACCGGGCTCCTGCTGATCACCGCGATCCTGGTGGTGAGGTCTCCCATGTTCGGGTTGTTCACCCCCGCGCCCTTCATCTACGCCTTCACCCTCCTGTCCTGGCCGTCGCGGCTGCCGGCGGTGGCGGCCGTGGCGGTGGCGGCCGGTGTCGCGCAGGCTTCCAGCGTGGACAGCACGACCGGGATCGGCCTGGTGCTGTTCATGACCATCATCATCGCCAACGTCACCCTCATGGTCGGCACCGCCTGGGTGCTCCGGCTCGCCGAGAAGGAGAAGGAGCAGCGCCTCCAGACGCTCGACGAGCTGAGCCGGACCAACCGGCTGCTTGAGACGACCCTCGCCGAGAACGCCGGGCTGCACACCCAGCTCCTCGTCCAGGCCAGGGAGGCCGGGGTGCTCGACGAGCGCCGCCGCATGGCCCAGGAGATCCACGACACGGTGGCACAGGGGCTCACCGGGATCGTCGCCCAGCTCCAGGCGGCCGAGCAGCGGCACGAGGTCCCGGCGCCGTGGCGGCGGCCCTTCGACGCCGTGAAGACGCTGGCGCGGGAGAGCCTGTCCGAGGCCCGCCGCTCGGTGGACGCGCTCCGGCCGGAACCGCTGGAGTCGGCGCGGCTGGACGACGCGCTCGCCGACGTCGCCGACCGGTGGTCGGCCGCGCACGGGCTCGCCGTCCGGTTCACCACCACCGGTACGGCCCGGCCGATCGCGCCGGAGACCGAGTTCGCGCTGCTGCGCACCGCGCAGGAGGCGCTGGCCAACGTGGCCAAGCACGCGCGGGCCAGCGGGGCCTGGGTGACGCTGTCGTACCTGGACCACGAGGTGGCGCTGGACGTACGCGACGACGGCAGGGGCTTCGACCAGGAGCCGCGCCCGGCCTCCGGCGGGTTCGGCCTGTCCATCATGCGGCAGCGCGTCGAGGGGCTGTCCGGCACGCTGCGGATCGAGTCCGAGCCCGGCGCGGGCACCGGGATCTCCGCCTGCGTCCCCGTCCCGCAGCCGGCGGGCCACCGATGATCCGGCTGCTGGTCGCGGACGACCACCCCATCGTCAGGGACGGCCTGAGCAGCATGTTCGCCTCCGCGCCCGGGTTCGAGGTGCTGGGCGAGGCGGGCGACGGCGCCGAGGCCGTACGGCTGGCCCAGGAGCTGAACCCCGACGTGATCCTGATGGACCTCCGCATGCCGGTCATGGACGGGCTGAGCGCGATCACCGAGTTGGCCAGGCTCGGCGTCACCGCGCGGGTGCTGGTGCTGACCACCTACGACAACGACGCCAACGTGCTGCCCGCGATCGAGGCGGGCGCGACCGGCTACCTGCTCAAGGACTCCCCGCGTGAGGAACTGCTGCGGGGGGCGCGTGCGGCGGCGAGAGGCGAGAGCGTACTGTCGCCCTCGGTGGCGGCCAGGCTGATGAACCGGGTCAGGACCCCGGCCCCGCAACTGCTCAGCCAGCGCGAGCTGGAGGTGCTCAGGCTCGTGGCGGCGGGCAACACCAACCGCGAGGCGGCCGCCCGCCTGTACATCACCGAGGCCACGGTCAAGAGCCACCTGCTGAGCATCTACGCCAAGCTCGGCGTCGGCGATCGCGCCGCCGCCGTGGCCGAGGCGTTCAACCGCCGGCTGCTCGTCCCCGAGACACCCGAGCCACCCTGACGCACCGGCGAATCGAACTTGAGTACGATAATCCCATGTACGTCCCGCCGGATTGGCCGTCCGAGGTCCGGCCGCCCAGCGTGCCCGACTGGGAGACCTCGGCCGTGGCGTGGCTGCTCGACGCGGTCCCGCCCGACTACCGGGCCCACGAGGTGCTGCGGCGCCACCCGATAGCGCTGGCCAGGATGGCCCGCCACCACGTCGACTCGGCCATCGAGGCGGCGCGGGCCGGATACCGGGGCGCGGCCGTCGAACTCAAGCACCGCTTGCCGCCCCACGCGATCGAGGCGGTCCTCGACGTCTACCGGCAGGAGGGGCCGCGCCTGGTCCGCCTGTCGCGCGCCATCGACGTCGTCGAGCGGGCGCTGCGGGGCGAGGGCTTCACGGCGACCCTGCGCGGCACCCGCTGACGACGCGGCGGACCGCGCGGTCGGCGGAGGGCCGCACCATCAGCGCGAGCGCCGGGCGATGAACGCGATCACGCCGGTGGCGCCCGCCGCCGCGCCCAGCCAGATCAGCACGTCCTGGGCGGTCAGCCCACGCCCCGCTTCCGCGGTGTCGGACACCCGGCTCGCCGAGGCGGCCGGCTTGGGCGAGGCAGTGGGCTTCGACAGCGCGCGGGCGGGCACCGGCACCCGGTACACCGGGCTGTTCACCCCTTCGGACCCCACGAGCAGCGACGTGCCGTCGGGGGTGAAGGTGATCGACTCTGCCTGCTTGAGCTGTGGCATGGCGACCTTGGTGATCATCTCGCCGCCGGGCCGGAAGATCGTGGCGGAGAAGTAGGTCCGCACGACATACGACTGCCCGTCGGGCGCGTAGGCGGCGTCGGTGGCCATGATGGGCGCCTCGGCGACCTTGCGCAGAATGTTGACCCGCCCGGTGCGCAGCTTCCTGGGCGCGGCGTACACCGCGCCCGCGAACTCCTTCGACACCACGAACAGCCGCCCGGTGCGCGGATCGACCATGATGCCCTCGGCGTTGCGGCCCCCGACCGAGTACTTGAAGCGGTACCTGACCGCCCGCACGACTCCGTCCCGCAGCGTCGTGGGCTCCGTCACCTTGTAGACCGAGATGTCGGGCCAGGCCCCGTCGAGGTTGTCGCCGATGTCGGCGAACCACAGCACGCCCCTGCCGGTCTGCGGGTCGGTGGAGGCGGCCATCGCCTCCCAGTCGCGCGCCTGCGCGTTCTGGATCCGGAAGACGGCTTTGGTACGGCCCCGCGAGTCGACGGCGAAGAACTCGGGCGCCGCCGAACTGTCGTTGTGCGTGTAGTAGATCCCCTTGTGACCGGGTGAGACGGCCAGGCCGCTCGACTCGGTGATCCGAGGATCGTCCATCGTGAACAGCCGCTCCTCAGGAGCGGCGGCGAGCGCCGGAGCGGCGAGAAGTACCGGCGCGCAGGCCAGGGCCGTCGCGAGCACGGCTTTGGTCAGAAGATCCCCCACCCTGTCCATCATGCCCGCTCCTCGGCCGACACCCACGCGCTGTACCTGCGGAATCCCGTGCCCTGGAGCACGAGCAGCAGCAGGTTCACAGCCGCCAAGGCGGTCCACAGCCCGGCGATGCCCCAGGTCCGCGCCACGGGGACGGCGGCGAGCGCGAGCAGGCCGTACCCGGCGGCGAAGTAGCGGAGGCTGGCGCCGGAGCGCTTGAGCGCCACCAGCCCGAACCCCTGGACGGCCTGCGCCGCGTCGATCGTCGAGGCGAGCAGCATGAGCGGCACCACCGCGAGCACGCCCGCCTGGACGGCCGGGTCGGCGCTGAACAGCGGGACGAGCACGTCCCCTGCCAGGAGCAGGGCGAGCCCGCCGAGGCTGGAGGCGGCGACGGCGAGCAGCGCGGCCGTACGGGCGACCCGCCGCAGTTCGGCGACCCCGCCGGCGCGCGCCATCTCGGGCAGCGCCGCCTGGGCGACGGCGAGCGAGGCGAGGAAGGTGAACCCGGTGAGCGTCCCGAGCACGGAGTGGGCGGCGGCTTCGGCGACGGTGGTGAGGGCGGCGGCGAAGGTGGCGACGCCGAGCCCGCCGAACTTGACGAGCACGGTCCCGGCCAGCGGCAGGCTCACCCGCGCCAGCCCGGCGATCTCCTTCCACCTCGGCCTGGCGTGCCCGACCGGCCGGCCGAGCACCCGCCGCAGGCAGGTCTCGGACACGAGCACCCCGGCGAGCCCGGCGCCCAGCCAGGCGACGCCCATCCCGTCGAGTCCCCATCGGGGCACGAGCAGCACCGACAGGGTGATGACCACCGAGGTGTTGGCGAGGCTGGACCAGAGCACCTGCCGGTTGCGTCCGAGTGCGATGAGGACGGTGTTGGCGCCGCCGTTGGCGGCGATCACCAGCAGGTCGAGCGCCAGCAGGTACGGCAGCAGCCCCAGTTCGTCCACGACCGCGCCGGGCACCCCGGCGAGACGGCCGACCGGCGGCACGGCCAGCACCGCGAGCGCGCCCGCCAGCCCGACGAGGAGGGCGAGCCAGCGGGCGTCGCGCAGGACCGGCAGGGCACGGACCGGCTCGTCCTTGTGCGGCGCGACGAACGGCATGAGCCCGCGCAGCGCTCCGGCGACGGCCCCTGCGGCGGGGGTGAGGACCGCGGTCATCACGGCGAAGGCGGCCAGGGTGACGGTCGCGTGCCTGCCGAGCACACCCGCGACGACCAGTGAGCCCACCATGCCCGACGCCATCGACAGGAACAGGGGGACAGCCGCCCGAAGCAGGGCGATCACGACACGACACCGGTCACGCCGCCGATCCTAACGAACCGGGCGATGCCCGAGCTCTACGCTGGCGTCCATGGACTATGTGCACCTTGGACGCAGTGGGCTCAAGGTCAGCCCGCTCTGCCTCGGCACGATGAACTTCGGGCCGTTCACCTCGCAGGAGCAGTCCTTCGCCATCATGGACCGGGCCCTCGAACGCGGCGTCAACTTCTTCGACAGCGCCAACGTCTACGGTCAGGACCGGGGCAGGGGCGCCACCGAGACGATCGTCGGCAACTGGTTCGCCCAGGGCGGCGGGCGCCGGGAGAAGACGGTCATCGCGACCAAGCTCTACGGGAGCATGTCCGACTGGCCCAACGACAACCTGCTGTCCGCGCTCAACATCCGCCGGGCCTGCGACGCCTCGCTCCGGCGCCTGCAGACCGACTACATCGACGTCTACCAGGCCCACCATGTGGACAGGGGCACGCCGTTCGAGGAGTTCTGGGCGGCGATGGACGTCCTGCGGCAGCAGGGCAAGATCGTCTACGTGGGCTCGTCCAACTTCGCGGGCTGGCACCTCGCCAAGGCGCAGGAGGCGGCCGCGCGGCGCGGCTCGACCGGGCTCGTCAGCGAGCAGAGCCACTACAACCTGCTGGTCAGGGCGGTCGAACTGGAGGTGCTGCCGGCCGCGCTCGACTACGGCATCGGGGTCATCCCGTGGAGCCCGCTGGCGGGCGGCCTGCTCGGCGGGGTGCTGCGCAAGATGGACAAGGGCCGCTCGGCCTCCGAGACGATGCTCAGGGAGCTGGCCAGGCACCGCGAGGGCATCGAGGCGTACGAGGGGTTCTGCGACGAGCTGGGCGCCGACCCGGCGCACGTGGCGCTGGCGTGGCTGCTCAGGCAGCCGGCGGTGGTCGCGCCCATCATCGGCCCGCGCACGATGGAGCAGTTCGAGGGCGCCCTCGGGGCCCTCGACGTCACGCTCGACGACGCGGCGCTGGACAGGCTCGACGAGATCTTCCCCGGGCACAGGACGGCGCCGGAGGATTACGCCTGGTAGGCCGCTCAGCCGACGAACGCGCCGACGACGACGATCACGACCAGCAGGCCCAGCACGAGGGGCAGCAGCCAGAAACGGGGACGGTCCACGGCCTGCAGCCTAGCCGCGCCGAAGGGGTGCGAGCGCCCATTCCGCGAGTGACTCGTACCTCATCGGCCGCTCCTGGTGCGACCTGATCAGCTCCACGGTCCGCGCCCGCCACGGCGACCCGCGAAAGCCCGCGAGCGAGTCGGCCAGCGGGCGCAGGTCCAGTTCGTGGCGGGCGCGGGCGAGCGTCAGGTGGGCGTGCAGCGGCCGGTCGTCCAGGTGTTCCGCGCCGGCCCGCCGGGCGGCGGCCCGCACCGAGTCTCCGAGCCTGGACGGTGAGTCCCCGGACACGCCCGCCCAGAAGACCCTGGCCCGCCGCAGCGAGGAGAAGCCGCCGACCCCCTCGAAGGCGAGGTCGAGCTCATGGTGACGGTGGACGGCCCGCTCCAGCCGGGTGAGCAGGCCGGGCAGCGCCTCCTCCGGCATCTCGCCGAAGAAGCCCAGCGTGATGTGCCAGGTGGCGCGCTCCGGCCAGCGCAACCCCGGCACCTGCCCGACGTGCGGCCGGATCACCGCCTCGACCTCGTCGAGCACCTCGTCGGGCGGCACCAGGGCCGCGAACAACCTCATCAGGACATCATGCCGTGGCGGGCGCCGGCCTGCGCGCGCCGATGACGCGGGTGAGCAACAGCGCGAGCCCCGTCCCCGCCACGACCAGGACACCGGAGAGCATGACTCCGGCTCTCGGTCCGCCCAGGTCGGACAGCCAGCCCACCAGGGGTGCCCCGAAGGGCGCGCCGCCGGTGAAGACGAGCAGGTAGATGCCCATGACCCGGCCGCGCATCTCGGGTGAGGCGGCCAGTTGGACGCTGGCGTTGGCCGCCGTGTTCACGGTGATCAGCGCGATGCCCGTCGGGATGAGCAGCAGCAGGTAGCCGAGGTAGCCGGGTGCGAGGCCCACCAGGACCTGGAAGAGGCCGAAGCCGATCGCTCCGGCCAGCAGCACCTTGCGGCTGGGCCGGGCCCGCCGGGCGGCCAGCAGTCCACCGGCGAGCGCGCCCACCGCGAACATGCTGGAGGCCAGGCCGAAGGAGGAGGCGCCGGCCTGGAACACCTCGCGCGCCATCAGCGCGATCGACATCGAGAACGACTGGGCGAACATGGACACGAACCCGACCAGCAGGATCGGCATGAGCAGTTCCTGCCTGCCGATGACGTACCGCAGGCCCTCGCGCATCTGTCCCTTGGCCCTGGGCACCGGCTCCACCGGGTTCAACTCGGACGTGCGCATGAAGACCAGGCTGGAGATCACCCCGGCGAACGTGAGGGCGTTCAGCAGGAAGATCGGCCCGGTGCCGCCGAGCGCGAAGATCAGCACACCGGCGACGGCGGGACCGACCACGCGGGCCAGGTTGAAGATCGAGGCGTTCAGCGCGATGGCGTTGGACAGGTCGCGGCGGCCGACCATCTCGACCACGAAGGTCTGCCTGGTCGGGACCTCTATGCAGGACACGAGGCCGAGCGCGAAGGCCATCACGTACACGTGCCAGACCTGGGCCGTGCCGGTGACGGTGAGCACGCCTATGGCGAGCGCCAGCACCGCCATGATCGTCTGTGCGATGACCAGGGTGCGCCGCTTGGGGTAGCGGTCGGCGAGGACGCCGCCGAACAGCCCGAACAGCAGCATGGGAAGGAACTGCAGCGCGGTCGCCGTGCCGAGGGCCGCCGCGCTGCCGTGGGTCAGATCGAGCACCAGCCAGTCTTGCGCGGTGCGCTGCATCCAGCCGCCGAGGTTGGACACGGCGCTGCCGGAGGCGAACAGGCGGTAGTTGTGGTTTCTGAGCGACCGGAACATCCCGGTCCCAGGTTGCTCAGGTTCTAGATCTTGCTGAGCTTCTCCAGAATCGGGGCCGCCTGCCTGAGCACCGCCCGCTCCTCGGGTGTCAGCTCCTTCAACCGCTGTGTCAGCCAGGCCTCTTTCAGCCTGCGCTCCTCCTTCAGCAGTTTCAATCCGGCCTCGGTCACGCTCACGCTCACCTGACGCCGGTCGGTCGGGTGCGGTGTGCGCGCGACCAAGCCGCGCTCCTCTAGCGCGGCGATCACGCGGGTCATCGAGGGTGGCTGCACCTTCTCGAGCTCTGCCAATTCGCCGGGGGTTGTCACGGAATGCCGTTCCACCGCGGCGAGCGTCGCGAGCTGAGTGGGTGTCAGCGAGTGTGCCGCTGCCTGTCGTCGTAGCCGCCTGGTCAGCCTTGCCAGCGACACGCGCAGGGCCGATGCCAGGCCCGCGTCGCTGCGCAGGTCCATCTTGGGATTGTTCGTTAGCATGAGTCATTACCTTTGCTAACTATATAGGTACGTATGGTATTCCTCCATCGAATAAACATGAAAAAGCGACGATCCGGCTGGCACACCCCTCCTGAAGGCCAGCCGGATCACCGCTGATGGACGTCCACGCTCCTCTGCGCGGGAGCGGAAGTCACAGCCTCAGTCTGCCGATCCGGACCGGCCCCGGCCATCGGTACCCCTACCGATTTTCCGCCATGCGGGTCGCACTCGGGATACGTAGGAGCCACGGATTGTGGCGAAATGACTAACTAAACGTGACCTAGTGCCTACCATCCGAACATGACACTTGGCACGTTCCGCAGGCGCCCCGGAGAGCTCCCCACAGACGTGACCGCATTCATCGGCCGGCAGCGCGAGCAGTCGGAACTGTCCGCCCTGCTCACCGCGGAACGGCTGGTGACCGTGACCGGACCGGGCGGAGTCGGCAAGACCCGCCTCGCGCTCCGCGTCGCGAACGCCGTCAGAGGACGCTTCCGCGACGGAGTCCACCTGGTCGAACTGTCGGCGCTGCGCGACCCGGAACTCCTCCCCCAGACCGTCTGCACCTCGCTCGGGCTCCCGGAACGCGCGGGCCGCCCCCAACTCGACACCCTCCTCGACCACTTACGCGACCGCGACACCCTCGTCATCCTCGACACCTGCGAACACCTCGTGGACGCCTGCGCGTCGCTCGCCGACATCCTCATGCGGGAGACACCCGGCGTGTGCGTGCTGGCCACCAGCAGGCAGCCGCTCGACGTACCCGGCGAGCACACCTACATGATCGCCCCACTGCCCGTGGACGGCGACGCCGTCGAACTGTTCGCCGAGCGGGCCGCCGCCGTCGTGCCCGGCTTCAAGGTCCACGCGGGCAACGGGGAGCAGGTCGTCGCCCTGTGCAGGCGGCTCGACGGCATGCCGCTGGCGATCGAGCTGGCGACCGTACGACTGCGGGCCGTACCCCTGGAGCAGCTCCTCGAACGCCTGGAGGACCGCTTCCGGCTGCTCACCGGCGGCAGGCGGGCCGCGCTGGCCCGCCACCAGACCCTGCGCACCACCATCGACTGGAGCCACGACCTGTGCACACCGGAGGAGCGGCTGCTGTGGGCCCGGCTGTCGGTGTTCGCCGGCACCTTCGACCTGCGCGCCGCCGAAGAGGTCTGCGCCGACGAGCGGCTGCCCGCCGACAGCGTCGTGCAGACGCTCATCGGCCTCGTGGACAAGTCGGTGGTGCTGCGCGCCGACGGCCCCGGCGCGCGTTACCGGCAGCTCGACTCCATCAGGGAGTACGGCGGCGACCGCCTTCGGCACGGCGGCGAGCACGCCCGTGTGCGCGACCGCCAGATCGCCAGGTTCCTGCGCCTGGCCAGGGGGTTCGACGAACACTTCGTCGGCGACGACCAGCTCGAACGCTACCGGGCGCTGCGCCTCGAACACGCCGACCTGCGGGCCGTCCTCGAACACGCGATGGCCCTGCCCGACCCCGAGGCCGCCGCCGAGCTCGTCAACGCGCTCTGGGGGTACTGGGCGATCTCCTGCCTGTACGCCGAAGGCCGCTACTGGCTCGGGCAGGTGCTCACCCGGTGCGCGGCCCCGTCGGGGCAGCGGGCGCGGGCCCTCGGCGTACGGGCCTATCTGATGACCTTCCAGGGCGACGCGCAGGGCGCGCTGGCCGACCTGGACCAGGCCCAGCCGATGGCGCTGGAGCTGGGCGAGCGGCACCTCTACGGGCGCGCCCTGCTCTACCGCCACCTGGCACTGTGCTTCGCCGGACGACCGGCCGAGGCCGCCGCCCTGGCCCCCCGCGCCACGGCGGTGCTGGAGGAGCAGGACGACCACGTCGGCCTGGTCTGCCTCGACGCCCAGGAGGGCTACCGCCACCACCTCGCCGGCGAGCCGGAGCAGGCCAGGAGCCGCTGCGCGGACGGCCTGCGCAGGCTCGGCGACGGCGGCGAACGCTGGCTGCGCGGCTATCTGCACTACGTCACCAGCGTCGCCCTGTTCAGCGAGGGCGACCACGTGGGCTGCGAGCGCGCGGGGCACACCGCCATCGAGATCAAGACCGAACTCGGCGACGCCATCGGCACCGCGTACTGCCTGGAGACCATCGGCTGGCTGGCCGCCGCGCGCGGGCGGGCCGAGCGGGCGGCCTGGTCGCTGGGCGCCGCCGACCGGCTGTGGCGCACGACCGGCACCCGGCTCAGCGGGACGGCCGCCATGGAGGAGTTCCACCAGGCGGCCAGGAGCGCCGCCGTCGCCGTGCTCGGGGAGCGGCGCTTCGCCGTACTGGCCGACCAGGGGGCGAACGCCCCGCTGGAGCGGGTGGTGAGCGCCGCCGTCGCGGGCGCCGACCGGCTGCACGGCTCGCTGGGCGGGCCGTCGGTCGAGCTGCTCACCCGCAGGGAGCGCGAGGTGGCCGGGCTCGTGTGCGACGGCCTGTCCAACCGGGAGATCGCCGAACGGCTGCACATCGCCAAGCGGACGGCCGACACACACGTGGAGCACATCCTCGCCAAACTGGGCCTGTCCTCGCGGGCGAAGGTGGCCGAACTGGTCAGCCCCAGATCAGCGCCTTGATCGGCCCGAGCGAGAAGTAGACGACGAACAGCAGCGCCACCACCCACATCAGCGGGTGCACCGCCCGCGCCTTGCCCTTGACCAGCTTGATCAGCACGAAGCTCACGAAACCGGCGCCGATGCCGTTGGAGACCGAGTACGTGAACGGCATGAGCACGACCGTCAGGAAGGCGGGGATGGACAGCTCGTAGTCGCTCCAGTCGATGTCCTTGATCGCCGACATCATCAGGAAGCCCACGATGACCAGCGCGGGCGCCGCCGCCTCGTACGGCACGACCTTCACGATCGGCGCGAACAGCACCGCGAGCAGGAACAGCAGGCCGGTGACCACGCTGGCCAGACCGGTGCGGGCGCCTTCGGCCACGCCGGAGGCCGACTCCACGTACGTGGTGTTGGAGGAGACCGAGCCCGCGCCGCCCGCCGCGGCTCCGATGGAGTCGACCAGCAGGATCTGCTTGGTCCTCGGCAGGTGCCCGTCGGCGCCGACCAGCCCGGCTTGGCGGCCGACGCCGACGATGGTGCCCATCGTGTCGAAGAAGTCGGTCACGAGCAGCGTGAACACCAGCAGCACGGCCAGCAGCAGCGAGACGCTGGTGAACCCGGCGATCGGGTCGAACTCGGTGAACAGGCCGAACGGGTTGCTCAGCCCGAACACGTCGGAGGAGAGCGTCGGGGTGTTGAGCTGCCAGCCGCCCGGGTTGTCCTTGGATGCGGCACCGGGCCGGAAGACCAGCTCCACGACGGCCGCGAGCACGGTGGTGCCGACGATGCCGATCAGAATCGCGCCCTTGACCTTGCGCGCGACCAGGGCGGCGGTCAGCAGCAGGCCGACGACGAAGACCAGGATCGGCCACGAGGTCAGGCCGCCGGCGATGCCCATCGTCAGCGGCGGCGCCGCGTTGCCGCGCACGAACCCGGCGTCCACGAAGCCGATCAGTGCGATGAACAGGCCGATGCCGACGCTGATCGCGGTCTTGAGCTGGCTCGGGATCGCGTTGAAGACCGCCACCCGGAAGCCGGTCAGCACCAGGATCCCGATGATCACACCCTCGACGAACACCAGGCCCATCGCGGCCTCCCAGCTCATCTGGGTGGCGATGCCGAAGGTGACGAAGGCGTTCAGGCCGAGTCCCGTGGCCATGGCGAAGGGCACTTTGCCGACGACGCCCATGAGGATGGTCAGGACTCCGGCCACGAGCGCCGTGCCCGCCGCGACGAGCGGGATGTCCGGCGTGGCGCCGTCGCCGATGAACTGGCCCTCGGCGTCGGGCTTGGTGGCGATGATCAGCGGGTTGAGCACGACGATGTAGGCCATCGTGAAGAAGGTGGCCAGGCCACCGCGCACTTCACGGGAGATCGTCGAACCCCGTTCGCTGATGCTGAAGAATCGGTCAACCTTATAGAAACGGTCATTTCTGACATTCACCGGCGAAGGGTGACAGCCCGCCACCGCGTATGGATAGCGTCGGTGACCGTATCGAGACCGATTCGGAAGCTAGCCTGGACCTGTGAAACGCGAATGGCACCCCGACCCGGAGCCGATCAGGACCAACGATCCCGCGGCCATCGCGGTCGGCACCGCGCTGTGGGCGCTCGCGCTGGTCGTCCTGCTCGTCTTCCGCCCCGCCCCCGAGAACACCTGGTGGATCTGGACCTGTGTCACGGGGGCCGGATTCGGCCTGTTCGGCATCTGGTTCGTCAAACGCCGCGCCGCCCGCGCGGACGACTGAAACGACAACGAGCCGGGCGGCCCGCGCTCAGGCCAGGTCGGCCTCCGCGAGCAACAGCGGCACCGCAGCCGGGTCGCGCAGCAGGGCCGCCACCGCCAGCCGGTCGGTCCACTGCCCGGCCGCCCACGCCAGACCTCTGGCCAGCCCGTCGACACCGGTGCAGTGAATCGTGCCGTCGGTGAAGCGCCACGCGCACTCCACACCGTCGACCAGCAGCCGCTCGTGCTCGACGTACGAGGTGGGGGCGGTCGGCAGCAGCGAGCGCACCTGCGGCGGCACCTCCCGCCGCGCGCCCGACGAGGTGACCTCGCCCGTCACCAGCTCGCCCGCCAGCGGCAGGTCGAGCAGCTCCGACAGCGACTCGGCCAGATCGTACGAGGCCAGGACCAGCGGCCGCGCGCTCACGAGCTGCAGCAGGTCGGGCGCCTCGACCACGACCGCGTCGTCGGCGGCGGCCACCACGATCTCCCCGTCGAGCACCGCCCGCACCCGCGCGGGCGGCGCCACCCGCGCGGGCTCGACCCCGGCCAGCGCGATCCACAGGGCCCGCAGCTGCGCCCGGTCGACCTCGACCGCGTCGTCGGCCATCAGCTCCAGCAGCTCTTCCGGGCCGCCGTGCGAGGCCAGCAGGTCGCTCAGCGTGGTGCGCACGCCCAGCATCGACAGCGCGCCCGGATCGAACCCGCTCGGGGCGTCGGCGAACAGGCCCTGCAGCAACGGGTCGGCGCCCGGCAGGCGCAGCTCGCGCGGGCTGCGGCCGTCCAGCACCGGGTGGCGGGCCAGCCACCAGGCGGTGTAGGACGGCACCTCGACGCCCTCGACGCGCAGCGGGTGCAGCGCCCCCCGCAGCGGCGGCCGGGTCAGCAGCGCGAGCGCGGCCGACCAGTCGGCCACCAGCTCCAGGTCGCGCACGGCGGTGAACTCGGCCACCACCGGCGGCACGTCGAGGTCGGGCAGCAGGTCGTGCACGTGGTCGAGCCACTCGGCCTCGCCGTCGAGGTCGTGCTCGCACTCGTCGGGATCGAGCAGCACGTCGGCGTCGTGGACCATGGCGAACCCGTCGAGCACCCCCACGGCGGTCAGCACCCGCGCGCCGTAGGTGTCGACGAGGTCCTGGGCGGCGAGCGGTCCCTCCTCCAGGATGCCCGCGAGCGCGCCGCCCGGCAGCAGGAGTTCGCCCGCCGCGTACAGCTCGCCGTCGGCGCCCCGCAGCGCCAGCTCGGCCAGCCACGGCGCCTCGCCCGGCGCCAGCGCCGCCGCGTCCACCAGCGACAGCACCGCCCGCGCGACCGGGTCGGAGTCGGCGCTGTCGAGGGACTCGGAGATCGCCGTCCGCGTGAGCGTGTCCTCCAGGACCGTGCGCGGGGTCGCCTCCGCCGCGCCGAGGCGCAGCAGCAGCGGGTGGGCGGCGTCCGGGTGCACGATGCGCAGCCCGAGGGCCTCCAGGTGGAGCGCGGCCCCGGTGAGGATCAGGGTGCCGCGCGGGCCGCGCACCAGCCGGCCGTCGGCCAGCGGCACCGGCAGCGCGCCCAGCGACTCGGGGTCGTCGTGCGGCAGCACGTCGTAGAGGGAGTGCCACCAGGTCGCGTCGCGGCCCTCGACGGCCTCGCCGGACAGCCCGTCGACCACGTCGGACAGCTCGACCCTGCGCACGCCGAGCGTGCTCATCGCCGGATGCCTGGCCGGCCACCCGGCGGGCAGCAGGCCGGGCACGAACCCGGCCACGGCCGCGAGCAGGTCGGCGGAGCCGGACAGCACGGCGGCCTCGCGGCCGCGCACCAGCCAGCCGTCCGAGCCCTTCTCGGCCACCGGCTGCTCGGACTGCCACTCGGCGTCCGGCTCGTAGACGGCCGAGTCGGCGAACGAGGCGGTCTCGACGGCGGGCGCGGGAGCCGACAGCGCGGGCAGCAGCGGCGTACCCGGCAGCCGCCGCAGCACCGCCTCACGGATGCGCGCGTCGAGTTCGCCCTTGCCCATCAGCGCGGGCACCAGGTCGAGCAGCCGGGGCCTGCGCGGCAGCCCGCGCAGCAGCTCGACGTAGGAATCGGCGGCCTTGGCCACCAGGAAGTCGGTGAGCGGCCCCTTGGCCACGTGGCGGCGGTCGGTCGCCATCGGGAAGGAGGCGATCAGCAGTGCCGGCAGATCGAGCGCCTCGTCGCTGGGCGTCGGCGCGTGGACCACGGCCGGCACGCCGGACGGCAGCGCGCGCGGCTCGCCGTCGTCGCCGAGCCGTACGGCCCAGCGCACACTCCAGTACGGCCGCGCCCGCTCCTCCGTCGGCCGGTCGGAGAACAACTCGGCCACCTGCTCGGCGGTGAACTCGCCCGAATCGGCGACCAGCCGCCACCCCTCGGCGGTGATCGTGCGGACGTTGTCGTCGGCCACGATCTCGATCGCGCCCAGCGCGGGCAGCCCGAGCAGCAGCGCCGGACCCGCCTCCGCGAGCATGCCCCTGACGGCCTCCGTGGCGGCCTTGTCGCGCAGCGGGAGGCGGACGACCGTGTCGAACCCCTCTGGCACCTCCATCGGCTCCGCGGCGTACGGCAGCCGCAGCAGCGGCACGTGGCCGTCACGGTCGGACAGCTGGCCCGCGAGAGCGGGCACGGAGGCGACCAGCGCGGCGGTCTCCTCGCGCGACCAGCGCACCGCGCCGGAGTCCCGCGAGCAGATGGCGGGCTCGTCGGTGACCGACACGACGGCGGCGAACCCGACGCCGAAGCGCCCGGCCGCGCCGGCCTCGTCGCGTTTGCCGGACACGCGCAGTGTGGACAGTCCCTCCACGCCGATGGCGTCGAGCGGGGCGCCGGTGTTGGCGGCCGTGAGCACGTCGCCGTCGAGTCTCAGGCGCAGCACACCGGGCACGCCCCCGCGCAGCGCCGCGTCGGCGGCGTTCTGCGCGAGTTCGACGATCAACCGGTCACGGTAGCCGCCGAGCGCGAAGTCCTCCTCGGCGTTGGCGTCCTCGCGGAAGCGGGCGGGCGAGGCGGTCCAGGCCGTGAGGACGGCCGCGCGCATCCGGTCGGTACCGAAGATGTCCACGATCCTCCAATGACGTAGGGGCCCCGAAAGAGTAGCGGGGGCCACCGTCAGGAGTGGCCGGACTCGTCTTCTCGCCCGGCCTCTGCCTCGTCGGCCGGCCCTGCGGCGCTCTCGTCGTCGATCAGGTCGAAGCCGAGGTCGTCGAGGATCGGCGAGGTCGGCTCGGCGGGCGGCGGCATGACGGCGGCCTCGGAGTGCGCGCCGCACCCGTGGTCGGCGGAGACCACCTTGCCGTCGTCGGGGGCGAACTCATTGGCGCACACCCCGAACTCCCGCCGGAGGCCACCCGCGAGTTGCCAGTAGAAGCCACAGGTGGAGCACTGCGCGGGCGCGGCGTGTGCGATCGGCGTGTGGGGCCCGTGCTCGCCCGAGTGCCAGCGTCTGGCGGCCCGGTCCCTGCCGATGGCCGAGAGCACACGGGCCCGGCCCAGGCCGTACTCGAAAATCATCTGATGGTCGATCTCGTCGTCGGTGCCCGTGAAGCCGGGTTCGAGACGATCGTCGTCGTCGGAGGTCGGCAGCAGGTCTCCGACACCCAGGTCGCCGGGCCGCAGCCGCTCGCTCCAGGGCAGCCATTCGGGGGCGAGCAGCGCGCCCGCGCCGGGCAGCAGCACGACCTCGCTCACCGTGACCTTCTTGGCGCGCGAGGCGCGTGTCACGGTGACGGCCCAGCGCCAGCCCCGGTAGGCGCGGTCCTGGCAGGCGAAGAAGTGGGTGACGGTCCGGTCGCCCTCGTTCTCGAAGCCGAGGTGCTCGCCGGGCTCACCGGGCCGGGCGAGAGCGAGCGCGGCGTCGCGCGCCAGATCGACCGCGGCCGCACAGGCCTGGTCGGGCGCGGAGACACGGGTCCTGGTGCGGGTCATCGGACCGCCTCCGCCGGAAAGTGCTGTTCGCTCACACCTCATTCTCACCCATGAAGGGACCGGACGGAGCCTTCTGCGCCGATCCCGTCAGCCCGAGGCCGCGTCGAAGCGGGGGGTATTCTCAAAGGTCGCACCGAATCGGGTAAGACTGGTAGGCGTGGCGGAGGGGATGAAGCGAGCACGGACGTTCTCGCAACGCGTCGGTAAAGGGCTGGCCAACGCCGGCCGCGCCTCTGTGCGCGCCTCCCGGGTCACCGCCATCGGCACCAGGCGCGCCGGTTCGGCGACCGCGCGGGGCGCGCAGCGCGTGGGCCTGGCCACCCGGCGCCTCACCCACGCGGGTGGCGCCGGCCGCACCGGCCTCGGCCGCCTGATCGAGTTGTCCATCGGCAACAGCGCGGCCGACGCGCTGGTCACCGTGGCCATGGCGAGCACGGTCTTCTTCGGCGTGCCGGTCGGCGAGGCCCGAGGGCCGGTGGCCCTCTACCTCGTCATCACGATGATCCCGTTCGCGCTGGTCGCCCCGTTCGTCGGGCCGATCCTCGACAAGCTGCGCTCCGGCCGCCGCTACGTGATGGCGGGCACCCTGTTCGGCCGGGGGCTGCTGTGTTTCGCCATGGCGGCCGCGGTCGGCCCCGGCGACCTGGTGACCCTGTTCGCCGGGGCCCTCGGCGTACTCGTGCTGTCCAAGGCGTTCAACGTGTCGCGGGCGGCGATCATGCCGAACGTGCTGCCCGCCGGCATCTCCCTCGTCTCCGCCAACGCCCGCGTCGCCCTGTTCTCACTGGTCACGGCGGGCATCGCGGTCCCCATCTCCGCCGGGCTCACCGCCTGGCTCGGCAGCGCGGTCATGCTGCGCGTCGCGATGGTGGCCTTCCTGCTGGTGGGCGTCTTCGCGGTGCGGCTGCCCAGGCACGTCGACTCCCCCGAACTTGAGGACGAGGAGCAGGAGGGGCGCCCGCCCCGCTGGCGCACACTCCTGAACGTCGGCCCCGCGGTCGCCGAGGCCCTCCTGGCCAACGTGGCCGTCCGGCTGTTCTCCGGGTTCCTGCTGTTCTTCCTGCTGTTCCTGGTCCAGGACCAGAGCGTGCCGTGGATGGCCGACAAGAACACCTTCTTCGACGTGCCGAAGACCATCGGGCTGCTCGCGCTCGCGGCCGGGCTCGGCGGACTGGTCGGCGCGGCCGTCGCCAACTGGACGCGCGACCGCTCTCCCCAGCTGACCGTCCTGTTCACGCTCGGGCTCGTCGGCGTGACGGCGATCGTCTCCGCGGCGCTGTTCGGCATCTGGACGGCCGTCGCCGTCTCACTGGTGGCGGCGTTCTCCCAGGAACTCGGCAAACTCGCCCTCGACGCGATCGTGCAGCGTGAGATCGGCGAGGAGGTGCGCTCGTCCACGTTCGGCGTCGTCGAGGCGATGCTGCAGCTCGCGTGGGTGTTCGGCGGGCTCGTGGGGCTGCTGTTCTCCCTGGTCGACCCCGCCGCCGGATTCATCACGTTCGCGGCCCTCACCACACTCTGGCTGGCCTGGCTGCTGATCCGCCGCCGCACCAGGGTCGGCAGGAACACGGCGAAGGCCCGCGAGCACGCGGCGGCCAACGCCACCACCGTGGTCGACCACCCCCTGCCCGGCGACCCGCCGGGCAAGGTCGATCGCACCAAGCCGCTCACCAACCCCCACGGCTGAGGGCTCAGACGTCGAAGTCGTCCGCCACCGCGCGCAGCACCTGGGCCACCTTCTTGGCGTGCGCCGCCTCCGGCTGCTTGCCCCGCTGGTAGGACGTCGAGACGTCGTCGAGCAGTTTGATCAGGTCCTCGACGATGACCACCATCTCGTCCGGCTTCTTGCGCTTGCCCTTCGGCTTGGGCTTGGCGAGCGTCGGCGGCTGGTCGAGGATGCGCACCGACAGCGCCTGCTGCCCGCGCCGTCCTTCCGCCACTCCGAACTCGACCTTCTGGCCGGGCTTCAGTGGCGCGGCACCGGTGGGAAGCGCGGAGGAATGAACGAAAACCTCACCGCCGTCGTCGCGGGTGAGGAAGCCGAAACCCTTGTCGGCGTCATACCACTTGACCTTGCCACTCGGCACAGGAAGGACCTCGTTAACCGTCGAAATTGTCGAATGGAAGTAGGTTATGCCCCGTGGAGCCCCAGGGCGACCGGGTATTTGCCGGTGAATTACGCCGCTCGCCAGCCCCCGAACCACCCGGCGAACTCGGTCAGATCACCCAGTGCCACGTCAGCTCCATGATCTCGCAGCTCGGCCACCGTGTACGGGCCGGTGGCCACCGTCACGGCCACCGCTCCGCCCGCCCTGGCCGCCTCGATGTCGGCCACATGATCTCCAACATAGGCGGCGGCACCGAAGCGTGCGAGAGCCGAGCCCTTCTCGGAACCGAAGACCGAACCGGCGACCTCGTCGACCTCCAGGCCGAGCCAGGCGATCGTGCGCTCGGCGTCGTGGACGTTCTTGCCGGTGACCACGATGACCCGGCCGCTCGCCGCGCGGACGGCGGCGATGGCCTCGTGCGCGCCCGCCATCACGGTGTGCGCGGGCACGGCCACCTCGGGGTAGATCTCGCGGAACAGCGCCACGGCGGCGGGGATCTCCTCGGGAGGCAGCCAGTGGGCGAGTTCGCGGTCCAGCGGCGGGCCCAGGCGCGAGATCGCGACCTGGCTGTCGATGACCACGCCGAGCCGGCTGGCCACCTCGTCGTACACGGCGGCGATACCCGTACGAGTATCCGCAAGTGTCATATCAAGGTCGAACCCCACAGAAGCATCCACGCTGTGCAGGATGCCAAAGGAAGCTCGCGGAAGGTAATTGAGGGACCACCCAGTGGGGAAGAAAGGAATTACCCATCGCCAAGGAGCCCTCATGTCCGAGCACCCAGGAGACCGGCTGGTGGCCCGATCCCGTCCCCACCGGCCCGCGCGGCCGGAACCGGGCGCCGAGGCGGGCGTGCGCCGGCAGGTGGTCGGCCTGCTCGTGTGGGCGGTGCGGGCGGCCTCGCGGCTGGCCGCCCTCGTCATGACCCTGTACGCGCTGTTCACGGTGTTCGGCGCCAACCCGGACAACGTCTGGCACCGCTTCGTCGAGGGTCTGGCGGGCCTGCTGTCCCTGGGCTTCGAGGGCCTGTTCCGGCTCGCGGACCCGCGCTGGGAGGCCCTGGTCGATTACGGCCTGGCGGCCCTCGTCTGGCTGGTCCTCGGCTCCATGGTGGCGAGCCTGGTCCGGCGGGCCGCGCCCTGACGACTACGCTCGTCGCGGAGGTATCAGGAAAGACATGACCAGATCCACACGCGGGCGGATCATCGACGAGTCCCTGCGACTGTTCGCCGAACGGGGCTACGCGGCCACCTCCGTGGCCGAGATCGAGGCCGCGGCCGGACTGTCGCCCGGCGCCGGAGGGCTCTACCGGCACTTCAAGTCGAAGTACGAGGTGCTCGCCGCCGCGCTCAACGAGCACGCCGCCCGCACCCGCACCCAGATCGCGGAGAGCCTCTCCAGGCTCGACGACCTCGCCGGGGCCGACCTGGAGACCCGCCTGGCCCACCTATGCCGCGCGGGCCTCGCCAAGGTCCGCGAGGAGAACGAGCTGACCCGGGTCTTCTTCCGCGACCTCAGCCAGTTCCCCGAACTCGTCGCCGTGGTGCGCGAGGGGCTGCTGCAACCCATGCTCGACGCGATCGTCACGTGGTTCCGCGCCCAGCCCGAGTACATCGGCGCGGACGCCGACTGGAGCGGCGTCTCCGCCGTGCTCGGCGGCGCGGTCGTCCATTTCCGGCTCTTCCAGGAGATCGTGGGCGAGTCGCCGGGCCACACCGAGAAGGAGCAGTTCGTGGCCGCCTGGGTGCGCCTGGCCGCGGGCCTGCTGCCCAGCCCGCTGCCCGCCACCCGGTAGGACCGCCTCCTGCCGCAGGCCGGCGCGGCATACCATGGCAACGATGGAGTTCACCGAGTGGATCAGGGGGCGCACCGACGCACAGCTCAGGGCGCTCGTCTGCGCGCGGCCCGAGCTGATCACCCCGGTGCCCGCCCATCTCGACGGGCTGGCCTCGCGCGCGGGCAGCCCTTCCGCCATCGGCCGGGTCCTCGACCGGCTCGACCGGTTCACCCTCGCGGTCGTCGAGACGCTGGCCGTCCAGGCCGGGCCGGTCTCGAAGGCGCGGCTGCGCAGGCTGCTGGGCCGCGCGCTCGCCGAGGGCAAGCCGGAGCCCGAACTGAGCCGGGCGCTCGACCGCCTCTCCGAACTGGCCCTGGTCTACGGCCCTGACAACGCGCTCGACCTCGCCCCCGGCGTACGCAAGGTGCTCGAAGACCCTGCGGGGCTCGGCCCGCCGGTCGCCGACGCCTTCCGGCACCATCCGCCGGAGCAACTCGCCGACCTGGCCGACGAGATCGCGCCCGGCACCTCGGGTTCTGGCAAGGAACGGCTGGCCGCCGCGCTCGCCGAGCCGGGCAAGCTCATCGAGGAGATCTCCCCCGAGGCGCGTACCGCCCTCGAACAGCTCGCCTGGGGTCCGCCGACCGGGCGCGTGCCCAACGCCCGCCGCGAGGTGCGCCTGGCCTCCGCCCGCTCCCCCATCGAGGAACTTCTGGCCAGGGGCCTGATCGCGGCCGTCGGCGAGGAGACGGTCACCCTGCCCCGCGAGGTCGGCCTGCACCTTCGCGACGGCCGTGTCCACCGCGAACTTCACGCGAGCCCGCCCGGCCTCGACGGCACCGCCCGCGACCCGGCCCTGTCCGACCGGACGGCCGCCGGTCAGGCGTTCGCGTTCACCCGCTCGGTCGAGGAACTGTGCGAGCGGTGGAGCGCCGAGCCGCCCGGCGTGCTGCGCACCGGCGGTCTCGGCGTGCGCGACCTGCGCCGCGCCGCCACCGACCTCGACCTGCCCGAGTGGGCGGCGGCGCTGGTCGTCGAGGTGGCCCACGCCGCCGCGCTGGTCGACACCGGCGGCAGCGCGGAGAGCGAGTGGCTGCCCACCGGCTCCTACGACCTGTGGCGGATCCGGCCGACCGCCGAACGCTGGGCCGCCCTGGCCGCCGCCTGGCTGCACATGGACCGGGTGCCCGGCCTGGTCGGCTCCCGCGTCGGCCACGGCCAGGACCGCGACCGGCCGTTGAACGCCCTCCACGCCGACCTGCGGCGCACCGCCGCGCCGGTCGTCAGGGAGGCGGCGCTCGGCATGCTCGCCACCGCGCCCGGCCGCGCGCCGTCCCAGGAGGCGATCCTCGAACGGCTGGTCTGGGAGCAGCCGCGCCGCAGGGGCCCGCTGCGCGAGCAACTGGTCGGCTTCACCCTGCGCGAGGCCGAGCAGGTCGGCGTCACCGGGCTCGGCGCCCTGTCCGGCCAC
Source organism: Nonomuraea longicatena (assembly GCF_039525605.1). NCBI lineage: Bacteria > Bacillati > Actinomycetota > Actinomycetes > Streptosporangiales > Streptosporangiaceae > Nonomuraea > Nonomuraea longicatena. Next base: position 46,284 of record NZ_BAAAHQ010000040.1, on the reverse strand, counting down.
GGCCGCGCGCTGCTCGCAGCGGGCGACCCGGCCCGTCTGCTGGCGCCGCTGCTGCCCGAGCCCGTCGACCACGTACTCCTCCAGGCCGACCTGACCGCCGTCGCGCCCGGCCCGCTCACCAGCGACCTCAACCGCTGGATGACGCTGTGCGCCGACATCGAGTCCAAGGGCGGCGCCACCGTCTACCGCTTCGGCGAGAGCTCGATCCGGCGGGCCCTCGACGCCGGTCACGGCGCCGAGGAGCTGACCGCGATGCTGGCCCGCCACTCGGCCACGCCCGTGCCGCAGGCGTTGTCGTACCTGGTGGCCGACGTGGCCAGGCGCCACGGGCGCATGCGGGTCGGCACCGCGAGCGCCTACATCCGCTGCGACGACCCGGCGCTGCTCGACCAGGTCACCGCCGACCGCAGGGCCGCCGCGCTGCTGCTGCGCCGCCTGGCGCCCACGGTGATCGCCTCGCGCTCGTCGCGCACGGTGCTCGTCGACTCGCTGCGGGCGATGGGCTACGCGCCGGTGGCCGAGTCCCTCGACGGCGACGTGCTGCTCAGCCGGCGCGAGAGCAAGCGGTCGGAGGCGACCGCGCAGCCCCGGCCGGCCGGACCCACCGGGATCGACCCGGAACTGGCCGCCGCCGCCGTACGCGCGCTCCGCGCGGGCGAGGCCGCCCACCAGGCCCGCCGCGAGCCCGTGGCGGCGCCGGAGGGCAGCGTGCCGCGCGGGCCCGCCACGGCGACCGTCGCGGCGCTGCAGGAGGCGATCAGGTCCGGCACGCGGGTGTGGATCGGCTACCTCGACTCGCAGGGCAACGCGACCTCGCGCATCCTCGAACCCGCCCGCATGGAGGGCGGCTACCTCACCGCCTACGACGAGACCAGAGCGGCCGTCCACCGCTTCGCCCTCCACCGCATCACCGGCGTCGCCGACGTGTCTTGACGCCACCTCATGATCGCGAAAGGTTGGGAGCATGACCACGCTCGGGCGGCTGGCGGAGGAGTCCTGGGACCGGTTCGGCGACCACGACGCCGTGTTCTACGACGACGCCTGGCACCGCAGGCACACGCTCGCCGAGCGGGCCAGGCGGGTCTGCGGCGGGCTGGTCGAGGCGGGGGTACGCCCCGGTGACCGGGTCGCGGTCATGATGGCCACCTCGCCCGAAGTGGCGGTGGTCTACCAGGCGGTGTGGGCGGCGGGCGCGGCCGTGCTGCCGGTGATCGCCCTGGCCGGTCCGGACGAGGTGCGCCACATGCTGGCCGACAGCGCGGCCACGGCCGTCGTGACCTCGCCGGAGCTGGCCGAGACCGTGCGCGCGGCCGTCCCCGGCGGCGTCCGGGTCTTCGTCGGCACCGGGGAACTCGCGGCCGGGGCCGAGCACGGCCTCGTCGAGCGCGATCCGGGCGACCTGGCCGCCGTGATGTACACGGGCGGCACCACCGGCCGGGCCAAGGGCGTACGGCTCAGCCACGCCGGGCTCTGGCACGTCGGCCGCGCCGTCTTCACGACGTCCCACCAGGAGGGACTGAACCTGGGCATCGTGCCCGTCCCGCTGTCGCACGCGTACGGACTGATCGTCACCGTCGCCGAGATGCACGCCACCGAGCCCCAGCAGGCGGTGCTCATGCGGTGGTTCGACCCCGGGGAGTTCCTGGCCCTCGCCGCCGCGCACCGCGTCCGTTTCGGCACGGTGGTGCCGACGATGCTGCGGCTGCTGCTGGCCGAGCCGCTGGAGGAGCACCCGCTGCCCGACCTGGCCTATCTCACGTGCGGCGCCGCCCCGCTCGGCCGCGACACGCTGCTGGAGTTCGAACGGCGGATGCCCGGCACGCAGATCCTCGAAGGCTACGGAATGACCGAGACGAGCGCGGTCGCGACCTTCAACCCGCCCGGCCGGCGCCGGGTCGGCAGCGTGGGCCTGCCGCTGCCCGGCTACTCCCTGACGATCCGCGACCAGGACGGCGGCGAGGCGGAGACCGGCGACGTCGGCGAGATCTGCGTGCGCGGCCGGTCGCTGATGCTGGGCTACTGGGGCGAGCAGGACGTGGACGGCGGCGAACTGCGCACCGGCGACCTGGGCCTGCTCGACGACGACGGCTACCTGTACGTCGTCGACAGGAAGAAGGATCTGATCATCAGGGGCGGCTTCAACGTCTTCCCCCGCGACGTCGAGGACGCGCTCGACCGCCATCCGGACGTCGTCATGTCCGGCGTGGTCGGCCGGGCTGACCCGAAGCTCGGTGAGGAGGTCGTCGCCTTCGTGCAGTTGCGCCCGGGAGCCGAGGTGAGCGCCGAGGACCTGGTCGGCTGGGCGCGCGAGCGGCTCGGCCGGGTGAGGTACCCCCGCGAGGTACGCGTCGTGGACTCGATCCCGGTTACGGGCGCGCTCAAGCTCGACCGCAGGAGCCTGCGCGCACAACTGTGACGGACGGGGCACTGGGTACTCTGTACCGTCATGTACGACCCGAACCAGCCGTACGGCAACAATCCACACCAACCCCCGCCCTCATACGGACCGGGATACCCGGGTCACGGGCAGCGCCCGCCGGGCCCCACCCCGGACGGCCAGCGGACGAACGCGATCGTCTCGCTGATCCTCAACCTGCTGTCGCTGGTCGCGTGCTGCAATATCTTCGGCATCGGCGGCGCGATCCTGTCGGGCCTCGCACTGGGCCGCGCCCACGCCGCCCCGGAGCGCGCCAAGCTGCTCAACGTCTGGTCGTGGGTGCTGTTCGGCGGCGGCCTGGTGCTCTCGATCGGCACCATCATCGTCCTCGGCGTGAACGGCGCATTCGACGAGTAGCCGGGTTCCGGGACTGTTCCGGCGCTCGTTTGTGTTGGATAAGGGTCAGCCATCGAAGGGGGGAGCCAGTGAACGACGGTCCGCTCATAGTCCAGTCGAACGGTACATAAACGCACACCTCATGGCAAATGGCTCTCAGCGCCCCCACCTGCAACGTCAGATGCCCCGCCACGAGGGTCCGTCGTGGCGGGGGCCGTCGCTCCTGGTCCGGTCACGGAAGAGGTCCCGATGGCGCTTTCGCTTTGCCGCGCCTGTCGCCGAGGGCCGGGCGGTGGACCGTGGAGCGGCGTGGTCGGCCGTGCGGGAGCTTGCCCGAGGAAGGTGGGCGTCCGGCCAACCGCACGACTAGCGGCGGAGCCGCTGGGAGGGGGTTTCCGGGAAGGCGCTTGCTTGCCCAGGGCCGCTAACAGGTCGTTCAGGTCGTCCGCGACGAGCACGGGGAGTAGGCCGCGCGCGTACTCCCCGGGCGTCAGGGCCTTCCTGCGGGCCGCAGCGACGCCTATCGCCAGATCGGGGAAGATCTCCCACTGCGACCCGTACTCGGCCTTCAGCTCGTCCCACGTCACCGCAGCCCATCCCCTTTGAGAAGCTCGCGCCTGCATGACTCGCGTGCGTCCAACTGCGTCACCGTGATCCCCTCAGCGCGGGCGACTTCCCGGCGCAACACGTCCAGATTCGGGCCACCCACCACGTTGTCCGTGTTGCCTCCGGGCGCTCGCCGGAACGCGATGAAGCCCCCACCGGCCGCATCCATCACAGTCCAGCCGCTGATCCGGCAGGGTTGAGGCAGGTCCCACACCGCCATTGCCGAGTCACCGCCTCTCCGTGTTGACGCGAGTGCTCCCGAACCGCCGGTACGTCATCCCGCCCCCTCCCGCTGCGTCGGCACCTGGTCGAGGTGCAGGGTGTTGGGCCGCTTCTCCAGAACCCCGAACTCCTCGGCCAACTCCAAGAACGCGTCGATGCCGGTCCCGTCTGGCCCGTCGTAGTCGGCGATCCCGCGCGCGATCATCCAGGCGCGGTACTCCTCCCGCGTCCACGCGGGCCGGGGAGCGGGCGGACGGTCCGCGCTCGGGCCAAGCGCTTCGAGTTCTTCCCGCGTTAGCTCGTCAACGGCCGTTAGCGGGCGCGAGAAGCCCGCGAGTGTGCCCGCTGACGGGTAGCAGGTCATGCGACTGCACCCGATGACTTGTCGGCCACCGGCGGGCTAGCAGGGGCTTCGTGAAGTGATGTCGCACGCGCGGAGGTCATAGGGCGACGGTAGAAACCCGAGCCTCACAGGTCCACAAAGTTGCTAGTTGTTGCTACAAATCGCGCAACATCTCATGGATCACATCCCGAGACGACTCGCCATACACGGCTTGCTGGGCGTAGTGATCGAACACCTTCGCGTAGACGGCAATCTCTCCGGGGCGCTCAATCTTCAAGATCGCGGAGAACGTCTCGACTTCAACGCAGGCGTCATCCGTGATCCAGAATTCACACAGAGCCATGTAATGCCGGACCCTCGAAGGCAAGATCCCTAGCCGTACTCCGGGGAGAGCTTGAGCCTCCAACAGATATTCGAGCTGAGATCGCATCACGTCCGCCGGGACCACACCCGGAGCTAGAGCGCTCTGCATGATCACGAAGTGGAACAACTTCCCCGATCTGAGAAGTTGGCCGCGTTCCATCCGAAGATCCACGGTAGGTTCCACGTCGGCAGGGTGACCCATCATCTCGGCAATGTCCACCAGTAGGGCCGTGGCATACTCCCTCGTCTGGAGCACACCCGGAATCAGGGAGGTTGTGAATGATCGGAACCGATGCGTCTGCCGCTCGCCTTCCAGCAACTCCCGCTGATACCGAGCCGTCCCCGATCGATGGAGCCTTCGCAGCTCCAGATACATCCGCTCAATACTACGGATACTCGCCAAAAGGTCCGGCAACTCCGATTGAGCCTGGCAGTGGAAGCACCACAGCTCCAGGTCCGCCTTGGTGAGCACGGTACGACCATGCTCGATCTTGGAAATTCGCGTGAAATGCCAGCCTGCCAGGGCTGCGAGCGTGCGCCCCGACAGACCGGCATCTCGCCTGATTTCCCTGAGCCTGAGCCCCAAGGCTTCACGAGCTTGACGTACGGACGAACTGGACACGTCTACCCGGGCTTGTACTCGCCATGCGGGATACCAACCGCCCAGACCGCCTCAAACGCCGCGAGACACAGCGATATCGCATCCGAGTCACGAGTCGTCTCCGTACTCGCCCACTCTCCATCTCCGGTGAAGTGGTTAAAGACCACCATGGACTTGTCGAACAACCAGAAGTCGTTACCCGGAAGCGTAAGACGCGACGCCTGGCGACGCGGCAACCAGCGGACTTCTTCACCCGCTCTGATATTGAACGGCGTACCCGCGTACTCGTACCGAATGTATTCGGTAACCGGCTCCGACACGATTCGGGCACGCCGGACCCTCACGCCGCGACTGGTGGTCTCTCGCATGAGATCTAGCCACCACTCGCGGTCTCGCTCGTCTGACGCCGGGTCGTACTCCCCTGCCCGCCATTGAATGATCTGTTGCTCTTCCTCTGGGACCGAATAGACGTCTCGGAGTTCGAGGTGAACGGCCGCGTCCTGGGTATCCCTGAACATGGCTATCCAGTCATCACGTGTCAGTTCCTCCACTGCGGGCCTCCGGGAAAAACTTCGCGAGGGTCTTGGGGATGCGGACAACGATCTCACCGTCTGGTACAGCCAGCTCCTCCAGTAGCGCTCCGTCTTCGACGGGATACCCCTGAACGATGTAGTCGGTGCCATCTTCGTACAGTCGCGGCGACCCGTTCACTCCTGAAGGGCCACCGAGCAAGCGTAGAGCCATGATCCTGCCTCCGCCATCCGTGTTGCCGACTGTTGCCCAACGATGTGATGGTGAAACGACTCGGCCGAACCGTCAACCCCCTCCACGCCCGTAAACGACGAAAGCCCCGGCCCTCCGCGTGGGAGGACCGGGGCAGCGACAGGACACAAGTCCGTGACCCGTACCCGACCAGGAGAGCAGGTCCACAGCGAGAGACCCGCCGCGTCGGCGTCGCCTACGCGACGACCTTCATCGGAATGGACTGACGAACGTCGAGCTGGGTCGCACCCACGTAGGCGTGCACCACGGAGACGCTCGACAGCGTGTCGATCTTCGCCGCCCGCGTGTACCGGAGCGCGTAGCCGTTGTGCGCGGAGGTCTCCGACTCCGCGCCGACCATCGGGGCGGGCGCGACCACAGCCAGCGCGAAGGCGTCGCGCGTGAAGGCGACCGCGCCCGTGATGTACGGAGACACATACACGTTGAAGCCGTACAGCCGCGTGAGCATGCCGTCCTTGATCACCTCGGGCGACCCTGCGGCGGCGGTGTTCATCACCTCGGGCATCTGAAGGAGGATCTCCTCCAACTCCGGCCCGACGACCAGCACACGACCACTGGTGGGGACCTCCCGGGTCGTGAACGTCGCGGCGGCCTTGGCGACTGCGGCCAGCGGCTTGGCCTTGGAGATCGTGACAGTGCTCGCCGCGGTGGCCTCGTTCATCGTGGCCGCGACGGCCTGCTCGACCCCGGACGCGACACCGGAGGACTGCGGGGCGAGCACCTGCGCCCCGAAATCGGCCAGAGACAGCGTGAGATCGTCGTCGGACAGCTCGACGGCGGTATAGAGCCGCTTCGTCAGCTTGACGGGCACACCGAGTTCGTTGATCTCCGTCGTCGTGATGGGAGTCCCCTTGATGAACTCCTTCACGTCCAGCCGCTTGGGAACGCGGACACGGACGGTGTCCCCGACCCCGCCGCGAAAGGACGTCTGAGAGTCCCTGTGGACGAGACGGCCGAGAATGGTCTGACGCTCCAGCAACGCGAGCGTGAGAGCGACGACGGAATCAATCTGAAGAGTGTTCGCCAAGACGGCGTGTCCTTCCGGGTCGGGAGACCCCGCGTCGGCGGGGCGAGGGTTGGGCTCAATCCGCGTGGCGGCGCTTGAGAAGGGCGGCGGCGAGCTTCAGCGCACGCGCGAGGATCCGCCCTTCTACTGGTCACGGGCAGATGCACCACACACGCCGGAGCCCCAGACCCGTACACGGGCAGATCTGCTATCGCTGCCGGTACGGAATCCCCCGGACGGGGGGACCTCCCCCACCCCTTGCGCGGCGAATGAGTGCGAGTGACCCCGGGGATACCCGCTGGCCGGAGCCTCGCAAGGCCCGTTGCCCTCGTCTCGTTGCCGGTCGGCACGGCGAACGTGGACGCCCACGCTACATATGCGCGTGCCCTGGGTACATGCGCGTGTTCCGGGCAGGGGTGGGGGTGTCGCGATAGCGAGGCATTGCCACACCTCTCGGAGGTGAGCGCACGCGAGGCGAAGCACTATGACGGTATGACGGTTCGTAACCCTCATTCGGCATTACGTCCTATATGTGTAGATGCAGACCGGAATGTATGTGCTCTACCGTCATACCGTCATAGATAGATCACACACTGAACCCCCGCGAACACACAGCGTTGAGTGTTAGCCGAAGGTTGCTCACAACACGATCACAGTCCGCCAGACGGACTCAGCCCCGAGGGCGCGTAGGGGGACGAGTCGAGACCGCGACGGGGGCAAGCGCCCGTCCACACATCCCGCCCGTACCCCTTCGACACGGCATCGAGAGGCTCCCAGAACGACGCAAGGGCCGCGCCCCCGAAACGGGGAGCGCGGCCCTTGTGTTGCGTACAACGGGTCAAATGTCGCTGTCGGCCATCTCAGCCGTGATGTCTTCCAAGACCGCCGTCAGTTCGGCGTCATCACCGCGCGACGCGGCACGGCGTAGACGCCCTTCTTCGCCGAACCACACGGAGAACCGTCGAGGGTCCACCGTTTTCCCGCTTGTGGCTGCCGGAGCGACCTCTACGAAAGCCCCCGCGCTCAGCAGGAGATCGCGCTTACCCTCCACGCCCGAACGCGCCCACACCTCTCCGAACGTCTGCCCCGTGTGGACATGCTCCACCCCGCCAGGCTTGGCGTTGGCCTGCATGTCACGAAGGTTGGCGAGACGCCCTTCCATCTCCGAGTAGAGCTTTGCGAAGCGAGTCGCCCCATCCTGCCCGGAGAACACTCCGCGCTCGTAACGGTCTCTCTCCAACTCGCTCAACGCTTCCTCAGCCTGCCGGATCTCAGCGCGGTAGTCCTCGCCTGCATATGTCCGTTCCTCCACGATCTCGATGCCTCCGAACTCCTTCTGGAAGCGCTCGATGACGTGATCCTCTACGGCCTTGGCTGCGATCGACGGGCCAACGCAGGGGATAGCCCCAGCGCGCTGACGCTTCTTCAACGCCCCGATGCACCGATACCGAATGCGCCCACCGGAGACGTACGCGTACATCCTGTTGACGCACACAGCACAGACGATGATGCCTCGAAGGAGGGTGGTACCGGCCCGGCGTCGGTCGTCGGGAAGCTTTCGTCTCGCCAACTCATCCTGTACAGCCTGCCACGTGTCGAGGCCCATTACAGGTGGTCGGCCGACGAACGGCAAACCATCCGTGCCCTTGATCACTTCGCCGTCTTCGATGATGTGCCCAAGCAAGTGCGGGGAGGACAGGACACTCCGGGTAGTAGTCGAGTACCACCCATCCGACTTGCCACGACTGGGGCGCTTCCCTGTCCCTGTGGATCGCGACGGATGTCCGGGTGACGGCACCCGGCGATCGGTGAGATCCCGCGCGATGGCGATCAAGGATTCCTTCGCGAGCACACGCGAGGCGATCTCACGGAGGATCTCGACTTCATCCGGGTTGATCTCCAGCACCCGGCCGGAACCGTTCGGGTTCGGGACGGAGCGGTAGCCATACGGCACCCGTCCCCCGGTCCAGCGCCCCTCACGGCGGAGATGTTCGTGGGCGCTCGCGACGCGAAGACCGATGGTCACCGCTTCCAACTCCGCGAAGATGGCGATGACCTTCGCCATCGCTTCACTCACCGGGTTGGTCAGGTCGAGTGGTTCCGTCGCGGACGCGAGGGCAACACCCTGCTCCTTGCTTTGCTTCATGATCTCGGCGAAGTCCACGAGCGATCGGGACAACCGGTCGATCTTGAAGAAGACCACCACGTCGATCTCGGCGAAGCGATCCATGATTCGCTTGAGCCCTTTGCGGTCCAGCCCGCCGGAGAAGCCGGACACGTCGATGTCCTCTTCGACCATCACGACCTCCCAACCGTTCCGCTTGCAGTACGCGCGGCAGTCGGCAAGCTGACGCTCGGGCGAGGTTGATTCGTCGGTCTCCCGCGAGAGTCGTACATAGATGGCGGCTCGCAGGTCACGAGCGGTTCCCGTGCTGGCGGCCTTACGACGCACACGAGGGAGCGCGCGGACAGGGTGTTCCGGCAGCGCGGAATGAGCTTGGGGGGTAGCTTCGTTCATGTCTTGGGCATCCTAACTGGAGGTGTGCGTGTCCTGCTTGATCGTCCAGTCGGACAAGACCCTGCTGCTTGAGGTCGACCATGCCGGCGCCGACGTCTGCCGCAAGGCGATCGCGCCGTTCGCCGAGCTCGAACGCGCGCCCGAGCACGTCCACACCTACCGCATCACCCCGCTCGCCCTGTGGAACGCGCGGGCCGCCGGCCACGACGCCGAGCAGGTCGTCGACGCCCTCATCGGCCACAGCCGTTACCCGGTGCCCCACGCGCTGCTGGTCGACATCGCCGAGACGATGGCGAGGTACGGCAGGCTCAGGCTGGAGAAGGACCCGGCGCACGGCCTGGTGCTGACCTCGACCGACCGGGCCGTCCTCGAAGAGGTGCTGCGCTCGAAGAAGATCCAGCCGATGCTCGGCGACCGGCTCGGCCCCGACTCGGTGGCCGTGCACCCGAGCGACCGGGGCAACGTCAAGCAGGCGCTGCTCAAGCTGGGCTGGCCCGCCGAAGACCTCGCGGGCTACGTGGACGGCGAGGCCCACCCGATCCGCCTGCTGGAGGACGGCTGGGAGCTGCGCACCTACCAGCGTGACGCCGCCGAGGCGTTCTGGCACGGCGGCTCCGGCGTCGTGGTGCTGCCGTGCGGCGCCGGCAAGACCATCGTGGGCGCCGCCGCGATGGCCCAGGCCCAGGCGACCACGCTGATCCTGGTCACGAACACGGTCAGCGCCCACCAGTGGAAGAGCGAGCTGATCCGGCGCACGTCGCTGACCGAGCACGAGATCGGCGAGTACTCAGGCACCAAGAAGGAGATCCGCCCGGTCACGATCGCCACCTATCAGGTGATGACGACCAAGCGGAAGGGCTCCTACGCGCACCTGGAGCTGTTCGACGCCCGCGACTGGGGCCTGATCGTCTACGACGAGGTGCACCTGCTGCCCGCGCCCATCTTCCGCATGACCGCCGACCTCCAGGCCAGGCGCCGGGTGGGCCTGACGGCCACGCTGGTGCGCGAGGACGGCCGCGAGGGCGACGTGTTCTCCCTGATCGGCCCCAAGCGCTACGACGCGCCCTGGAAGGAGATGGAGAACCAGGGCTGGATCGCGCCCGCCGACTGCGTCGAGGTCCGGGTCACCCTCTCCGACGCCGAGCGGCTGGCGTACGCGATGGCCGAGTCCGACGAGAAGTACCGGTTCTGCGCCACCACGCCGTCCAAGACGGCGGTGACCGAGGCGCTGGTCCGGCGGCATCTGGGCGAGCAGGTGCTGGTCATCGGCCAGTACATCGACCAGCTCGACGAGCTCGGCGAGCACCTCAACGCGCCGGTGATCAAGGGTGAGACCCGGGTGAAGGAGCGCGAGCGGCTCTACCAGGCTTTCCGCGACAAGGAGATCCAGGTCCTGGTGGTGTCGAAGGTGGCCAACTTCTCCATCGACCTGCCGGAGGCCGCGGTGGCCATTCAGGTGTCCGGCACGTTCGGCTCGCGTCAGGAGGAGGCCCAGCGGCTGGGCCGGGTGCTGCGCCCCAAGGCCGACGGCGGCGGCGCCCGCTTCTACACGGTGGTCAGCCGCGACACGGTCGACCAGGAGTTCGCCGCGCACCGGCAGCGGTTCCTGGCCGAGCAGGGGTACGCCTATCAGATCATCGACGCGGACGACGTCCTGGAGGTCTGAAACCCGGCCGCGTTCGCGCGGCCGGGCTCCACCTGGCGTTCAGGTCCACGAAACGCGATCAGGTCCACGAGACCCCGCGGGCTGTCGACAATCGAACCACCCCCCTCAATCACACGCCAGCAGCGACATACCCGATGATCCCCTATTTGCACCTTAAATGCCCGTTTCTTTGGGCATTTTCGCTCACGGGGCGGGGGTGATCAGATGACCCCCCAGGAAGAGCACGCTCTCGGCGACGATCCAGGTGGCCACCGCAGAACCCATGTACAGCGAGAACGTCCGCTGGTCGCGCCGAGGGGCGGGCATCAGCCAGGCGGCGGCCGTACACACTGTGGCGAGGACCGCGAAGAAGGCCGAAAACCCCGCGATCCCCTCAAGCTGCTGCGTGCACTCCGGCGGGCCCGCCGGGCAGAACGCCGCCGCGCTCCAGCCCGCGAACACCGACAACGCCCACAGCGCCGCCAGCAGGACGCTCGCGACGGTCGGGACGACAGGGGAGACACGCAGCCGCACGACCTTACCCGTACCCCCGGAAATCGCTTTGGAAGCCTGTCGGTGCGGCCGTTAAACTGGCCGATTCGCTACCGGTTACCACCCTTCCGATTCCGACAGGAGGCGCTTCCGCATGCCCGCACACCAGCTGGCACCCGACATACCCGCCAACGCCGTACTCAGTGCCGAGCAGAGCCATCTGGCGCAGTCCAGGGCCGCACTCCAGGCGATGCGCGAGCACGCGCAGTCCCTGTCCGCCGACGCGGCGGGCGACTGGGTGTCGCAGCAGGTCCTGCAGTCGCTGCTCGACCAGCGGGTGGCGGCGCTCGCCGACCACCCGGACACCCCGCTGTTCTTCGGCCGCCTCGACCGCGAGGGCGGCGACGACCTGCCCGGCACGATCTACGTCGGCCGCCGCCACGTCCACGACGGCAACAGCCGCGCACTCGTCATCGACTGGCGGGCCCCGGTCTCCCGCGCGTTCTACCAGGCCAGCCCCACCGAGCCGCTGGGCGTCGTACGGCGCCGCCGCTTCGGCTACCACGGCGGCGCCCTCACCGCCTTCGAGGACGAGCACCTCGACCAGGGCGCCGAGCTGGGCCCGTCGAAGATCCTCACCGAGGAGATCGAGCGGCCGCGCACCGGCCCGATGCGCGACATCGTCGCCACCATCCAGCCCGACCAGGACGAGATCGTCCGCTCCGGGCTCGGCCACACCGTGTGCGTCCAGGGGGCGCCGGGCACCGGGAAGACCGCCGTCGGCCTGCACCGCGCCGCCTACCTGCTGTTCACCCATCGCGATCGGCTCGCCCGCTCCGGAGTGATGATCGTCGGGCCGAACCGGGCCTTCCTGTCCTACATCTCCTCGGTACTGCCCGCGCTCGGCGAGGTCAAGGTCGACCAGACGACCGTCGCCGACCTGCTCGGCGCCTCCGACCACCCGGAGGACCCCCGCGTGGCCGCGCTCAAGGGCGACGCCAGGATGGCGGAGGTCCTGGAGCGGGCACTGTGGCTGCACATCGCCAAGCCCGAGGAGGGGCTGGTCTACACGCGGGGCGCGCACCGGTTCCGGGTGGCCGACCATGAAGTGCGCGAGATCGTGGCCTCGCTGCGCGGCACCACCCGCTACGGGCCCGGCCGGGTGGCCATGGCCCAGCGGCTGGCCCACCAGGTGCTGGTGCGCATGGAACAGCGCGGCGACTCGCCCGACGACCGGGTGCAGGATGCCGTCGCCCGCTCCAAGCCGGTCAAGGCGCTGGTCGACGCGGTGTGGCCGAAGCTGACCCCGGCGCAGGTGCTGTTCCGGCTGCTGTCCGACTCCGAGTTCCTGGCCCGTGCCTGCCACAAGAGCGCCGTCACCGCCGAGGAGCAGGCCGCGCTGTTGTGGGCCAAGCCGTACCGGGGGTGGAAGTCGGCGCGTTGGAGCGCCGCGGACGCCGCGCTGCTGGACGAGCTGGCCGACCTCATCGAGCGCACCCCCTCCCTCGGCCACCTCGTGGTGGACGAGGCGCAGGACCTGTCGGAGATGCAGCTCCGGGCGCTCGGGCGCCGCTGCCGCAACGGCTCGGCCACCGTCCTCGGCGACCTCGCCCAGGGCACCACTCCGTGGTCCACGACGTCCTGGGAGGCCGTGCTCACCCATCTGGGCCAGGACAGCGGCTCGGTCACGGAGCTGACGCTGGGCTTCCGCGTGCCGCGCGAGGTGCTCGACTACGCCGCCCGGCTGCTGCCCTCCGTCGCTCCCGGCCTCGCCCCGCCGCGCTCGCTGCGTCCCGGCACGGGCTCCCTGTCCGTACGGCAGGACGCCCCGCTGGCCGACACCGTCCGCGACCTCCTGACCAGGGACGGCTCGATCGGGCTGATCGTCCCCGACGCCCGGGTGGGCGAGATCTCGGCGGAGTTGTCCGGACTGCCGCACGCGGTGCTCACACCGGACAGCACCGGCGAGGAGCAGCGCCTGCTCGTCGTGCCCGCGACGCTGGCCAAGGGCCTGGAGTACGACCACGTCGTCGTCGTGGAGCCCGCCGACATCGTGGCGGCCGAGCTGCGGGGCCTGGCCCGCCTCTACGTGGTGCTGACCCGGGCGGTCAGCTCGCTGACCGTCCTGCACGCCAAACCGCTGCCCGCCCAGCTCGGCTGACGGGCCCGGAACACAGAAAACGGGCGGACCCTGCCGGGCCGCCCGTTTTCTGTGAAGGACTTAGAAGTCCATGTCACCGCCGGGCATGCCACCCGCCGGAGCGGCCGGGGTCTTCTCCGGCTTCTCGGCGATGACAGCCTCGGTGGTCAGGAACAGCGCCGCGATGGAGGCGGCGTTCTGCAGTGCCGAGCGCGTCACCTTGGTCGGGTCGAGAATGCCCGCCTCGAACATGTTGACGTAGTCGCCCGTGGCCGCGTTGAGGCCCTCGCCCGGGGTCAGGTTGCGGACCCGCTCGACGACGACGCCGCCCTCAAGACCGGCGTTGACCGCGATCTGCTTCAGCGGCTCCTCCAGCGCCTTGCGGACGATCGCCGCACCGGTCGCCTCGTCGCCCGACAGCTCAAGCTTGTCGAACGCCTTGGTGCCCGCCTGGAGCAGAGCCACGCCACCACCGGCGACCAGGCCCTCCTCGACGGCCGCCTTCGCGTTGCGAACGGCGTCCTCGATGCGGTGCTTGCGCTCCTTCAGCTCGACCTCGGTCGCCGCGCCCGCCTTGATGACGGCCACGCCACCGGCCAGCTTGGCCAGGCGCTCCTGCAGCTTCTCACGGTCGTAGTCGGAGTCGGTGCGGTCGATCTCCGCACGGATCTCGTTGACCCGGCCGGAGATCTGGTCGGCGTCACCGGCGCCGTCGACGATCGTGGTCTCGTCCTTGGTCACGACGACCTTGCGGGCGCGGCCGAGCAGGTCGAGGGTGGCGTTCTCAAGCTTGAGACCGACCTCCTCGGCGATGACCTGGCCGCCGGTCAGCACGGCGATGTCGTTGAGCATTGCCTTGCGGCGGTCGCCGAAGCCCGGGGCCTTGACGGCGACGGACTTGAACAGGCCGCGGATCTTGTTGACGACCAGGGTCGCCAGGGCCTCGCCCTCGATGTCCTCGGCGATGATCAGCAGCGGCTTGCCGGACTGCACGACCTTGTCGAGCAGGGGCAGCAGGTCCTTGTTGGCGGAGACCTTGCTGTTGACGATGAGGATGTACGGGTCTTCGAGGACGGCCTCCATGCGGTCGGGGTCCGTCACGAAGTACATCGAGGTCATGCCCTTGTCGAAGCGCATACCCTCGGTGAGCTCAAGCTCCAGGCCGAAGGTGTTGCTCTCCTCGACCGTGATGACGCCTTCCTTGCCGACCTTGTCCATCGCCTCGGCGATGAGCGTGCCGATCTCGGTGTCGGAGGCCGAGATGGAAGCGGACGAAGCGATCTGCTCCTTCGTCTCGACGTCCTTGGCGAGCTTGGACAGCTCCTCGCTGACCCGCTCGACCGCGGCCTCGATGCCCTTCTTCAGCGCCATCGGGTTGGCGCCGGCGGCCACGTTGCGCAGACCCTCGCGCACCAGCGCCTGGGCGAGCACCGTCGCCGTCGTCGTGCCGTCGCCGGCCACGTCGTCGGTCTTCTTGGCGACTTCCTTGACCAGCTCGGCGCCGATCTTCTCCCACGGGTCCTCGAGCTCGATCTCCTTGGCGATCGAGACACCGTCGTTGGTGATGGTGGGAGCGCCCCACTTCTTCTCCAGCACGACGTTGCGGCCCTTGGGACCCAAGGTCACCTTGACGGCGTCGGCGAGCTGGTTCATGCCGCGCTCGAGACCGCGCCGGGCGTCCTCGTCAAACGCGATCATCTTGGCTGCCATAAGGCTAGACCTCCCAGATGCAGGGTGGCTTCTCAAGGACCGAGCCGATGCCCGCGACGGCACCGGGCCTGCATCTCCGTGCGGCAGGCCCCGATCGTCTCGATCCGGTTGGCACTCACCTGCGGGGAGTGCCAACGAACTGTTTAGCACTCTACCTGGTCGAGTGCAAGCGAGAGCCACCCTGCCGCAGGTCAGGCCCGACCTCCGGGGAGATCGGACCTGCCCTGTGAGTCGAGGAAAGGTGTGTGGCAGTTCCGTACGGACTGCGCTGCCGTACGTGCTGCCGGTTGGTACCAGCTACGCGGTTCAGACAGTACGGACTGACTCCGCCTGCGGCCCCTTCTGGCCCTGCGTGATCTCGAACTCAACCCGCTGGCCTTGCTCGAGAGAACGATACCCGTCCATCAGGATCGCGGAGTAATGGACGAATACATCCTTTCCACCGTCGACCGCGATGAAGCCGTAGCCCTTGTCCGCGTTGAACCACTTGACGGTGCCCTGCGCCACTTCCGACTCCTCTTACTGGGTTCAGGACCCCACCCATTCCTTTGTGAGATCCACGAGCGCCCGCCTTTTCCGGAAAACTGGCAGACGATCGCCCTCGACCATACCTGTGGCATGCCGTTGGGCAACAGAGTCAATCGGCAAACTGCAGATTTCATCCTTTGAAGAGTTGAATTTTCCAGAAATGACAAGGGGCACTCCCGTTCGGGAGTGCCCCATCGACAGGGGGTTGGGGGGTCAGCCGCCCGCGACCGCCGGTATGATCGAGATCTCGGCGCCCTCAGGGGCCGCCGTGTCGAGTCCGTCGGCGAATCGGACGTCCTCTTGCCCAACGTAAACGTTGACGAAACGTCGAATCTTGCCCGATTCATCCAGAATGCGGGCGCCGATCCCGGGGTAGTCCGCGTCCAGCTTCTGAAGGACCTCGCGAAGCGTCGAGCCCTCGCCGCTGACTTCCGCGTTACCCCCAGTGTACGTGCGCAGAATGGTGGGAATCCGCACAGAAACGCTCATGCTAAAACTTCCTTTCAGGTGCTCAGATCGCGCGGAACGCGTCGAGGGAGGGGCGGATGACCGCGCTGGGTGCGGCGATCGACGACACCGCGTCAAGGGTCTTGAGGCCGTCACCGGTGTTGAGCACGACGGTCTCGGCCTCCGGGTCGAGCGTGCCCGCTTCGACGAGCTTCTTCAGCACGCCCACGGTCACCCCGCCCGCGGTCTCGGCGAAGATGCCCTCCGTCGCGGCCAACAGCTTCACCGCATCCACGATCTCGGCGTCGGTGACGTCCTCGACGCCCCCGCCGGTACGGCGCGCGATGTCCAGCACGTACGGCCCGTCCGCCGGGTTGCCGATGGCCAGCGACTTGGCGATGGTGTCCGGCTTGACCGGCTGCACCACCTCGTGCCCCGCCTTGTAGGCCGCCGACACCGGCGAGCACCCCTGCGCCTGCGCCCCGAAGATCTTGTAGGGGGTGTCCTCGACCAGCCCGAGCGCCACGAGCTCCTTGAAGCCCTTGTCGATCTTGGTGAGCTGCGACCCGGAGGCCACCGGGATGACGATCTGCTCGGGCAGCCGCCAGCCGAGTTGCTCGGCGATCTCGTACGCCAGCGTCTTGGACCCCTCCGCGTAGTAGGGCCGCAGGTTCACGTTGACGAAGCCCCACTTGTCGCCGAGCGGGTCGCCGATGAGCTCCGAGCAGAACCGGTTGACCTCGTCGTAGGTTCCCTCGATGCCGATCAGCCTGCCGCCGAACACCCGGGCCATCGCGATCTTGGCCTGTTCGAGGTCGGCGGGGATGAACACGCAGGCGTCGAGCCCGGCGCGGGCGGCCGCCGCGGTGACGGCCCCGGCCAGGTTGCCGGTGGAGGAGCAGGAAAGCGTGTGGAAGCCGAAGGTGCGGGCCGCCTCGACGGCGATGGCCACCACCCGGTCCTTGAAGGAGTGGGTGGGGTTGCCCGAGTCGTCCTTGACGTGCAGCGAGCGCAGTCCGAGTGCGCGCCCGAGGTTGTCGGCCCTGACCAGGTTGGTCCAGCCGGGGTTCATGTTCCGTTTGGCCGCCACGTCGGCGGGCACCGGGAGCAGCGCCCGGTAACGCCAGATGCTGGTGGGTCCGGCCGCGATCTGCTCGCGGGTGACCGTACCGAAGTCGTAGGCCACTTCCAGTGGCCCGAAACACTCCAGACACGCGAAGCTGGGGCCGAGGTCGTAGCGGGCGCCGCACTCGCGGCAGGACAGAGCGACAGCGGGACCGAATTCAAGCGACACGAAGCGAGGCCTTCCCTCATCTTCGTCTGCGGCCACCTTGACCACAGACCGGAATTGGCACCTTGTCCCGGTCGGCCTCGCCCTGTCGCGAGTCACAAGCCGGGAGGGTTGCCGGGGCTTCGCAGGGCCGGTCCCTCCACCCCTCTGGATGAGCAATATGGAGTTGTTGAAATGGACTCTACCTGGTCAAGACGGACAGCTAACCACCTGTCTCGCCAGATGAGACCTACCGTCTCACCGATAATCCTCGCCGAGGAGTCCCTGCACGTGCTTCCGAGCCTGGTGGATGCGTGATTTCGCGGTGCCGAGCGGGATACCTAGCTGTTCGGCCACTTCGTTGTAGTCGAGTTGGACGATGTCACGCAGCACCAGCGCCTGCGCCAGGTCCGGCTTGGCGGCCTCCAGCGACTCCATCGCGTCGAGCAGGTCGAGCCGCGACCCGGCGATCACGCTCACCCTGCGCACGTCCGGCCGCTGCATCGGCAGTTCGTCGGAGGTCTGCTCGGCCGCCCGGCGCTTCAGCGACCGGTACGTCGTGCGCGCGCAGTTGGCCGTCACGATGTGCAGCCACGTGCTGAATCTCGCCCTCCCCTCGAAGCGGCCGATGTTGCGCGCCACGGCGAGGAGCGTGTCCTGGCAGGCCTCCTCGGCGTCCTGGTGGTAGGGCAGGATCCGGGCACAGTGCCGCAGCACGTCCGGTTCGATCCGTCTCAGGAGCTCGCCGAGCGCGCGGTGGTCTCCACCGGCCGCGGAGCGGGCGAGTTCCTCGGTCAGCTCATCAAGCGCCATAGCGGGATCCTATGAGCGGAGGGAAGCTCAATGAACAACATCCTGGTCGCCTCCAACCGGGGTCCTGTCTCCTACACATGCTCCGAGCAGGGCGAACTCACCGTGAGACGGGGCAGCGGCGGTCTGGTTTCCGGCCTGTCGGACACCAGCGGCGACGACCTGCTGTGGGTGTGCGCGGCGATGTCGGAGGCCGACCGGCAGGCCGCGCGCGGCGCCCGGAAGGGCCGCCTCGACCCGGCGGGCCACGGCCGGCTGCGCATGCTGGACCTGCCGCCCGCGACCTTCGATCGCGCCTACAACGGCGTGGCCAACTCCACCCTGTGGTTCGTCCACCACCTGCTCTACGACACACCCGTGAGCCCGCGCTTCGACGCGGCCTTCCGGCGCGAGTGGGCCGCCTACCGCGACTACAACGAGGCGTTCGCCTCGGCCCTGGCCGAGGAGGCGGCACCGGAGGCCCGGGTTCTGGTGCAGGACTACCACCTCACGCTGGTCCCCGCCATGCTCAGGTCCGCCCGGCCCGACCTGCGCGTCGCCCACTTCAGCCACACGCCGTGGGCCCCGCCCGAGTACTTCTCGCTGCTGCCGGACGACGTCGCCGCGCAGGTGCTGGGCGGCATCCTGGGCGCCGAGCACGCGGGTTTCCTCACCGCGCGCTGGGCGCGGGCCTTCACCGACTGCTGCGCGAACCTGCTCGGCGCGCAGACCGACGGCAGAGGCGTCACCCTCGGCGGCAGGACCACCCGTCTCGGCGTCCACAGCCTGGGCGTGGACGGCGAGGCGCTGTGGCGCCGCGCCCACGAACCCGACGTGGAGACCTGCCTCGCGGCCCTCAGGGAGCAGGTCGGCGACCGGCGGCTGATCGTCCGCATCGACCGCGCCGAGCTGTCGAAGAACATCGTGCGCGGCCTGGCCGCCTACCGCGAGTTCCTCGCCGCCCACCCCGAGTGGCACGGCCGGGTGGTCCACCTGGTCTTCGCCTACCCCTCCCGCCACGACCTGCCCGGGTACCGCGCCTACACGGCCGCCGTGCGGCAGGCCGCCGAGGAGATCAGGCACGAGTACGGCACCGCCGACTGGGACCCCCTGGTCCTCGACCTGGCGGACGACTACCCCCGCAGCCTGGCCGCCTACCGGCTGGCCGACGTGCTGGTGGTCAACCCGGTCCGCGACGGCATGAACCTGGTGGCCAAGGAGGGCCCGGTGCTGTCGCGCCGCTGCGCGCTCGTGCTCTCGCGCGAGGCGGGGGCCGCCGCCGAGCTGGGCGCGGACGCGCTGGTGGTCAATCCGTACGACGTGCTGGAGACCGCGCGGGCGCTGCGCATGGCCCTGGAGATGCCGGAGGACGAGCGGCTGCGGCGCGGCGCCCGGCTGGCCACGGCGGCGACGAGCCTGCCGCCGAGACGATGGCTTGCCGCGCAGCTCACCGCCCTGACTTAATACGCTAAGTGACCACAGTCCGGATCCGGCTGACCCGGGACCTCCCCACCTGGCTGATCTACCTTCAACTGGGCACTTTCGCCACTTACCTCTACACCCTGAGCGCCGCCCTCCCCCTCCTCCGCGAGGAGCAGGGGGTCTCCGACTCGGTCGTGGCCCTCCACGGCACCGCGATGGCGGCGGGCACCCTCCTCGCCGGCCCGCTCCTGCCCTGGCTGGCCCGCAGGTACAGCGGACGGGCCGTCGTGTGGATCGGGCTCGCGGGCGTCAACGCCGGCCTGCTGCCGGTCTTCCTGACCTCCTGGCTGCCCGCGACCCTGCTCGGCTACGCCACGGCCAGCCTCTTCGGCTCCGTGGCCCTGTACGCCATGATGGCGGCCCTCCACCGCCACCACGGCCCGGCGGGACCCGCCGCGATCAGCGAGGCCAACGCGGTCGCCGTGCTGTTCGGCATGGGCGGCTCGTACCTGCTGAGCGTGGTGGGGCAGTCGGCGTTCGGCTGGCGGGCGGCGATGTTGTCCACCCCGATCCTCACCGTGGTCCTCGCCCTCACCCTCGGCCGCGTCCACATGGGCGGCCGGAAGAGGCACCCGGCGACCGGCCCAGCCACCAGCCCAGCGACCGGCCCGGTTGCCGGCCCGCCGCCGGGCTGGCGCTTCCACGTCGCCTGCTGGGCGTTCTTCTGCGTGGGGGCGCTGGAGTTCTGCTACAATCTGTGGGCCGCGCGGCTGTTCGCCGACAACACCGGGATGGGCGCGGCCGCCGCCGCGACCGGCCTCACCGCGTTCACGGCCGGTGTGGCCGTGGGACGCTTCGCGGGCGCGCCACTCGCGCTGCGCCTGTCCACCACCACCCTGCTCGTCGGCGCGCTCGGCGTGACCGGCGTCGGCTGGCTGGTGTTCTGGCAGAGCGGCGAACCGCTGCTCGCCTACACGGGCCTCGTGATCAGCGGCATCGGCGTGTCACTGCACTTCCCTCTGGGCCTGGCCGGGGTGATGGCGATCGACCCGGTCCGCGCCCCCTCCGTCGCCCCCGTCTACGGCGGGCTGGCCATGGGCGCGGGACCGTTCGCACTGGGCGCCCTGTCGGACGGGCTCGGCACCAGGACCGCGTTCCTGCTGGTCCCGGTCCTGATCGCGCTGGCCGTCGGCGGCTTCCTCGCAGCGCGGCCCGCCCGATCTCCGAATCCCGCACCGGCAGGCTGATCCACGCGGTGCGGCCGAATCTCGATTCCGGCTTACTCCCCCATCCCCGGCGAGCAGTTCCCCATGGCCTACCCGTCCATCCCGGCGAGCAGTTCCCTCAGCAGTTCCACCACCCCGTCCGGCCCGTCGACCACCACGTCGGCGCTCTCGGCCAGTTCGGTGACCTCGGCCGAGCCGCTGCACACCGTCACCCCCGGCAGCCCGGAGGACCGTACGGCCGCGAACGCGGCGAGGTCGCCGAGATCGTCACCGGCGAACAGCACCGACCGGGCGGCCCGCTCGGCCAGGAACAGCGACAGCGCGTGTCCCTTGTCCATTCCGGGCGGCCGCAGCTCGATCACGAACCGGCCGGGCTCGACGACCAGCCCGGCACGCTCGGCCAGGTCGGCGAGCGGCCCGCGCAGCGTGTCGAACGCCCCCTGCGGGTCGGGGGCGTTCCGCGTGTGCACGGCGACGGCCCGCCCCTTGTCCTCGACGCCCACCCGCTCCATGCCGAGCCGGTCGAGCAGCAGCGGCAGCTCGGCCTGGGCCCTCGGCACCCCGGCGGGAGGCGGCGGGGCGCTCACCGTGCCGCCCTCCCAGCGCTCGAACCCGTAGTGGCCGAGGATCACCAGTCCGGGCACGTCGGCCAGTGCGGGTCCGAGCCCGAGCACGGTCTCGACCGGGCGGCCGGTCACGATGGCGACGGCCCGGACCCTGCGGGCGAGTTCGGCGAGCACCGGCGGGGCGGCCGGATGGATCGCGGCCTTGGCCGGATCGGACACGATCGGCGAGAGTGTGCCGTCGAAGTCGAGTCCGATCACGGCCCCGGACGGGTCTTTCATGATCGTCTGCATGGCGTGGAGATTTCTCACGCGGCTGCCGTACCCACCTTACGGACGGATACCCAACCGGCGTGCGGCTCGATCGCGCCGGCGGGTGGCCCGCAGCCGTCGCAGCCGTTTGACCAGCATCGGATCCTGCTCCAGTGCTTCCGGCCGCTCGATGAGCTCACCGAGCAACTGGTAATAGCGGGTTGCGGAGAACCCGAAGGTCTCCTTGATGGCCTGCTCCTTGGCGCCTGCGTGCCGCCACCACTGGCGTTCGAAGGCGAGGAGCTCGAGTTCACGGGAGGTGAGGGTGGGGTGGGTGTGTCGGGTCGGTTCCTCGGCAGCACTGTCACCGCTGAACGGCGCAGTGTCCATGGTGGTTCCTCCTCAGGGTGCGCGGCCCGACGCCATCGTAATGCGCCAAAGGTCGTTGTTCGGGCGGATCGGCAGACGTACAGTCGCCGAGTGACCCCAGTCATCTCGCTCCTGACCGACTACGGCCTCGAAGACGGGTACGTCGCGGCCTGTCACGGCGTGATCGCCGGTATCGCGCCGCAGGCGCGGGTGATCGACCTGTGCCATCTGGTGCCGTCCGGCGACGTACGGCGCGGCGCCGCCATCTTCGCCCAGACGGTCCCCTACCTCCCGCCCGGCGTCCACGTCGGCGCCGTGGACCCCGGCGCCGGGGGCGCCAGGCGGGCCGTGGCGATCTCGGCGGGCGGGCGCACCTTCATCGGCCCCGACAACGGGCTGCTGTCGTGGGCGGTGCACGCCTGCGGCGGCGCGCAGGCGGCCTACGAGATCACCAACCAGCACCTGTTCCTGCGGCCGGTGTCGCCGACCTTCCACGGGCGCGACGTCTTCGCCCCGGTCGCCGGGCGGCTGTCCACCGGCACGGAGCTCGCGGAGCTGGGGCCGGAACTGCCGCTCGACCGGCTGGTGTCGCTGCCCCCGCCGACCTCGGTGCTGCGCGAGGGCTCGGTCGAGGGCGAGGTGATCTCCGTCGACAGGTACGGCAACACCCAGTTGTCCGTCTCGGCCGAGGACCTGGCCTCGCTGGGTGTGCGGGTGGGCGACACGCTGGGCGTCTGGCTGGGGCGGCGGCAGCTCGCGCTGCCGTACCGGGAGACCTACGCGGCGGTGCCGCCCGGCGAGCTGGTGGCCTTCGCGGACTCCGCCGGGCTGATCGCCATCGCCGTGAACTCGGGCGACGCCTCGCAGCGGCTGGGGCTGCCGCCGGGGGCGCTGGTACGGCTCACTCCGTCGCCCTGACCAGGGGGCGTCACCGCACGTGTCGGCCTGTTTACCGAAGCGTCTGAATCTTCGGGCACCCGCGTGCCAGAATTCACGGCAGATCGGCGTCCCTCCTCCCCCTCCGAGGCTGACGTGCCCATACTGTCCGTGATTTCGTCGTCGCCCGGCGGGCTCCGCCAGGCCGTCCCGTCCCGGGTGTACACCCGGTGAGGCGGTGCGTGTCCGGGCTGCTGGCCGTGTGCGCCGCCGCCGTACTCATCGTCACCGTCCCCGCCGGAGGCTGCGAGAAGGCCGGCGCGCTCGCGCGCGGGCGCCACTGGCAGCTCACGGCGCTGCGCGCGCCCGAGGCGTGGAAACACAGCCGGGGCGAGAGCGCGCTGGTCGCGGTGCTCGACACCGGGGTCGACGCCCGCCATCCCGACCTTCTCGGCGCCGTGATCGGCGGGCCCGACCTGACCGGCGTGCCGGGTCCGAAGGGCCGCCACGGCACCGCGATGGCCAGCCTCATCGCCGGGCGCGGCCACGGCGGACGCCACGGTGTGGTCGGTGTGGCGCCCGCCGCCCGCGTGCTGTCGGTCCGGGTCACGCTGGAGAGCGACGACCCCCGGCGCACCCGGCCCCGCACGGGCGGGCGCGACGCGCTGGCCAAGGGCATCAGGTACGCCGCCGACCAGGGCGCGGACGTCATCAGCATGTCGCTGGGCGCGGGCTCGTGGAAGGGCTCCGCCGCCGAGGCGGCGGCGGTGCGTTATGCGATCGGCAAGGGCGCGGTGCTGGTGGCCTCGGTGGGCAACGACGGCGACGACGTCGAGACCAGGCACTTCCCCGCCGCCTATCCCGGGGTGATCGCGGTGGGCGCGGTCGACCGGCGGCTGAACGTGCCCCGCTTCTCCAGCCGCCAGGACTACCTGTCGGTGGTGGCGCCCGGCACCGGGATCGTCGGCGCCGACGGGCCGGAGGCGTACGTGATCGGCGACGGCACCAGTTCGGCCGCCGCCATCGTCGCGGGGGTCGCGGCGCTGATCAGGTCGGCCCATCCGGGGCTGCCGCCGTCACAGGTGCGGGCGGCGATCGAGAGCGGCACCAGACACCGGCCCGCCGACGGCCACAGCCGCGCCTACGGGCACGGGGTGGTCGACGCGGCCCTGGCGCTGCGCGAGGCCGCACGCCTGGCCAGGCCGGCGCCCGCCGCAGCCGGGCCGCGTCGCTCCGGGCTGCGGCTCACAGTGGTGCTGGGGCTGATCGGGCTGGTCGTGGTGATGTCGATGCGGGTGCTCGTGAAGCGACGGCGCCCCTACCAAGCGCTTGTGTAATACTCGGTGCATGAAGCTGGCGATCGAGGGCTGGTTCACCATCGACGACGACGGCACCCATCTGCTCGGCAGCCGCTGCGCGGGCTGCGGCACGATGGCCTTCCCCCCGCTGCCCGGCCCCTGCGCCGACCCGCGCTGCCCGAGCGAGGCCCAGGAGCGGGTACGGCTGCCGCGACGAGGCCGGGTGTGGTCCTACACCGACGCCCGGTATCCGCCGCCCGCGCCGTACGTGGCGGCCGAGCCGTACACACCGGTGACGCTCGCGGCCGTCGAACTGGCGGAGGCGGGCCTGGTCGTCCTCGGCCAGGTCCAGGGCCTCGGCACCGCCGACCTGCACGTCGGCATGGAACTCGAACTCACCCACGGCCCCCTCGCCGACGGGCCGCTCGTGTGGATGTGGCGGGCCGTACGATGAGCGTCGTGGTGCTCGGAGCGGGCATGCACCCGTGGGGCAAATGGGGCAGACCCTTCATCGAGTACGGCGTCGCCGCCGCCCGCGACGCCCTCGCCGACGCCGGGGTCGCCTGGACCGACGTCGACTACGTGGCCGGCGCGGACACGATCAGGAACGGCTACCCGGGCTTCGTCGCCGGCGCCGCGTTCGCACGGGCGCTCGGCTGGAGCGGCGCCCGCGTCGCTTCCTGCTACGCCGCCTGCGCCTCCGGCGCCCACGCCATCGACCTGGCCCGCACCAGGATCCTCGCGGGGCTGAGCGAGCTGGCCCTGGTCGTCGGCGCCGACACGACCCCCAAGGGCTTCTTCAGCCCCCTCGGCGGCGAGCGCGCCGACGACCCGGACTGGCTGCGCTTCCGCCTGCTCGGCGCCACCAACCCCGCCTACTTCGCGCTCTACGCACGCAGGCGCATGGCGCTGCACGGCGAGAGTCCCGCCGACTTCGCCGCCGTGAAGGTCAAGAACGCGGCCGCGGGCGCGCTCAACCCGATGGCCCGCTACCGCAGGGCCGTCACGGCCGCCGAAGTGCTGGCCTCGCCCATGGTCGCCGACCCGCTGCGCCTGATGGACGTCTGCGCCACCTCCGACGGCGGCGCCGCCCTCGTGCTGGCCTCCGAGACGTACGCGCGGCGCCTGGGCGTCACCCGCCCGGTGCGGATCACGGCCGTCTCGACTGTGACCCCCGTCTACCCGAACGCCGTCCTGGAGCTGCCCGACTTCGCCACCGACTCCACGCTCACCGCGCCTGTGCCCGAGCGCCCCTTCCGGGCCGCCATCGCGCACGCCGCCTACGAGGAGGCGGGCCTGGGGCCCGCCGACCTGTCGCTGGCCGAGGTCTACGACCTGTCCACGGCACTGGAACTGGACTGGACCGAGGACCTCGGCCTGTGCCCGCCCGGCGAGGCGGCCGGGCTCCTGCGGGCCGGCGAGACCGCGCTCGGCGGCCGGATCCCGGTCAACCCGTCCGGCGGCCTGGCCTCCTTCGGCGAGGCCGTCCCCGCCCAGGCCATCGCCCAGGTGTGCGAGCTGACCTGGCAATTACGCGGCACGGCGGGCGAGCGCCAGGTCGAAGGCGCCCGCGTCGGCCTCGCGGCCAACCAGGGCCTGTTCGGCCACGGCTCGGCCGTCATCGCCGTGAAATGAATCAGGACCCCCGAAGAGCGGGGGCCCTGATCTCGTCCTCAGACGTGTTCTCAGACGTGTTCTCAGACGTGGACGACGTCGTGCGCCTCGGCGAAGTGGCACGCGCTGGCGTGATCGACGCCTTCCCTGACCTGCAGCAGCGGCTCCTCCTCCGAGCAGATCGGCTGCGCCTTCCAGCACCGAGTGCGGAAGCGGCAGCCCGACGGCGGGTTCGCCGGCGAGGGCGGGTCGCCCTGCAGGATGATCCGCTCACGCAGTTCCCGGCCCTCGGGGTCGGGAACCGGCACCGCCGACAGCAGCGCCTGCGTGTACGGGTGCGCGGGCCGGTCGTAGATCTCGGTGTCCTTGCCGAGTTCCACCATCTTGCCCAGGTACATCACGCCGACCCGGTCGGAGATGTGGCGGACCACCGACAGGTCGTGCGCGATGAAGATGTAGGCCAGGTCGAACTCGTTCTGCAGCCGCTCCAGCAGGTTGATGACCTGCGCCTGGATCGACACGTCGAGCGCGGACACCGGCTCGTCGCAGACGATGATCTCCGGCTGCAGCGCCAGGCCCCTGGCGATGCCGATGCGCTGGCGCTGGCCGCCGGAGAACTGGTGCGGATACCTGTTGATGTGGTCGGGGTTGAGACCCACCACCTCCAGCAGCTCCTGCACCTTCTTGCGCCGGTCCCCCTTCGGGGCGACGTCGGTGTGGATGTCGTACGGCTCGCCGATGATGTCGCCGACGGTCATCCGGGGGTTCAGCGAGGTGTAGGGGTCCTGCATCACCATCTGGATGTTGCGGCGCATCCGCTTGAGCTCGCCGCCCCTGGCCTGCGCGATCTCCCGCCCCTTGATCTTCACCGAGCCGGAGGTCGGCCGCTCCAGCGCCATGAGCACCTTCGCCAGCGTGGACTTGCCGCAGCCGGACTCGCCCACGATGCCGAGCGTCTCGCCTCTGTGCAGGTCGAAGGAGACCCCGTCGACCGCCTTGATGGCGCCGATCTGCTTCTTGATGACGATGCCCTGGGTCAGAGGGAAGTGCTTGACCAGGTCACGTACTTCGAGGATCCGCTCACTCGTTCCCGCCATCGAGGACCTCCCTCCAGTAGTGGCACGCGCTGCTGCGCGCGCCGCCGATGACGTGCAGCTGGGGGGAGTCGCTCACGCAGTCGTCCTGCCGGTACGGGCACCGGGGATGGAACGCACACCCGCTCGGCATGTCGAGCAGGTTGGGCGGCATCCCCTTGATCGCGTACAGCTCCTGGCCCTTGAGGTCGACCCGGGGGATCGACTCCAGCAGCCCCTTGGTGTAGGGGTGGGCCGGGTTCCGGTAGATCTCGTGAACGGGGGCGTTCTCGACGATGCGGCCGCCGTACATGACCGAGATCTTGTCCGCGACGTCGGCGACGACGCCGAGGTCATGGGTGATCAGGATCAGTCCCATGTTGCTCTCGCGCTGGAGTTCGCCGAGCAGTTCCATGATCTGGGCCTGGACGGTCACGTCGAGCGCGGTGGTCGGCTCGTCGGCGATCAGCACCTCGGGGTCCAGCGCGATCGACATCGCGATCATGATGCGCTGGCGCATGCCCCCGGAGAACTGGTGGGGGTAGT
Organism: Nonomuraea longicatena; assembly: GCF_039525605.1. Lineage (NCBI taxonomy): Bacteria > Bacillati > Actinomycetota > Actinomycetes > Streptosporangiales > Streptosporangiaceae > Nonomuraea > Nonomuraea longicatena. Next base: position 18,809 of record NZ_BAAAHQ010000040.1, on the reverse strand, counting down.
CGTTGACGCGCTGCTTGGCGGCCGGGATGCGGACCCGGTCCATCAGCTCGACGGCCTTGGCCATCGCGTCGCGCTTGGACATGCCCCGGTGCACCTGGAACATCTCGCTGATCTGCCAGCCCACGGTGAAGACCGGGTTGAGCGCGGACAGCGCGTCCTGGAAGACCATCGCGATGCGCTGGCCGCGCACCTTCGACCGGTCGTGGTCGGACAGCTTGAGCAGGTCGGTGCCCCGGAACCGGATCCGGCCCTCGGGGATGACCGCGGGCGGCATGTCCAGGATGCCCATGATCGCCTGCGCGGTCACGGACTTGCCGGAGCCGGACTCGCCCAGCACGGCGAGGGTCTCGCCGGGGTTGAGCGTGTAGTTCACGCCGTTGACGGCGCGGACCACGCCGGCTCTGGTGTGGAACTCGACGTGCAGGTCCTCGACCGCCAGCAGCGGTGTGTCGCCCAGCCCTCCCTCGGCAGGCAACACGTCGGCGGTTGTCTTCTTCACAGGTCCCCCTTACCTGAGCTTCGGGTCGAGCGCGTCGCGTACGGCGTCGCCCAGCATGATGAAGGCGAGCACGGTGACACACAGGAACACCGCGGGGAAGAAGAGCGGCAACGGCGCATCGAGGAACCTGTTGCGCGCGTCGGAGATCATCAGTCCCCAGGAGATGTCCGGCGAGGTCACACCGACGCCGAGGAACGACAACGCGGCCTCCGCCGCGATGAACACGCCGAGGTTGATCGTCGCGATGACGATCACGGGGGCCAGCGCGTTCGGCAGCAGGTGCCTGAACATGATCCGCGAGGAGCTCGCGCCCAGTGCCTTGGCCGCCACCACGAAGTCCTGCGACTTGGCCGTGATGACCGCCGCTCTCATGATGCGGAAAGCCATTGGCCAACCGAGCACCGTGAGTGCGATGATGACCAGGGTGATGCTGCTGAGCGCTCCGCCGCGGAAGGTGGCCGAGATCAGCAGGGCGCCCAGGATGCTGGGGATCGCGAAGAAGATCTCGGTGAACCGCGAGGAGATCGTGTCGGTCCAGCCGCCGAAGTAACCGGCGATCAGCCCCAGCAGACCGCCGATCAACGCGGTGGCCAGCGAGGTCGTGATGCCGATCAGCAGCGAGTTCTTGGCACCGTAGATCGACCTGGCGTACAGGTCGCAGCCGAGGTTGTCGCGGCCGAACGGATGGCTCGCGCTCGGTCCCTGCCTGGCGGTGGCCAGTTCGCAGGTGCGCGCGTCCATCGGGTCGATCGAGGTGAACAACGACGGCCACAGCGCCATGACCACCAGCACGGTGATGATGATCGCCGAGATGATGAAGATCGGCCTGCGCCGAAGGTCGCGCCAGGCGTCCGTCCAGAGACTGGCGGGCTTCGACTCCTTCGGCTTCCCCTGGGTCGCCGGAGGCGGGCTCGGCCGCTCGGCCGGGATGGTGGGTGTCGGCGTTTCACTCATAGCGGATCCTCGGGTCGAGCACTGCGTACATCAGGTCCACGACCAAGTTGGCCAGGATGTAGATCAGCACAAGAACGGTCACGATACCCACGACAACCGGCTGTTCTCGCAGATACACGGACTTGAAGAGCTGTTCCCCGATGCCGGGCAGGTTGAAGATCGTCTCGGTGATCACCGCTCCGCCCATGAGGTTGCCGAGGTCGGCGCCGAGATAGGTGACGAGCGGGATCAGCGCGTTGCGCAGTGCGTGCCTGCCGATGACCCGGCTTCTGGGCAGGCCCTTGGCGGTCGCCGTACGGATGAAGTCCGCTCTCATGGTCTCCACCAGGCTGGTCCTGGTCAACCGGGTGAGATAGGCGATCGAGACCCCGGCGAGCACGAATCCCGGCAGCAGGTAGCTGCGGAAGCCGTTGGTGATGCCCGCGATGGGGAAGATGTCCAGGCCCGTCCATTGTTTGATCTTCACGCCGAGGACCAACTGCAGCACGAAGCCGGTGACCAGGGTGGGCACCGAGATCAGCAGCAGGGTCGAGGCCAGGATCGCGGTGTCCGCGGCCTTGCCACGACGCAGCGCCGCCCACATGCCGAGGCCGACGCCGATGATGGCCTCGAAGACCAGTGCGGTGAGCGCCAGGTTCAGCGTCACCTGGAACTTGCCGGCCATGATCTGGCTGACAGGGACGTTGGCGAACGTGACGCCGAAGTCGCCCCGGAAGAACACACCGCTGATGTAGTACCAGTACTGCACCAGCAGGGGATCGTTCAGATGGTATTGCTCGCGAAGGATGCCAATGATCGCAGGGTCTTGCCGCTTCTCGCCCGCCAGCGCCGCGATGGGGTCTCCAGGCAGCGCGAACACGATGGCGAAGATGAGCAGAGTCGAGCCGAGGAGAACGGGTATCGACTGGAGAAGACGCCTGATGACATATCGGCCCATTTAAGCCTCCCGTACATGCCAAGAAGGCAGTCCCTCGAACCGTGAAGGTACTGGCCCAAGTGAACTGCCTCCGAGGCTGGCCATCAAGGGACGGACGGCGTGGCGCCCGTCCCTTGCATCAACGTCAGGCCTTCTCGACCGAAGCCCACTCAACCTGGTTCAGCAGGTTGATCTTGACGTTCTTGACCTTGGTGGAGGCGGCGGAGTTGTTCCGGTAGAAGTACACCGGGATGTACGGCATGTCCTTGATCAGGATGTCGACGGCCTCCTGGTAGCGCTTCAGGCCCTCCTCGGGAGTGGGGGCCTGGTCGCCCTTGGCGAGCAGGTCGTCGAACTCCTTGTTGCTGTAACCGCCGTAGTTGGAGCCCGTCTTGGCAGCGTCCGTGTGGAAGATCGGGGTCAGGTAGTTCTCGGCGGCCGGGTAGTCGATCGCCCAGCCCAGGCGGAACAGACCCTTGTACTTCTTGGCGTCCAGGTCGTCGAGGATGTTGGCGAACTTCTCGAACGGCTTGGGCGTGACCTCGACACCGAGGTTGGCGCGCAAGTTGTTGGCGACGGCCTCGATCCACTCCTTGTGGCCGCCGTCGGCGTTGTAGCCGAGCTCGATCGTCTTCGGGCCGCCGGCCTTCTCGTAGAGGCTCTTGGCCTCAGCCGGGTTGTAGGCGCACGCGGTGCAGGCGCCCTGGCGGTAACCGTCGATGGCCGGGTTGATGAAGTCGTCGGCCGGGGCACGGGTGCCGGAGAAGACCGTCTCCGCGATGGTCTTGCGGTCGATCGCCATCGAGATGGCCTTGCGGACGTCCGCGTTCTGGAACTCGGGGTTGTACTTCAGGGGGTAGCCGATGTAGCCGATACCGGCGTCCGGCTGGTCCTGGTACCGCTCGCCGAGGCTGGCCTTGGCGGTCGCGATCGCCGAGGCGGGCAGGGAGTCGTGGATGTCCAGGTTGTCGGCCTGAAGGTCCTGGAAGGCGGTCTCCGAGCTGGTGTAGATCTTGAACTGCAGCTTGGTCCAGTTCTTCGGCTTGGTGCCGGGGTACTTGTCGTACACCGACATGTCGATGACCTGGTCGGTGCCCTTCTTGTAGGGCTTGTCCATCTTGAACAGACCCTGACCGATCGGGTTCTCACCGAACTCGGCGGTGACCTTGCCGTCGGCGCCGAAGGCGGCCTTGGGCATCGGGTAGAAGGCCGTGTAGCCCAGCATGGTCTTGAACTGCGAGAACGGCGCCGCCAGCGTGACCTTGAAGGTCGTGTCGTCGACGACCTCAAGCCCCTTCATGGCCTTGGTGGCGACCGTCTTGCCCTCGCCCGGGGCCAGGTCCTTGTAGCCGTCGATGCGGCCGAAGAAGTAGCCCGCGCCCTGCGCGTTGTCCTGGTTGGCCGCGTAGTTCCACGCGTCCACATAGTTCTGGGCCGTCACAGGCTCGCCGTTGTGCCAGGTGTAGCCCGGCTTCAGCTTGATCGTCCACACCGTGTTGTCGGTGCTCTCGATCGACTGCGCGGCCGCCTCGACCGGCTTCTTGCTCTCGTCGTAGTTGACGAGCGGCTCGAAGAGGGCAGCGAGCACCTCGGAGCCCTCGGTCTCGGTGGTGTCGGTGGAGATCAGCCCCTTCTGCGGCTCACCGACTTCCATGCGGACCGGCGTGTCGCCGCCACCCGCGGCGTTGCCGCCACTTTGCTCCGTGGCACCGCCGCCACACGCGGCAACCGCGAGGGCCAGCAGCGCGGTACCGGCGACGATCTGTGCGCCCTTAGTAACACGCATTGTAAGAACTTTCCTCCCTCTACCAGGTGGGCGTTGGTGTCGACCCGCGCCATGGAGAGCAGCCCGACGGGGGCTTTGTGGTCCACCCCCGGGTTCGGCCGACACGGTCAACCCATCCGACGCCCTGCCAGTCGATCGCGACTATCCCTCACTACTTGCCACCAGCGAGTCTCTGGCGCGTTGCAGTTCGGTCACACGTGCGCCTATCCCACGTCACAGACATATGCCATATAGCACGCAAGCCACCATAAAGCACGCACAACAGGACACGCCCAGACGTGAACAGTTGAGTAAAAATACCCCTCCAGCAGGTGTGCTCAATCCCGCCAGCTGGGGTGTTCCGCCGGAAGATCAGTATTTGATCCACTCTTGGGGCGGTACGGGAACCGGGAAGCCCGGGAAACCCGTCCAACCGCACGCGGCGAAGTGCCGTGACAGGTACCCGAACGAGCCGGATCCAATAGAGTCCTTGCCATGAGCCAGCCGGAATCCGCGGTCGCGGACGCCCAGGCGGGCGGCCGAAGCGGGCAGGAGCCGCTGGCCAAGCTCGCCCAGAGATACGGGCTTCGCCGTGCCATCGCACGGCCGAGGTTCCATGTCTACCTGCGTCAGCTCTGGGAGCGGCGCCACTTCATGATGACGTACGCGACCTCGCGCAACGTCTCGAAGTACTCGAGTTCCGCCCTGGGTCAGCTCTGGCAGGTGCTGACCCCGCTGCTCAACGCCGGCATCTACTTCGTGATGTTCGGCCTCATCCTCGGCGGCGCCAACGGCATCGACAACTACCCGGTCTTCCTGCTCACCGGGATGTTCGTCTTCACCTACACCCAGCGGTCGGTGACGGCGGGCGCCAAGTCGATCTCGGGCAACCTCTCGCTGATCCGCGCGTTGCACTTCCCGCGCGCGGCGCTGCCCCTGGCCTACACGATCCAGGAACTCCAGCAGCTGGCGATCTCGATGGGCGTGCTCCTGCTGATCGTCGTCTGGAGCGAGCCCCCCACCCTCATGTGGCTGCTCATCCCCGTGGTCCTCGTGCTCCAGACGATGTTCAACGTCGGCGCCAGCCTGGTGATGGCCCGTGTCGGCGCCTCCATGCGCGACATGAACCAGCTCCTGCCGTTCATCATGCGCACCTGGCTGTACGCCTCCGGCGTCTTCTTCTCCATCCAGGGCAAGGTCGTCGACGGCGCCGACATGCCAGAGTGGGTGGCGCAGGTGATGTACCTCAACCCGGCGGCCTCGTTCATCGAGGTGATGCGCGACATCCTCATAGCGGGCCACACTCCCCCGACGTGGGCGATGGCGAGTTGCGTATTCTGGGCAGTGTTCGCACTCGGTTTCGGCTTCTGGTACTTCTGGCGGGCCGAGGAGAGGTACGGGCGTGGCTGAGCTGACGGAGGAGTTGTCACAGGTGAAGGGCGAGGAGCCCGGCGTCAGAGACGTCAGGGTGCACCCCAACCCGGAGCCCACCGGCCACAAGCCGATGGACGCCCCCACGGGCACTCCGACCGTCGTGGTCGACGACCTGCACATCGTCTACCGCGTCTACGCGGCCGCCTCCGACCACGAGAAGGGCAACGCGGTCAGCGCGCTGATGCGCATGCTCAAGCGCCAGGGCCGGCCGCAGATGAAGGAGGTCCACGCCGTCAAGGGCGTCTCCTTCGTCGCCTACCACGGCGACGCCATCGGCATCGTGGGCCGCAACGGCTCGGGCAAGTCCACGCTGCTGCGCGCCATCGCCGGACTGCTGCCGCCGCACGCCGGCGCCGTCTACACCGACGGCCAGCCCTCGCTGCTGGGCGTCAACGCCGCGCTCATGCGTGAGCTCACCGGCGAGCGCAACATCATCCTCGGCTGCTACGCCATGGGCATGACCCCGGCGGAGGTCAAGGCGAAGTACGAGGAGATCGTCGACTTCTCCGGCATCGACGAGTTCGTGCAGCTGCCGATGTCCACCTACTCCTCCGGCATGGGCGCCCGCCTGCGCTTCGCCATCTCCTCCGCCAAGACCCACGACGTGCTTCTCATCGACGAGGCCCTGGCGACGGGCGACCGCGAGTTCCGCAAGAAGAGCCAGGAGCGCATCAAGCAGATCCGCCAGTCGGCCGGCACCGTCTTCCTGGTCTCCCACGACCACAAGGTCATCGAGGAGACCTGCAACCGGGTCATCTGGCTGCACAAGGGCAAGATCAAGATGGACGGCGACCCCAAAGAGGTCATGCCCGCGTACCACAAGGGCTGATCTCCGATAAGGATGGGGACCGTACGAACCCATCCCATCGGAGGTAGACCATGCCGGCGTGGCCACCCATCCCCTACGACTTCCTGCCCGAGGTTCCCGCGCTCGCCGTCGAGAGCGACGACGTACGCGACGGTGAGCGGCTGCCCGAGGCCCAGGTGTTCGACGACTGGGGCATGACGGGCGGCAACATCTCCCCCCACCTGCGCTGGTCCGGCGCCCCCGAGGGCACCCGCAGCTTCGCGGTCACGTGCTTCGACCCCGACGCCCCCACGGGCAGCGGCTTCTGGCACTGGCTGCTGTACGACCTGCCCTCCGACCTCACGGAACTTCCGGCGGACGCCGGAAGCGCCGACGCCAAGCTGGGCACGCACGCCCGCAACGACTTCGGCTCACTCGCCTACGGCGGCGCCGCCCCGCCTCCCGGCCGGCCGCACCGCTACCTGTTCGCCGTGCACGCGCTCGGCGTCGAGTCGCTGGGCCTCGGCCCCGACACCTCCGCGGCCGTCGTGGGCTTCAACATCACCGCGAACACGCTGGCCAGAGGCTTCATCGCACCCGTCTACGAAACCTGACCCCACCGGCCCCGATCAGCTGACACCGCCTTCCGGATTCCGATAGAATCCGAACACAGATTCGATCCTTTCGAATCTCCGAGAGCGACTGATCGAATGGGGGCTCGCGATGCGAGAGCTGTCGACCGCGATCGACCATCTGGCCGTCGAAGACCCGGCCGAGGTCCCCCGAGCCCAGCTGGCCGAGCAACTCATCGAACTGCACTGGCAGATGGCGAGGCTCCAGGCTCAGATAGCCCGCCGCACCGCCGTACGCGTGTTCTGAGGCCGCGCGCAGTGAGCCCCCTCATCCAAGGGGGCTCCGCCCTCGCGTGGCCTCAAGCCGACAATCTGGCGTCTGTGACCACACTCTCGAACGGGAACCTGTCGGCGAAGGCCGGCCGCAGGTCCGTCAGCCACACGGCGTCCGGATCGTAGTGCGCGAAGAACGGCCTGCCGACGAGCGCGGGTTCGCGAGCCTGGATCAGGTGCAGCACGAACACCCGCTGCCCCGCGATCTCGGTGACACCGTCCACGCAGACCTTGCCGGGGGTGGCCGACATGGAGGGCCCGCGCACGGTGCGGCAGAGCCCGGAAACGGTGGCATAGGCGTCGCGGAAGATCTCGTAGGCCTCGCCCAGCGGCACCGCGAAGTAGTCCTGCGGCCCGGTGTCCCGCTCGACGAACATGTAGTACGGGATCATCCCCATCCGCAGCTGACGGCGCCACATCCCTGACCAGATCTCGGGGTCGTCGTTGATCGACCGGATCAGGGGTGCCTGGGTCCGGATCGTCACTCCGGTGGCGAGGATCCGTTCGACCGCCGTCTCCACGAGCGCGGGCTCCAACTCGCGCGGGTGTGAGAAGTGGGCCATGAAGGCGAGGTTCTTGCCGGCCGCCACGGCGCGCTCGAACAACCGCAGTGTGTCCTCGGCGTCGGGGTCGGTGGTGAAGCGCTGCGGCCAGTAGGCCAGCGACTTGGTGCCGATGCGGATCGACTCCAGCTGCTCGACCTCCAGCAGCGGCTCGATGTAGCGCTTGAGCACCGGCTCACCCATGATCATGGGGTCGCCGCCGGTCACCAGGACGCTCGTGACCTCCGGGTGCTGGCCCAGGTAGGACACCAGTTGATCGATGTCGTCCGAGGCGAACTTCAGGTCGGCGTCGCCGACGAACTGGGCCCAGCGGAAGCAGTACGTGCAGTAGGCGTGACAGGTCTGCCCCTGTTTGGGGAAGAACAGCACGGTCTCGGGATACTTGTGTTGCATGCCGGGCACGGGCTCTCGCCCGATGCGGGGCACGTTGAGCTCCATCTGGCCCGCGGGGTGCGGATTGAGACGTGCGCGGACCTTGTTGGCCTCCACGTTGATCTCTGCGGTCGGTGCCTCGGCCTTGAGCAGGTCGGCCAGCCTGGCCACGTCCGTTGCCGGAAGCATGTCCTGCTGCGGGAAGACGAGGCGGTATATGGGATCGTCGGGCGCGGCCGACCAGTCGATGAGTTCATCCACCACATAGGCGTTGGTCCGGAAGGGCAGCACCGTGGCCACGGCTCGCACCCTGAGACGCTCCTGCTCGTCGAGCCCTGCTCGTTGCAGCAGCTCGTCGAGGTGCTTGGACGTGTACGCCCGGAAGCGTCGCGTTCCTGCCTGGTTCAAGATCACTAGGCCTTTCCCATCTTTTTTGTTCGATCGGGTGTAAACCTCTCGACCTAGTCGTGCGTCTAGGTTTCTTATACCCGGACGCGTAGCAGGCCGCTTCTGGTTCCACTGGGGCCCAAGTTTCTCTGCCGCCTGGTGGCCTCTCGCGACATATCGCGAATAGACATACACTCCAATCCGTGAACGACGATCCCGTTCTGCGCGCCTCCGACGCCGACCGTGACAGGACCGCCGCGGTACTGGCAGAGGCGTTGGCAACAGGAAGACTCACCAGCGTCGAGCACGCCGACCGGCTGGAAGCCGCGTATACCGCCAAGACGGTCGGCGAACTCGTCCCCTTGACGCACGACCTGCCCGATACGGACATCACTAATCTCCCGAATCCGGTCGAAACCCAACGCGTGACCGCCCCGTTCAGCAAAGTCATCAAAAGGGGCCGGTGGATCGCCTCCCGGCACACCACCCTGTCCGCGATGTGCGGGGCCCTGATCATCGACCTGTCGCAGGCCGTACTGCCCGGCCGCGAGATCACCCTCGACGTCACCGCGCACTTCAGCAAACTGCTCATCAGGGTGCCGGACAACGCCCGGGTGATCGACGAGGTCGGCGCGATGTTCGCCAAACGCCAGGTGTCCGGCGGCTCAGGTGACGACGGCCCCGTCATCCGCGTGACCGGCAGGGTCGCCTTCGGCAAGGTGATCGTCGCCCGAGGCGACCCCACGTAGGGACGCCCCTCACGCAGGGAACCCCCGTGTTGGGACACCTCGCGTGTTGGGGACGCCTCGCGTTGGGGACACCTCGCGTGTTGGGGACGCCTCGCGTTGGGGACACCTCGCGTGTTGGGGACGCCTCGCGTTGGGGACGCCTCAGAGTCCAGGTGTACGGCTCAGCGCCCCGCCCGGGGTTCCTGAGCCGTGGCCCTCCGTGCGCCCGCCACAGCCCCGAGGGTTGCGTCCACGGACGTGACCCGCCCCGGACGCCGGCCACGCTTCACAGGGCGCTCCCGAAACCCCCGCCCGCACTCACTCTGCACACCCCCGACCCTCCAGCCACCCTCACACCGCACACCCCCGACCCCCAGCCACCCTCACACCGCGCAGTTCCGAAACCCCGCCCGTCCTCATTTCACGGCCGCCGTGCTTGTGAACAGGTCGAACTCGTACACCACTCCCGTGGACGCGCCCCTTGCCGCTCTCACTCCGCGTAGCTCCGACACCCCGCCCGCCTCACATTGCGCAGCCTGAAACCCCGCCCGCCCTCACCCCGCCTGCCCTCACACCGCGTAGCCCCGAAATCCGGCCGTGCTCACACCATGTAGCCCGGGGCGGCCGATCGCGCTCACACCGTGTGACCGCCGGGTGTCTGCCATCAGTCGGTGAGACAGGGACCGAACGGGCCTCGCGTACAGGGCAGTGTCCGCACCTCTCTACGATGCGAGTTGGGGTGAGAGTTGTCCGACAAGCCGATCGCACTGGACGCCATGGGTGGCGACCACGCGCCGCACGAGGTCGTGGCGGGCGCGGTGCACGCCGTCCGCGAGCGTGGACTGTCCGTGGTCCTCGTCGGCCCGCCAAGGGTGCTGTACGAGGCCCTGGAGGACCACCGGGCCACCAAGGAGGTCCCGATCGTCCGGGCCGACGAGGCCCTGGCGATGGACGAGGGCGCGCTGGCGAGCCTGCGCCGCCCCCGCTCCAGCATCGCGATCGCCTGCCACCTGGTACGGCAGGGCAACGCCTCGGCCGCCGTCTCCGCAGGCTCCACGGCCGGCATCGTGGCCACCGGCCGCCTCCGGCTCAAGGGGCTGCCCGGCGTGCTCCGTCCGGCCATCGCCGTGGCGCTGCCCACGCTCCCCAAGCCCACCCTGCTCCTGGACGCCGGAGCCAACGCCGACGCAAAACCCGAAATGCTTGTGCAGTTCGCCCACCTCGGTGCCGCCTACGCCGAGACCGCCTTCAGCATCGGCAAACCCCGCGTCGGCCTGCTCACCATCGGCGGCGAGGCGGAGAAGGGCAACAAGCTCACCCGCCGCGCCCACGAACTCCTGACCGCCTCCCCCGCCCTGCACTTCGTCGGCAACGTCGAAGGCCACGACCTGCTGACCGGCCTCGCTGACGTGATCGTCACCGACGGCTTCACCGGCAACGTGGCGCTGAAGACGATGGAGGGCGCGGTCCAGTACGCCTTCACCGAACTCAGGAACACCGTCAACGCGCACCGCGCCGCCCGCCTCGGCGCCCTCATGCAGCGCGGCGCCCTGCGCGACCTCCAGCGCCGCCTCGACTCCGAGGCCCACGGCGGAGCCGTGCTTCTCGGGCTCACCGGCACGGTCGTCATCGCCCACGGCTCCTCCAGGGCGGCGGGCATCAGCGCGGCCTGCCAGCTCGCCGCCGACCTTGAGAAGGGCGGCGTGGTGACCAGAATCGGCGAACGCGTGGCCTCCACCCACCGCACCCACCGCCTGTGGTGACACCCGGAACCACCCTCCGCACCCACCACCTGTGATGACGAACCACCCCCACCCGAGGCGACACCCGAAACCCACCCCCACAGCAAACGAACCTCACCCATCACGCGCCCGAACCAACCCTCCACACCCACCACCCGTGGTGACGAACCACCCCCACCCGAGGCGACACCCGGAACCACCCCACAGCAAACGAACCTCACTCACCACGCGCCCGACCCAACCCTCCACCCGTGGTGAAACCCGGAATCCACCCACCGCACCCACCCACCTGCGGCAACGCACTCCCCTACCACGCCCACCAGTCAAAGGTCACACCCAGAGCCGTCCACCGCCCCCACCCCCTTGACGACGAACTCCGCCCATCGCCCTTGTGACACCCGGCCGCTGACCAGGGTCACCCCGGCCTGCGCCGACCCGACGTCATCCACAACGGCCACACCTCCCGCCCAGGTTTTCCACAGCCTCCGCCACCTCCCACCCGGCGAAGGCCCCGGCCCCTAATGTTGAGCCCGGGTCCACGAACATCGGAGGGTCGCGTGGAAGGGCTCACCTCGGCGCAGGTCGCCGCCGCACCGCGCAACCTCGCCCCGCGCCGCACCAGCAGATCGTTGTGGGCCATCGTGCGGGCCAACGTCTTCACCCTGTTCAACCTGGTCATCGCCGTCCTATGGGCACTGATCATGATCTTCGGCGAATGGCAGAACGGCCTGTTCGGCCTTGTCATCGTCTTCAACGCCCTCATCGGCATCGTCCAGGAGCTCCGCGCGAAGACCACACTCGACAAACTCGCCGTGGTCAACGAGGCTCCCGTACGCGTTCGCAGAGACGGCGCAGATCAGGAGATACCCCCGCGCGAGGTAGTGCTGGGCGACCTCATCCTCCTCGGCCCCGGCGACCGACTGCTGGTCGACGGCGAGGTCGTCGCCTCAGAGAGCCTGGAGATCGACGAGTCACTCCTGACCGGCGAAGCCGACCCGGTCCACAAGCAGCCCGGCGACAAGGTCCTGTCCGGCAGCTTCGTCGTCGCCGGGTCCGGTGCGTTCACCGCCACGGCAGTCGGCGCCGACGCCTACGCCGCCCGCCTCACCGAGGAGGCCAGCAAGTTCGGCCTCGCCCGCTCCGAACTCCGCGACGGCATCACCCGGTTCATCCGCTACATCACACTCCTGGTCATCCCCGTCGGCGCGCTGCTCACCTGGAGCCAGATCCGCACCCAGAACGACTTCGGCACCGCGATCACCGGCGCGGTCGCGGGCATCGTCACCATGATCCCCGAGGGCCTGGTGCTGATGACCTCGATCGCCTTCGCCGTCGGCGTCGTACGGCTCGGCCGCCGCAAGGTCCTCGTCCAGGAGCTGCCCGCCATCGAGGGCCTGGCCCGCGTCGACGTTCTCTGCCTCGACAAGACCGGCACTCTGACGGCGGGCGGCATGGACCTCGACGAGGTCATCCCGCTCCGCGACGGCGAACCCGTGGGCGACGCGCTCGCCGCCCTCGCCGGCAGCGACTCCCGGCCCAACCCGACCGCCCAGGCCATCAAGGCCCGCCACCCCCATCCGCCCGACGACTGGACCGCCACCGACACGGTGCCGTTCTCCTCAGCCAGGAAATGGAGCGGCGCGGCGTTCGGCGACCACGGAACGTGGGTCCTCGGCGCCCCCGACGTCCTGCTGCCGCCGGAAGCCGACGGCTACGCGCGCTCGGCCGCCCTCGCCACGACGGGCGCCCGCGTCCTCGCGCTGTGCCGCGCCGACGGCTTCGACGACCCCCGCCCCGACCCCGTCGCGCTGGTCACGCTGAAGCAGCGCCTGCGCCCGGACGCCAAGGAGACCCTCGCCTACTTCGCCAGGCAGAACGTCACCGTCAAGGTCATCTCCGGCGACAACCCGACCGCCGTCTCCGCCATCGCCCTCAGCCTCGGCATCCCCGGCGGCGACCGCGCCATCGACGCGCGCACCCTGCCGGAGGACCCGGCAGAGCTGGGCGAGATCCTCGACGGCCACACGGTCTTCGGCCGCGTCACCCCCGCGCAGAAGCGCGCATTCGTCGGCGCCCTCCAAGCACGCGGGCACACCGTCGCCATGACCGGAGACGGCGTCAACGACGTCCTCGCGCTCAAGGACGCCGACCTGGGCATCGCCATGGGCGCGGGCAGTCCGGCCACCAAGGCCGTCGCCCAGGTGGTGCTGCTCGACAACCGGTTCGCCACCATGCCCACCGTCGTCGCCGAAGGCCGCAGGGTGCTCGCCAACATCGAGCGGGTCTCCAACCTCTTCCTCACCAAGACCTTCTACGCGATCGTGCTGTCGCTGCTCGTCGGCGTGCTCGGGCTGACGTTCCCGTTCGAGCCCCGGCACTCGACGCTGGTCAACGCCCTCACCATCGGCATCCCGGCCTTCTTCCTGGCGCTCGCGCCGACCGACGAGCGGTCCAGGCCGGGGTTCGTGCCGAGGGTGCTGCGCTTCGCCGTACCGGCTGGGGTGATCTGCGCGGCAGCGGTGTTCCTCTCGTTCTGGGCGGCGCGCACCGGCAGTTCCACGCTCGTCCAGGACCGCACCACCGCCGTGATCACGCTCTTCCTCACGACCTGGTGGGTGCTGGTCCTGGTCGCCAGGCCCCTGCTGTGGTGGAAGACCGTGCTCGTCGCCACCATGCTCGGACTGTTCACGCTCACCTTCGCCCTCCCGCTGACCAGGTGGTTCTTCGCCCTCGAACCAGGTGATCCGGGCAACGACCTGGTCGCCCTCGGGGTCTCCGTCGCGGCCGCCGCGCTCATCAGCCTGGCGGTCAAGGTCACCGGTACCCTAAGGACATGACCGACCCGCAGAAAGTGCTCACCGAGCGCGTCCAGCAGGCGCTGGGCAACGCGTTCGGGCCTGAGTACACCGACGCAGACCCGCTGATCCGGCCCTCCCAGTTCGCCGACTTCCAGGCGAACGTCGCGATGAGCCTGAGCAAGCGCCTGCGACGGGCCCCGAGGGAGGTCGCGGAAGCCATCGCCGCCGAACTGTCCGACTTCCCGGGCACGGTCGAGGTCAGCGGCCCCGGCTTCCTCAACATCGCACTCGACTCCGGGTGGATCGCGGGAGAGGCGTCCGGGCTGCTCGCCGACCCGCGCGTCGGCGTCGGCCACACCACGCCGCCGCAACGCGTGGTGATCGACTACTCCGCACCCAACGCGGCCAAGGAGATGCACGTCGGCCATCTGCGCACCACGATCGTGGGCGACGCCATGGCCCGCACGCTCGAACACCTCGGCAACACGGTCATCCGGCAGAACCACCTCGGCGACTGGGGCACCCCGTTCGGCATGCTCATCGAGCACCTGCTCGACATCGGCGAGGACGCCGCAGTCGCACAGCTCGAAGCCGGCGAGGGCACCGAGTACTACCAGGATGCGCGACGGAAGTTCGACGGCGACGAGACGTTCAAGACCCGCTCGCGCGCCCGGGTGCGGACCCTTCAGTCCGGCGACGCCGAGACACTGCGGCTGTGGCACGTCTTCATGGACGCCACCGTGCGCTACTTCAACAAGATCTACGACATGCTCGGCGTCACCCTCACCGACACCGACATCGCGGGCGAGAGCATGTACAACCCGCTGCTCGAAAAGACCTGCGACGACCTGGAGAACCTGGGCGTCGCCGTCCTGAGCGAGGGCGCGCTGTGCGTCTTCCCGCCCGGTTTCACCGGCTCCGACGACAAGCCGCTGCCGCTCATCATCAGGAAGAGCGACGGCGGCTACGGCTACGCCTCCACCGATATGGCCGCCGTCCGCTACCGGGTCGAGGACCTCAAGGCCGACCGCATGCTGTACGTCGTGGGCGCCGACCAGGCCCTGCACTTCCGCATGGTCTTCGCGGCCGCCAAGCAGGCCGGCTGGCTGCCGGAGTCCGTCTCCGCCGAGCACGTCCAGATCGGCATGATGCTCGGCAAGGACGGCAAGCGCTTCAAGACCCGCTCCGGCGAGTCCGTCAAGCTGATGGACCTCCTCCAGGAGGCCGTCGACCGCTCCTCGGCCGTCATCGAGGACCGGGGCTACGACGAGACCACCAGGTCGGAGATCGCCCACGCCGTCGGCATGGGCGCGGTCAAGTACGCCGACCTGTCGGTCAGCCACGACAGCGAGTACGTCTTCGACTTCGACCGTATGCTCGGCTTCACCGGCAATACCGGCCCGTACATGCAGTACGCCACGGCGCGGATTCGCTCGATCTTCCGCAAGGGTGGCATCGACGCCGCAGACGTGAGCGGGTCCATCACGCTCGGCGCCGACGCCGAACGCGCCCTGGCCCTCCACCTGCTGAGCTTCGGCACTCTGGTCGAACTGGTCGCCGAGCAGGTCGAACCGCACCGGCTGTGCGCCTACCTGTTTGAGACCGCCAGCCTGTTCAGCACCTTCTACGAGCAGTGCCCGGTGCTGAAGGACGGCGTCGCCGCGGAGACCCGCGCCTCCCGGCTGGCATTGTGCGCGCTCACCCTGCGGGTACTGGAAACCGGGCTCGACCTCCTCGGTGTCCCAGTGCCTGACCGCATGTAAGACATGTCTGATAGGGCGCGCCTCCGCCCGGTTGGCGCGCCCCCCGGCTAGGCTTTACGCGGTCATGAATCAGCGGCGGATATTGGGGGAGTTCTCTGCCTTGAGCACGGATCTGACCGCAAGCCCCCCTACCTCGGATGAGCTTCACCGCTACGCCGAAGCGTTGCTGGCTCACCTGGCAGCCGACGGCTCGGCGCCGCCGACCCCGCCCGAGTTCGGCGACATCTCCGGCTACTGGCTGCCGCCCGCCGTCCTCGCGCTGGTGGCGATCCTCTCCGGCGACGACCCGATGGAGCATCTCAGCCTCGCCGCAGGACGCGACCAGCAGAAGACCGCGTTGTTCCTCTGCCTCGCCCTGGCCGTCGCCGGCCACGGCGACCGCATCCACGCGTCCTGGCTCGGCACCGCGTTTGGCGACCTGTCCCTCGAACAGCCTGTCGCACACGGGCAGCGCGCCCTGTGGCTGGCCGCCGCCCGAGGCGCCTTCGGCCCCGCCGGCAAGATCTTCGTACTGCGCAAGCTCGACGCACCCGCAGTACCCGCGCACGCCGACCCGCGTGAGTGGGTGCAGGCGCTGGCGCCGGGCGAACCGTCCGTGGTCGTGCCGGCCTCGCTCGTCGACTTCCCCGAGATGGCCGAGATCCCCGAACTCGCCCGCCCCGCTCAGGCCGCCGCTCGCATGACCCGGCTGCGCGCCCGGTGCGCCGAGATCACCTCGGCGCGGCAGGCCGATCAGGAGTCCTCCGCACCGCTCACCAACCAGTCCGCCACGCCCGCCGCCACGTGGGCGGAGGACGAGCCCATCGCCGTACTTCGCACCCAGATCGGTCTCGGCGGTCCTGAAGGACCCAGGGGCTCGTTGACGGCGCATCTGCTCGACGATCTGCGCCCCGGCGCCGACCCGCATCTCGCCGCGATCGCCTTGCACGTCGCGGCCCCGATCCTGCGCGCGTACGCCGATGAGCTCGAAGCCGACACCCGCCTCATGCCGCCGGGAACCGTGGACGTGGCGCTGCTCGGGCATCGCATCGTGCTTCACCCGGAGGGGCCGGACACCGAGTCGCTGGCGGCGGCCGAACATCAGATCGCGGCCACGGGCGCCAAGGCCCGCCGGATGCCCGTCGTCGCCGGCCTGCTGCTGCTAGTCGGTGTCGTCGCGGTGGTCTGCGCGTTCCTTGTCACAGGTTGGCTCGCCGTGCTGGGCGTGGCCGGGCTCGGCCTCAGTGGCTGGCTGCTCTGGCAGCGCCGCAGGGCTCTCGAAGCGGACAATCGCTACATCACCGCACAGGTGAGCGAGCTGCGTGAGCTCGCCGACGGCGCGGTCTGGGCGCTCCACGCGTACGCGCGTGAAGCGGAGGCCCGCGCCACCCAGGCCGCGGAAGACTCAGCCGACCTCAACCGGCTGATCCGCCGCGGACCCAGAGCCGCCTAGGGCGGCTCTTACGTGGTCTCGATCTCCACATGCGCCGGTGCGAGCAGGAACACGCGGTCGGCGATCCGCTCGATCCGCCCCTCACACCCGTAGGCGAGGCCAGCGGCGAAGTCGACCATCCGCGTCGCCTCGGGCATGGGCATGCCCGTGACGTCCATGATGACGGTCTGCCCTTCACGGAAGTGCTGGCCGATCATCGGTGCGTCGTTGTACTTCAGCGGCTGCACCATCACGATCCGCGACGACTCGACGGTGGCACGCCACCGCTTCGCCGCCCGCTCGGCCGCGGGAAGGTACTCGTCCTCGTAGTGCTCGTCGTCGAAGGGCTCGTCGTAAGGCTCGACTCCGCCCAGGCCAAGGTAGCTCACCACCTTGCGCACTGCCCCCATCGGTATGTCCTTTCCTCAGGAACTCACCGCAATCGGCACGTCCCTACACATTGGACGGTAACCGACGATTCCCGGTTCGCCATGCGACACGCCCAGCACATATTCCATTTTGTGCGGCTAGCATCCTGGTTGCAGCTGGATTTACGCGCGGTCTATAGCATCCAAACCAACTCTGTCTACGACCGCCTTCGGCGCCCCGGCAGAGGGGCCGGCAACGGCCC
Organism: Nonomuraea longicatena; assembly: GCF_039525605.1. Classification (NCBI taxonomy): domain Bacteria; kingdom Bacillati; phylum Actinomycetota; class Actinomycetes; order Streptosporangiales; family Streptosporangiaceae; genus Nonomuraea; species Nonomuraea longicatena. The sequence goes on along the minus strand of NZ_BAAAHQ010000040.1, from coordinate 1,154 downwards.
AGGTCAGCCCACTGAAGACCGCATTCCCGCAGGTCATTTCACTGCCCTCACCCCGCGACCTCCCTCGCCACCCCACCACCCGCAACCGGCCTCAGGTCTCCGCAATTCAAGCCGGCCGACGGATTCCGCAATGTGCATCGCATCACAGATATCAAGATCACAATGCGCTTTCCTCCGAAGGGGGCATCCGCTCCCACCCTCGAATCCCAAGATCCCTCTCCCGCCGGAGACGCCCTTCCTGCGGAGCCCCCTCCTCCGGCGAACCTTCCAATCGACAGCCGCCGTGGAACCCACCGAACCCATCGCGAACGCGGAGGGCCCCAGCCGCCCGATGAGCGCGGAGGGCCCCAGCCCACCCGATGAACATGGAAGGACCCACGTCCCCGATGAAGGCAGAAGTGCCCACCCACCCGTTACGGCGAAGCCGCCCCCACCGCCACCCGCCGACCCATGCCGTCGGCCTCCATCACGCCCCTCCCCACACCCCGCACCCATCTCAACGACTCCTCCCTAGCCCCTGGGAAGGGAACCCACAAAGGCCCAGGCACCGAGACAACACTACGAGCCACCACTGACATATCCGCTGAGGAATACCCATCCGCACCCTGCGCATAGAGAAAAACGCGCCCACCCCTCCCCTACAAAGGACGAGCTGCTCCACGACAGCCCACACAACGCCAGAAGCCCTCCCGCCTCAGCCGACCTCAACCCCTAAAGCCTCCGCCTGAAGCCCTCGCTCAAAGCCTGAAGCCCTCATCGCAGCACCCGACCGACACAAGCCGTCGAAGACCCCTCTCCGCGAATGTCGGCGACACCCGAAGCCCGATACCCACCCCTTAAAGCGAACAAGGCCACCCCTCAGCAGGGAGTGGCCTCAGCCGACTACCGGAAGCGGCCTCCAACAGGAGAGTGGCCGCATTCGATGCATGTGAGAGAGCCCCACACCTCGTATGAAAGCCCTCATCACGAGGGGCCATGAAGATGAAACACCCTATGAGCCACCAAGAAGTTAACCGCTGCCCCACACCAGCGGCCTCCAGCAACCACCGATCCGCACAGGCGGCCCCCAACACACCCCCCAAACCGACCGCACAGCCCAAGCCCAAGCCCAAGCCCAAGCCCAAGCCCAAGCCCCCAACAACGAACCCCACACA
>NZ_BAAAHQ010000039.1:26777-90208 GCF_039525605.1 Nonomuraea longicatena | reverse complement strand
CTCAGGCCGAGGGCTTGCGGAACACCTCGACCATCGCGGCGTAACTGGCGAGCCCGTGACCTTCGGCGATCGCGCGCTTGCCCAACGCCGTGATGAGCGCGGGCCACTCGGTGTTGACCCCCAGCTCCTTGCTCTCGTCGAGCAGGTGGTCCATCGCATCGACGTGCGTATCGATGGTGGAGTCCTCCGCGGGCCACTCGCCCGCGTCGATCTGCGCGGCGTAGGCCTCGATGAAGCCCAGCGACATCTCGGCGAGCGCCTTGGCCATCGGCAGGTACTCGGTGGCCTTCACGCCTGCGGTGCCCAGCAGCGCGACACCGTGCAGGAAGCTGTTCTCGACGCCCCACATCATGGTGAGCAGGGAGACGTCGTAGAGGGAGGCGAGACCATGGTCCTCACCCATGTAGGTGGTCGCCGCGGGGGCCACCGCCTTGAGGGTCTGCTCGTGCTCGTCGAAGGCCGACTTCGGACCGCAGTACAGCAGCATGGCCTCGTCGGTGGCGATCGCGGGCGGGATGGCCATGATCGCGCTGTCGATGTACGCGCCGACCTTGTGCTCCACCGCCCACTTCGACATGTCCCTGGCCTGTGACGAGCTGGCGCTGGTCATGTTGACCAGCGTGCGGCCCGCCAGCGAACCCACCTCCGGGTCGAGCAGCTGGTGCACGGCATCGTAGTCCGAGACGCAGATGACGATCAGCGGGCTCGCCTCGACGGCGTCCTTGACCGAGGGCGCCAGGACCGCGCCCTTGGCGACGAGCTCGTCGGCCTTGGCGGCCGAGCGGTTCCACACGGTGGTCGGGTGCCCGCTCCCGAGGAACGCGGCAGCCAATGCCTGACCCATCAGGCCCAGACCGATGACGGTGACCGGCGCTTGGGCGGCATTGGGGTTGGACATCACATTCACTCCTGTTCGGTCCGCGCCCATTGGGGTGACGCGATGTGGTTGTTCGGTGGACTTCAACGGTTTCATCGGCAGGGGTGGCCCGACCAGCGGCGGATCTGACCATCTTCGAACGATTCGTGCCATAGACTCGCAATCATGAGTCCGGGCGCGATCGCGATCGCTGTGATCAACGGCACCGACATGCAGGTCTGCGAGATTTACGAGACCGCCATCGCGAACGCGGTCTTCGGTGACCCGCAATACGACCTGGCTAATCCCTGGTATGAATTGAAGCTTTGCGCGGTGAACGGGAACCAGCCTGCGGCGCGCGGGTTCTCCGTGCGCACGGCGCATGGGCTCGACGACCTGGTCGTCGCCGACACCGTCATCGTTCCCTCGGTTCCGTACTACGTGCTGCAGGGCAGCGCTCCACTGCCGTCGGACTTCGTGGACGCGCTGCGCGAGGCGGCCAGGGCGGGCGCGCGGATGGCGTCGATGTGCACCGGGGCGTTCGCCCTCGCCGAGGCGGGCCTGCTCGACGGCCGCAGGGCCACCACGCACTGGATGCACACCTCCGATCTGGCCAAGCGCTACCCGGAGGTCCAGGTCGAGGACACCGTGCTCTACGTCGACGACGGCAATGTCCTCACCAGTGCGGGCATGAGCGCGGGCTTGGACCTGTGCCTGCACCTGGTGCGTCGCGACCTGGGCGCCTATGTGGCCGGCCAGTTGGCCCGCCGGATGGTCGTGGCCGGTCACCGTCCCGGTGGGCAGGCGCAGTTCGTCGACCTGTCCGTCCCCGACAGCGACGACGACACCCTCGCGATGACGATGGACTGGGCCTCGCGCAACCTCGACCAGCCCCTCACCATCGACGCGATGGCGAAGCAGGCGGGCATGAGCAACCGCACCTTCTTCCGCAAGCTCCAGGCGACCACCGGCCTCACCCCGCTGAAGTGGCTGCTCAATCAGCGCCTGTCCCGCGCGCAGAGCCTGTTGGAGACCACCGACCTGCCGATCGAGCGGGTCAGCGAGGCCAGCGGCCTGGGCACCGCGGCCAACCTGCGCAGGCACTTCACCACACACTTCGGCGTCACGCCCACCGACTACCGGCACTCGCTCAGTGCCGGAGCCCGCGCCCGCAGAGCCGCCGAACCGGCGCCGACCCCGCTGACGCGGTCGTCGGCGCCCGGGTCCTGTCAGCCCTCTGCCGGCCAGGAGCTTTCCGCCGGCCAAGGACCGTTGCCTGCGTAGGCGTTGTCGATCACGTACCGCCAGCCGCCGTCCGCGCCACGCTGCAACACGTCGACCGCCAGGCCGCCGAGCTTCTCCGGCTTGCCGTCCCTGGTGGTGTCCATCGTCCACTCGACCACCACCATGGCGGTGTCGCCGTGGACCATCTTCTGGTGCACGGTCGCCTCGACGGTCGCGTTGCGGGTCGCGATGAAGTGCTTGACGTAATCCCTGCGCTCCTGGCCCGCGACCGGCTTTCCGGGCTCCCACATGCCGACTGCGTCGTCGACGTACAAGGCGTTGACGGCATCCGCGTCGCCCGCGTTGAACGCCACGTTGAACATTTCCTGGTGCGTGTCGATATCACTGGCCAGGGCGTGTTTTTCGAAGGCCATGGTGAGCCCACTCCCGTTCTTGGTATCGGATGTTTTCGGCGCGATGTCGGGCAACGCCGATGTGGACGCTACCGTCCGTCGAGTAGCGGCCGATCGCAGTCAGGTAATCGCTGCCGTACTTCGTCGAGAGCGGCAGCGATTACCCCGTTGACACCATGCCGAGATCCGATTGCCGCTTTCGTCAGCCGGGGAAGACCTTTGTCCAGTCGACGGAGGCGGCATACTCCGAGAAATCCCGTGCCTTGCGGCCGGTGACCTTCTCCACGCCGTCGGACAGGTACGCGGTCGCCCCGTCGTCGATGGCGTCGAAGAGCCGATTGACGTAGTCGGCCAGCTCTCGTGCGTGGCCCCGGCCCACGAGATGCCGGGCGTACTCCTCGCGGGAGAGCACGCTGAGGCGAACCTCACGGCCGGACGCGGCGGAGATCTCGGCGACGACCTCGCCGAAGGTCATCAACCGAGGTCCGGACAGCTCGTACACGGCCTCGTCGTGGCCGTCCTCGGTCAGCGCGGCCACAGCGACGGCGGCGATGTCCTCAGCATCGATGAAGGGCTCGGTACCCTCGCGGGTGGTGACCCGCAGCTCGCCCTCGGCGATCTCCGTGCAGAGGAAATTGGGTTCGCTGAAGTTCTGGCAGAACCAGGTGGGGCGCAGGATCGTCCAGCCGAGTCCAGAGCCGCTCACCACGTCCTCGACGCGGAACAGGCTCGGCTCGTCGGACCTCTTCGTGAAGGGGCGTGCGGAGAGCAGCACCAGGCGCTCGACGCCCGCGGTGGTGGCCGTGCCGAGGAAGTCGGTGAGCATAGTCGCGGCGTCGGCGCCCTGCTCGTCGACGACGTACACGGCCTTCATGCCGTCGACTGCGGCAGGCCAGGTGGAGCTGTCGTGCCAGTCGAAGCGGGTCGCGCTGGAACGCGAGGCGATTCTGGGCAGGTGACCGAGCTCGGTGAGCCGGCGTGCGACCCTGGCGCCCGTCTTGCCCGTGCCGCCGAGGACGAGAATGGGGGATTCGCTCATGCGTCTCATCCAAGCATGAGCGAATCCCCCACCCCCGCGACCGTTTCTCAGTTCGGTAACCCTCGGGGATATCGTCAGGCGGACATCGAACTCCCCGGAGCGGGGAAGTAGCCGCTGCGGACGAAGAAGTCCACGTATCTGCCGAACAGCGCCCGGTCGACGGGCGGGCACACGATCCCGCTGCCCGCCAGCGCCTTCTCCGTGTCCGAGACGTCCATCGGGGGGTAGGTCGGCCCCGCGCCCACGGAGTTGATCTCCTCGAACGAGTCGAACAGCGGGGTGATCGCGTTCTCCCGGTCGGCGTCGACGGTCGCGCGCCAGGCGTCCCAGTCGGTCTCGGGCAGGTCGTAGCCGATCGCCCGCAGGTGGTCGACGAGATCGCCGAACGACTGCGACTGCTCGTTGAACAGGTGGAAGGTGCCGTTCGTGGAGGACTCGCGGGTGGCCAGCGTGGTGATCGCCCCGCTGACGTAGTCCACCGGGACCAGGTGCACCCGGCCGGGCAGCCGGTCCGGGACCACGCCGGCCTGGAGCATGCCCTTGAGGCTGAGCCAGACGAAGTCCTTGGTCTGGCACGCACCGCTGTCGCGCTCCCCGCACACCACGTCGACCCGGTAGACCGACACGGGGATACCGCGGGCTCGGGCGATCCCGAGCACGCCCTCCGCCACCCACTTACTCTGAAGGTAGCCGTTGCGCAGCAGGTGCGCGGGACCGGTCGTGGCGGTGACACCCACTGGCTCGTTGTCCTCCGACGCGGCGAACACGCCCGTGGTCGACACGTAGTGCACCGGGACCGTGCGGTGGCGCGCGGCCAGCCGCAGCACCTCGACGGTGCCGGTCACGTTGGAGCTCTTCAGATCCGGGTACGGGCGCAGCCAGCTCACCGTCGCCCCGGCGTGGAAGACGGCGTCGACCCGACGAGCGAGGTCGTCGAACACCTGCTCGCCCAGGCCGAGCCGGGAGGAGGTGAGGTCGCCGACGTGCACGACGACCCTGGCCGGGTCGACCTCGCCCGCAACCTCGTACCACTCCAGGTTCTCCCGCAGCCTGCGCTCCGCGTCGGCCTGGTCGGCGCCGCGCACCAGGCAGTGCACGACCGCGTCGGTGTCGCGCACGAGGTCGCGCAGCAGGAACGCTCCGAGGAACCCACTGGCTCCGGTCAGCAGGACCTCCCTGGGATCGGTGGCGACGGTGACCACGGTGTCTGCGGCGACCACGTCGTCGTCGAGCACCACCTCGTCGGCGAAGTCCGTGCCCGCGACGGCGTCGTCCCCGCCGGTGACCGTTGCGCGCGCCGTGGCACAGAGGAACTCGGTCAGCGCGGCGGGCGTCGGGTGCTCGAACACCAGCGAGGCGGACAGTCGCGTGCCGATGTGCGCGGCCAGCCGGTTGCGCAGTTCCACCGAGATCAGCGAGTCGAAGCCGAGATCGACGAAGAACTGGTCGGCACCGATCGCGGAGGCGTCGGCGTGGCCCAGGACCGACGCGACCTCTGCGCGGACCAGCTCGCCCACGATCTCCCGCCGTCGCTGCTCGGACTGCCCGGCCAGCCGCCGTTCCAGCGGCTCGGCCTCGCCCGCCCCCCGGGTCGCCCGTCGGGACGTGATCCTGGCCAGGGCGGTGAACAGCAGCGGCACCGTGGTGGGTCGGGCGGCCAGCGCGCGCATGTCCAGCGACGTCACGACCGGGGCCGGACGACCGGTCCGCAGCGCGGCGTCGAACAGGCCGGGGCCGTCGTCAGGGGTGATCGGCAGCAGCCCGGTGCGGGCGATGCGCTTGAGATCGGCGTCGTTGAGGTTGCCGCCCATACCGCCCACCTGTGACCACAGGCCCCACACCAGCGAGGTCGCCGAGAGCCCGGCGCCCGCCCGGTGCGCGGCCAGCGCGTCGAGGAAGGTGTTCGCCGCAGCATAGGCGCCTTGGCCCGAACCGCCGATGACACCGGCGACAGAGGAGAACAGCACGAACGCCGACAGGTCCATGTCCTTGGTCAGCTCGTGCAGGTTCCACGCGGCGTGCACCTTGGGCCGCAGCACCCTGGCGACCTGGTCGGCGTCCAGGGAGCCGATCATGCCATCGTCCAGGACGCCCGCCGTGTGCACGACACCGATGAGCCGGTGCGCGGCGGGGATGGAAGCCAGCACCGAGGCGAGTTCCTCCCGGTCGGCGGCATCGCACGCGGTGATCGTCACCCGCGCGCCGAGAGCGGCCAACTCGTCGGCGAGGTCTCCCGCTCCCTGCGCGGCCGGGCCGTTCCGGCTGACCAGCAGCAGGTCGGTGACGCCGTGCACACGGACAAGGTGCCTGGCGAAAAATGCGCCCAGCGCGCCGGTCCCACCGGTGATCAGCACCGTGCCGCCCGGCCGCCACGGTGACGCCGCGCGCCCTGGCGCGAGCCGGGCCAGCCTGGGCACGGCCACCGAGCCCGCGCGCACGGCCAGTTGCGCCTCCCCCGTGGCGATCGCGGCGGGCAGCGCCGACATCGACGCCGGGTCGTCGTCGATGTCGATCAGCCGGAACCGGCCGGGCATCTCCGACTGCGCGGAGCGCAGCAGGCCCCAGACCGGAGCCGCGGCCAGGTCGATCGGCGTATCGGCGGCGTCGATCGCGCGCCGGGTCAGGAAGATCAGCGGGACCTCGGCGGAGCGCTCGTCGTCGTTCCAGGCGCGTACCAGTTCCAACGCTTGCAGGACGGCGGTCTGGGCCCGGTCGGCGACCGTGCCCGCCGCGTCGTCCTCTACGTCGTCCTCTGTGGCGAACATCAGCGGCGCGACCAGGCCGGTGAACGTCCCGGCGGCGGACAGCGCCTCGCCGACCCCGGCGAACCGCAGCGGCCACGGCAGGCCGCCGTGGCCGGTCTCCAACACGGCCGGCCCGGCCCGGCCGGTCATCCCGGCCGGGATGACCGGGGTCCACGCCACGCGGAACAGCGCCTCACCTGGACGGGCCAGTGCGGCGCCGACCTCGTCCTCGCTCGCGCGTCGGGTGACCACGGCCTCCGCACTGGCCAGCGGGGCGCCCGACGCGTCGGCCAGCAGCACCGACACCGCGCCGTTCCCGGCCGGGGTGACCCGCACTCTGGCGGCGGTGGCGCCCACCGCGTGCACGGTCACGCCACGCCACTCCGCCACGACGCCGGGGCGCCCGGTGAGCAGCGCGGCGGGGTGCAGCGCGGCGTCGAGCAACGCGGGGTGCACGCTGAACCCGTCCGCGTCGGTGTCGGCGGGCAGCCGTACCTCCGCGAACAGCTCGCCGTCGCGCCGCCACGCGGCCGGCAGCCCTGAGAAGATCGGGCCGAGGGCGAACCCGGCGTCGGCGCGGTGCCGCAGCAGCAGGTCGGCGTCCAGTGGCTCGGCGCCGGGCGGCGGCCACTCGCTCAGGTCTTCCTCGGCGTTCCGGCGGGGACTGAGCACCCCGTGGGCGGCCGGCGTCCACACGGGGCGATCCTCGTCCGCGCCGGTGTGCACGCTGATCCGCCGTCTGCCCGCGCCGTCCGGGGCGTCCACGGTGAGCTGCACGCGCAGCCTGGCCCGCTCCGGCAGCACCACCTGCTCGCACATCACCAGCTCTTCGACGTGCGGGCAGCCGACCTCGTCCCCGGCCCGCACCACCATCTCCAGCAACACCGAGGATGGGACGACCTGGCTGCCGAACAGGCGATGCTCACCCAGCCACGGCGCGACGGACGTCGACAGCGCGCCGGAGATCAGAACCTCGTCCCGGCCGGCGACCTCGACCGGGTCCCCCAGCAGCGGATGGTCCGACACCGGCCCGGCCGGGTCGTCGCCCCGCATCGCGGCGGGCGCCAGCCAGTAGCGCCGGCGCTGGAACGCGTAGCTGGGCAGCGGGCCTGCCGTCGCACCGGCCGGGGCCAGGTAGGCGGCCCAGTCGACCGCGATCCCCGCCGCCCACAGCCGGCCCACCGCGTCGACCAGCTCCAGAGGCTCGGAACCGCTGGTCCGGGTGCCGGCGACCGCCGTGACCCCGGCCCTGCCGTCGAGGCCGTCGCCGACCAGCGCGGTCAGTGCGGCTCCAGGGCCGACCTCCAGCGTCGCCGTGACACCCTGGTCGGCGAGGCGGTGCACGGCATCGAGGAAGCGCACCGGCCTGCGCGCCTGGTCGATCCAGTACTCGGGGGAGCACAGCGTGTCCGCGTCCGCGACCTCACCGGTGACCGTGGAGATGATCGGGATGGCCGGCGCGGTGAAGGTGACCGCGCGCACGACTTCGCCGAACTCGGCCAGCATCGGCTCCATCAGGGGGGAGTGGAAGGCGTGGCTGACGGCGAGCCGCTTGGTCGAGCGGCCCCAGGACGCCACAGTGGCGGCGATCCCGGTGACCACGTCCTCGTCTCCGGAAACGACTACAGCCGACGGCCCGTTGACCGCGGCGATGCCGACGCGGCTCTCGTAGCCCTTCAGCAGCGGCGAGACCTCGTCCGGGGTGGCCCGCAGCGCGACCATGACCCCGCCGGCGGGCAGCCGCTGCATCAGCCTGCCCCGTGCGGTGACCACAGCGGCGCCGTCGTGCAGCGACAGCACCCCGGCCAGGTGCGCGGCGGCCAGCTCGCCGATGGAATGGCCGACCAGCACGCCCGGCCGCATCCCCCACGACATCACCAGCCGTGCGGTGGCCACCTCGAAGGCGAACAGCGCCGGTTGGGCGTAGCGGGTCTCGCCGAGCCGGTCGCCTTCGGCGATCACCTGCCGCAGCGGGCGGTCCAGGTGCGGGTCGACGGCGGCGCACACCGCGTCGAACGCCTCGGCGAACACCGGGAACGCCGCGCACAGCTCCAGACCCATGCCGGCGCGCTGCGACCCCTGGCCGGTGAACAGCAGCCCGAGCCCGCCCTGGCGCGCGGACGCCACCGGAACGGTCTCCGTGTCCCCGGCCAGCGCGCGCAGCCCGGTCAGCAGGCCCTCGCGGTCGGTGCCCACCACGACCGCGCGATGGTCCAGCGCGGCGCGGGTCGTGGCCAGCGACTGCGCGATCCGCTCGGCCGACAGCGCCGGGTTCCGCTCGGCGAACGACAGCAGCCGCTCCGCCTGGGCCCTGGTCGCGCGCGGGGACTTCGCCGACAGCGGCCACGGCACCACCGGCAGGGGCGCCTCCCGCCCGGGCTCCCCGCCGCTGTCCGGCGCCTGCTCCAGGATCACGTGCGCGTTGGTGCCGCTGACCCCGAAGGACGACACCGCCGCTCGGCGCGGCCTGCCCGTCTCCGGCCACGGCCGCTGCTCGGTGAGCAGCTCGACGCCGCCGCGGGCCCAGTCGACCAGCGGCGTGGGCTCGTCGACGTGCATCGTCCTGGGCAGCACCCCGTGCCGGATCGCCTGCACGATCTTGATGACGCCGCCGATGCCGGACGCGGCCACAGCGTGGCCGATGTTGGACTTCAGCGACCCCAGCCACAGCGGCCGGGCCGCGTCGTGCGCGGCACCGTAGGTGGCCAGCAACGCCTGCGCCTCGATCGGGTCGCCCAGCCTGGTCCCGGTGCCGTGCGCCTCCACCGCGTCGACATCGGACGCCGTCAGCCGGGCCTCGGCCAGCGCCCTGCGGATGACCCGCTCCTGCGACGGCCCGTTGGGCGCGGTGAGCCCGTTGGACGCGCCGTCCTGGTTGATCGCGGAGCCGCGCAGCACCGCAAGTACCCGGTGCCCGTTGCGCTCGGCGTCCGACAGCCGCTCCAGCAGGACCAGGCCGACACCCTCGGACCAACTGGTGCCGTCGGCCGCCGCGGCGAACGACTTGCACCGGCCGTCGGCGGCGAGGCCGCGCTGGCGGGAGAAATCCACGAACCCGCCGGGGGTCGCGCTGATCGTCACGCCGCCCGCCAGCGCCAGGCTCGACTCACCGGAGCGCACGGACTGGGCGGCGATGTGCAGCGCGACCAGTGACGACGAGCACGCGGTGTCGACGGTGACCGCGGGTCCCTCGAAACCGAACGAGTACGCGACCCGGCCGGACACCACGCTGGTGAGCTTCCCGGTGATCAGGTAGCCCTCCAGCTCGGCCGGTCCACGCAGGCCGAGGTAGGTCTGCTCGACCGCGCCGACGAACACGCCGACGTCGTCGCCCTTGAGCCCGGTCGGGTCGATGCCCGCCGCCTCGAAGGTTTCCCACGCGGCCTCCAGCACCACCCGCTGCTGCGGGTCCATCGACACCGCCTCGCGCGGGGAGATCCCGAAGAACTCCGCGTCGAACTCGGTGGCGCCGTCGAGGAACCCGCCCGAGCGGGTGTAGGTCGTGCCGGGGGCTTCCGGGTCCTCGTCGAACAGCCGGTCCAGGTCCCAGCCCCGGTCGGTCGGGAACTCCGAGATCGCGTCCCGGCCGTCGAGCACGAGCTGCCAGAGGTCGTCGGCCGATGCGATCCCGCCGGGGTAGCGACAGGCCATACCCACGATCGCCACCGGCTCCTGCCGTCCGGACTCCAGCTCGGTGATGCGGTGTCGCGCCTTCTGCAAGTCCGCCGTGACCCATTTCAGGTAATCGGCGAGCTTCTTCTCATCCGCCATGGTCTTCTCTCAACCTTTCGTCAGGACGCGATCAGCCGTCGGCTCTGCCCAGTTGGTTGTCGATGAACGCCAGCAGCTCCTCGGTGGACGCCTCCTCGATGGCCGTGTCCGATACGGTGGCGGCGATCCCGGAGCTGTCGGACGACTCCATCCATCGGGAGAGGATCGTCTGCAGGCGCACGGTGATCGTGTCCCTGCGCCCGTCGTCCTGACCGACGGAGAACAGCACGTCCTCCAGCGTGTCCAGCTCCGCGAGCACCGGCGATGCGAGCTGCGCCGCGCTGTCCGGGGCGATCGCGTCGAGCAGGAACGCGGTCAGCGCGGCGGGCGTCGGGTGGTCGAACACGACCGTGGCGGGCAGCCGCACGCCCACCGCCGCGCTGAGCCGGTTGCGCAGCTCGACCGCGGTCAGCGAGTCGAAGCCCAGCTCCAGGAACGGCCGCCTGGGATCGACGGCGTCCGCGTCGCGGAGGCCGAGAACCACCGCCACCTGGCTGCCGACCAGTCTCTGGACGGTCGCCTCGTGCCTTTCGGCGGGCAGCCCTGCCAGCCGCTCGGCCAGGGACATCCCGTCGTCGTCGCCGGCCCGCTGAGCTTGAGCGGCGGGCGGGACCAGACCGCGCAGCAGCGGGGCCACGTCGTCGCCGGAGCGCAGTGCGTCCAGGTCGAAGGGGCTCGCGGTCAGCGCGGCGTCGGGCAGTCCGAGCGCGGCGTCGAGCACGGCCAGCCCGTGCTCGACCCCGACCGGGACGAACCCGTCGCGGCGGAAGCGGGCCAGGTCGGCGTCGGTCACCCCGGAGCCGATGCCGCCGTCGACCTCCCACAGGCCCCAGCCCAGCGCGGTCGCCCGCAGGCCGCGGGCCACCCGGTGCCGGGCCAGGCCGTCCAGGAACGCGTTGGCCGCGGCGTAGTTGGCCTGCCCCGCACCGCCGAACACGCCGAGGAGCGAGGAGAAGAGGACGAACGCGGACAACTCCATGCCCTCGGTCAGCTCGTGCAGGTGCCATGCGCCGTCCACCTTGGACCGCAGTACGTACTCCAGTTGGCTGGGTTCCAGCGCGGTCACCAGGTTGCTGTCCAGCACTCCGGCCGCGTGCACCACAGCGGTCAGCGGGTGCTCGGCCGGGATGTCCGCCAGCAGCGCGGCCAGCGCGTCGCGGTCGGCGACGTCGCACGCGACGATCTCCACGAACGCGCCGTGCCCGGCCAGCGCGCGCCGCAGCGGCTCGGCGCCCGCGGCGTCCGGACCGGACCGGCTCACCAGCAGCAGGCGCCGCACGCCGTGCTCGGCCACGAGGTGGCGGGCGACCTCCGCGCCCAGCGCCCCGGTGCCTCCGGTGATCAGCACCGTACCCGAGGTCGTCCAGGCGCCCTGGCCGCCGTCCGGGGCACCGCCGTCGACCCGGCCCAGGCGGGGCGCCAGGACCTGGCCGCTGCGCAGGGCGACGGCGGGCTCGTCGGTGTCGAGCAGCGCGGCCAGCAGCGCGAGGTCTGCGGTTCCGGTGTCGGTGTCCACCAGGACGATCCGGCCCCGGTTCTCCGACTGGGCCGAGCGGACCAGACCCCACAGCGCGGCGGTGGCCGGGTCGCAGCGGTCGGACCCGGCCGCGGCCACGGCCCCCCGTGTGAGCACCACCAGCCGGGTCTCGGCCAACCGCTGGTCGGCCAGCCACGTGCGCAGCGACGCCAGTACGCCCGACGTGACCGCGTGCGTCCGCGCCGCGACGTCGTCGCCGGCCTCGGCCTCGGCGCTCAGCAGCAGCACCTCGGCGGGCAGGCCGGAGTCGGCGAAAGCGGCGATGTCGGCGAACACCGGCAGGTCGGTCCGAGTGCCGCCGACGGCGGCCCAGGTGACCGGCGGCGTGCCAGAGGTCAGCGGCAGCGCGATCCACTCCAGACGGTGCAGCGACCGTGCCGGGCCGGGGCCGCCGATCAGGTCGGCGGATGTCCGGTCGCGCCAGATGACCGAGTCCACACCGGCGACCGGGTCCCCGCCGGCGTCGGTCAGCAGCACCGATGCGCTGTTCTCCCCGGTCGGTGTGACCAGCGCCCGCACCACCGTGGCGCCGGTGGCGTACAGCCGCACCCCGCGCCACGCCGAGGCCAGGTGGCCACGGGTGACGCCCGCGAGCGACAGGGCCTCGTGCAGCAGGGTCGGGTGCAGGCAGAACCCGCCCGCGTCCCGGGTGTGCTCGTCGGCGAGCCGCACTTCGACCGCGGTCGCGGCGTCGATGTGCTGTTGCGAGCTCACCGCTGCGGGTTTGGCGGCGAGCAGACCGGTCGCCACCGTGACCCACTCCTCATCGGTGGCTTTGGCGTGCACGGACACCGCGCGCGCGCCGTTCTCGTCCGCCTCGCCGACGCGGGCCTGCACCGACGCGAAGCCCGACTCCGGCACCGCCAGCTCGGCCGGCACCGTCAGCTCGGTCACGACCGGGCAGCCGACCTCACGACCGGCCCAGGCGACCGCCTCCACCAGGGCTGACGCGGGCAGCACCACGGCGTCGGACACGGTGTGCTCGGCCAGCCACGGGTGCGTCCCCAGTGAGACCTCACCGGTGAACAGCACCTCGTCGGTGTCGGCCAACGAGACGGCCGCGCCCAGCAGCGGGTGGTCGCCCGGCCTCGGGCCGTACGCCGCCGGCCCGCCGGCGGCCTCCAGCCAGTAGCGCTCACGCTGGAACGGGTACGTGGGCAGGTCGACGACCTTCGCCCCGATCCCGGCGAAGAACGCCGCCCAGTCCACCCGTACGCCCCTGGTGTGCAGCAGACCCAGCGTCCCGACCAGGGTGCGCGGCTCGTCGTGGCCGTTGCGCATGGCCGGGACCGGCACCGCGTGCTCCACCCCGGCTGCGGCCATCGCCGTCAGCACCCCGTCCGGGCCCAGCTCCAGCATCGTGCTGACGCCCTTGGCCTCCAGCGTGCGCACGGCGTCCAGGAACCTCACGGGCAGGCGCACCTGGTCCACCCAGTAGTCGGTGGTGGACCACCGGTCGCCGGACTCGACCTCGCCGGTCACCGTCGACACGATCCGGATGTTCGGGCGGTGGAAGGTCAGTCCCTGGGCGATGGCCCGGAACTCCTCCAACATCGGGTCCATCCTCGGCGAGTGCGACGCGCGGCTGATGGCCAGCCGCTTGGTGTTGCGCCCGCGCGCCTTCCAGAGCGCGGCGACGGCCTCCGTGGCGTCGGTGTCGCCGGAGACGACGACCGACCGAGGGCTGTTGATGGTGCCGATGACCGCCCTGCCGGACGCCGGCAGCGTCTCGGCGATCTCCTGCTCCGTGGCCTGGATCGCGATCATCGCGCCGCCCTCGGGCAGACCGCGCATGAGCCGACCGCGCGAGGTGACCAGTGTCGCCGCGTCCGGCAGGGACAGCACCCCGGCGACGTGCGCGGCGATCAGCTCGCCTGCGGAGTGGCCGACGACGAAGTCCGGGTGCACGCCCCACGCCGCGAGCTGACGGAACAGCGCGACCCCGACGGCGAACAGTGCGGCCAGCGTGTAGTCGATCTGGTCCAGCTCGTCGCCGGTCTCGATGACCTCCCTCAACGGCCTGGGCAGGCCCTTGTCCAACTCGTCGGCCACCTCGTGGAACGCGTCCCGGAACACCGGGAACGCCGCGCAGAGCTGCTTGGCCATGCCCACGCGCTGCGCGCCGCCGCCGGTGAACATGAATGCGGTCAGGCCCTCGGCGCGGACCCCGCGCACCGCGTTGGGGCCGTCGGTGGCCAGCTCGGACAGGCCGCGCAGCAGCTCGTCGCGGTCGGCGGCCACGACCACGCCCCGGTGAGTGAGAGCGGACCGGGTGGTGGCCAGGGACAGGGCGACGTCGAGCCGGTCGACGTCGCCCTCGGCCAGCAGTTCGCCGATCTGGGCCGCGTGGGCGCGCAGACCCGCGACAGAGCTGCCCGAAAGCAGCCACGGCAGCACCGGCGGCTCGATCACGGGCACGCCGGCCGGGACCGGGGCATCGGTGTCGACCGGGGCCGGCTGCTCGATGATCACATGCGCGTTGGTGCCGCTGATGCCGAACGACGACACCGCCGCCCGGCGCGGCCGGCTCCCACGCTCCCACACCCGCTGCTCGGTCAGCAGCGCGAGCGCGCCCGACGACCAGTCCACGTGCGGGGACGGCGTCTCGGCGTGCAGCGTGCGCGGCAGCGTCCCGTGCCGCATCGCCTCGACCATCTTGATGACGCCGCCGACCCCGGCCGCCGCCTGGGAGTGGCCGATGTTGGACTTCAGCGACCCCAGCCACAGCGGCCGGGCCGCGTCGTGCGCGGCACCGTAGGTGGCCAGCAACGCCTGCGCCTCGATCGGGTCGCCCAACGGGGTGCCGGTGCCGTGTGCCTCGACGACGTCGATGTCGGCCGGATCCAGGCCCGCGTTCGCCAGCGCCTGCTGGATCACGCGCTCCTGCGACGGCCCGTTGGGCGCGGTGAGCCCGTTGGACGCGCCGTCCTGGTTGATCGCGGAGCCGCGCAGCACCGCAAGTACCCGGTGCCCGTTGCGCTCGGCGTCCGACAGCCGCTCCAGCAGCAGCAGGCCGACCCCCTCGCTCCACACCGTGCCGTCGGCGTCGGCGGAGAACGACTTGCACCGGCCGGAGGGAGACAGCCCGCGCTGCCTGCTGAACTCGACGAACGAGCCGGGCCCGGCCATCACCGTCACCCCGCCCGCCAGCACCAGGTCCGACTCGCCCGAGCGCAGCGCCTGCCCGGCCAGGTGCAGGGCCACCAGCGAGGACGAGCACGCCGTGTCGACGGTGACCGCGGGGCCTTCCAGCCCGTAGGTGTAGGCCAGGCGACCGGAGATCACGCTGGAGGTGTTGCCCACCAGCAGGAAGCCCTCGTACTCGGGTGGCACGGACGGCAGGTGCGCGGCGTAGTCGTCGTACATCGCCCCGACGAACACGCCGGTGTTGCTGCCGCGCAGGGTCGCCGGGTCGATCGCGGCGCTCTCGAAGGCGTTCCACGCCGTCTCCAGCAGCAACCGCTGCTGCGGGTCGGTGGCGGTGGCCTCGCGCGGGGAGATGCCGAAGAAGTCGCGGTCGAACAGGTCGGCTTCGTGCAGGAAGCCGCCTTCCCTGACGTAGGAGCTGCCGGTCGCCTCCGGGTCGGGGTCGTAGAGCCGTTCGAGATCCCAGCCCCGGTTGGTCGGGAACCCGCTGATGGCGTCGGTGCCGTCGGCGACCAGCCGCCACAGGTCCGCAGGCGAGCGGACCCCGCCCGGGTAGTGGCATGCCATTCCGATGATCGCGATCGGATCGTCGTCGGCGACGGTGGCCCTGATGCCGGCACCGGCCGCACCGGTGCCGCCCATCTGACCCAGCAGGTACGCGGTCAGCGCTTCCGGGCTCGGGTGGTCGAACACGACGGTGGACGGCAGCCGCACCCCTGTCGCGGCGCCGAGCTGGTTTCGCAGCTCGACGGCGGTCAGTGAGTCGAAGCCCTGGTCCTTGAACGCCCGAGCCGACTCGACGGCCGAGCCGGAGGCGTGGCCCAGTGCCAGCGCCGCCGTGCCCCGCACCAGCTCCAGCACAGCCGGTGCCCGCTCGCCTTCGGGCAGCGCGGCGATCCGTGCGGCCCAGTCGTCCTGGGCCATCCGGCGTTCCACCCGCCTGGGCCGGACCAGGCCGTGCCAGAGGCGCGGGCGATCGCCGCCGCCCGCCAGGTCCAGCGCGGCGGGCACGATCAGGGGGTCGGCCGAGCCGAGCACCTCGTCGAACATCGCCAAGCCCTGCGCCCGCGTCAGCGGGACCACACCGGAACGGGTCCAGCGCAGTACGTCCGCCTCGGACAGGGCCGCGCCCATGCCCTCCGCGTCCGCGCCCCACAGGCCCCAGGCCAGCGAGGTCGCGGCCAGCCCGTCGGCGGCCCGGTGTGCCGCCAGCGCGTCGAGATAGGTGTTCGCGGCGGCGTAGTTGCCCTGTCCGGCCGTGCCCATGATCCCGGAGACCGACGAGAACAGGACGAACGCGGCCAGGTCGTCGTCGGCGGTCAGGGTGTGCAGGTTCCACGCGCCGTCGACCTTGGGCCGCAGCACGGTCGTGATCTGCTCATCGGTCAGTGCCGTGATCGTCGCGTCGTCCAGGACGCCCGCGGTGTGCACCACGGCGGTCAGCGGGTGCTCGGCCGGGACCAGGGCCAGGGCGGCGGCGAGTGCGTCCCGGTCGGCGGCGTCGGCCGAGGCGACCCGGACCCGCGCGCCCAGCGCCGTCAGGTCGTCGACCAGCGCGGCGCAGCCGGGACTGTCCTCGCCGCGCCTGCTGACCAGCAGCAGGTGCCGCACGTCGTGTGCGGCGACCAGGTGCCGGGCCACCAGGGCGCCCAGCCCGCCGGTGCCTCCGGTGATCAGGACGGTGCCGTCGCGGTCGATCACCCGCCCGGTCCGGGTGCCCGCGGTCCTGGACAGGCGGGCGGCGTGCAACCTGCCCGAGCGAATGGCCACCTGCGGTTCCCCGCTCGCCGCCGCCGCGAGGACGAGGGCGTCGTCCGAGCCGTCCGTGTCGACCAGCACCAGGCGGCCGGGGTGCTCCGTCTGCGCCGAGCGGACCAGGCCCCACACTGGCGCGTGCGCCAGGTCGTCGACCCGGTCGCCGGGCAGCGCGGCGACCGCGCCGCTGGTCACCAGCACCAGCGTGGCGTCGGCGAACCGCTGGTCGGCCAGCCACTCCCGCACCAGCGCCAGTGCCACGGCGGTGGCCTCGTGCGCGTCGGCCGGGGAGTCGCCACCGGCGGTCAGCGTGGTGACGACGACGTCGGCGCGTTCGGTGGCGGCCAGCGTGGCGGCCAGGTCGGCTCGGGTCAGCGCCGGGGTGTCAGAGGTCGCGATCGCGGGCCAGGTGACGCCGAACAGCGAGGTGCCCTTGCCCGCCTTGCCGATCACGGCGCGGGAAACCCCGCGCAGGGTCAGTGACTCGACGGTGACCACCGGCGCGCCGGTGGTGTCGGTCAGCTCCAGCCGGACGGTGTCCCTGCCGACCGGCGACACCCGTACCCGTGCCGCGGTGGCCCCGCTGGTGTGCAGGGTGACACCTTCCCAGGTGAACGGCAGTCGGATCTCGTCACGGTCGCGTGCCGCGCCGGGCAACAGCGGGTGCAGCGCCGCGTCGAACAGCGCGGGGTGCAGTCCGAACCGGTCGTCGCGGTCGGCGTCCGGCAGCACGATCTCGGCCAGGACGTCCGTTCCCGCCCGCCACACCGACCGCAGCCCTCGGAACACCGGGCCGTAGTCGTAGCCGAGTTCGGCCAGCGCCGGGTAGGCGTCGTCGACCGGCTCGGCCACCGCGCCCGCAGGCGGCCAGGAGAGCACTGCTGCGGCAGGGCTCTCCTGGGCGGGTCCCAGCAGGCCCGTGGCGTGCTCGGTCCACGCGGCGGCCGGGTCGTCGCCGTTCGGCCGGGCGTGGACGGTGACCCGGTGGGAGCCGGATTCGCCCGCGGCGGCCACCCTGACCTGCACCCGTACCGGCTCTCCCTCGGGCAGCGGCAGCGGAGCCCGCAGCGTCAGCTCCGCGACCCGCTCGGCGCCCGTGTGCTCGCAGGCGGCGAACGCCAGCTCCAGGAACGCGGTCGCGGGCAACAGGGCCACACCCTCGATGACGTGGTCGGCGAGCCACGGGTGCGTCTTGGCCGAGAGCACGCCGGTCAGTACCACGCTCTCGTCGTCGGCCACCTCCACCAGGCCGCCGAGCAGCGGGTGCCCGGCCGGGTCGAGGCCGAGACCGCGCGCGTCGGGGCGCGAGCCCGAGGTCAGCCAGAAGTGCTCGCGTTGGAACGCGTACGTCGGCAGGCCGACGGGGACGGCCTCCGGGAAGAACGGTGTGAGGTCGAGTCGGGGACCGGCGACGTGTACGCCCGCCAGCCCGGCGACGAAGGTGTCGACCTCCGGCTTGTCCGTGCGTGCCAGTGGCACGGCGATCGCGGTGGCACCGGCGGCCTCGACGGTCTCCCGTGCCAGCGCGCTCAGCACCGCGTCCGGGCCGATCTCGGCGAACACCGTCGCGCCCAGGCCGGTCGCCGTCAGCACGGCGTCGTGGAACCGCACCGCCGAGCGGATCTGGTCGACCCAGTAGCCGGCGGTCGTGATCCGTTCCGGCGTCACGACCGCGCCGGTGACGGCGGAGATGACCGGGATGGCGGGGGCGTGGAACGTCAGGCTCTCGGCGACCGCGCGGAACTCGTCGAGGATGCCGTCCATGTGCGGCGAGTGGAACGCGTGGCTGACCCGCAGCGGGCGCACCCGGTGGCCCCTGTCCTTCCACTGCCGGGCGACGCGGCTCGCGACCTCCGCGTCACCCGCGATCACCACCGCCCTCGGGCCGTTCACCGCGGCGATGTCGACCAGCCCGGCGTGGTCGGCGATCGAGGCGGAGACGGCGTCGGGCTCGGCCTCGATGGCGATCATCGCGCCGTCCGGCCGCGCGGCCTGCATCAGCCGGCCCCTGGCGGCGACCAGCGTCGCGGCGTCCTCGGCGGAGAGCACCCCGGCCACATGCGCGGCGGCCAGTTCGCCGATCGAGTGCCCGACCACCAGGTCCGGCACCAGGCCGTGGTGAGCGGCCAGGCGGTGAAGCGCCACCTCGAACGCGAACAGGGCGGGCTGGGTGTAGCCGGTCTGGTCCAGGTCCTTCCCGCTCCCGATGACCTCGCGCAGCCGGCGGTCCAGGTGCGGGTCGAGGTGCGCGGCGATCTCGTCGAACGCTTCGGCGAACACCGGGAACGCGGCGCGCAGCTCCTCGCCCATGCCGACTCGCTGGGCGCCCTGGCCGGTGAACATCAGCAGGGTCTTGCCGGGCAGCGCTGTGCCGCGCACCACGGTGGGCGCGGCCTGCCCGCCCGCGAGGGCGGCCAGCCCGTCGAGCCGGTCCGGTCCGGTCGAACCGAGCACCACCGCGCGGTGGGCGAACGGGGTGCGCGTGGTCGCCAGCGCGAGACCGATGTCGGCCGGGTGCGCGTCCGGCCGCGTGAGCACGAACTCGCGCAGCCGTGCGGCCTGGGCGCGCAGGCCCTCGCCGGTCGGCGCGGACAGGACCCACGGCGCCCTCGACGCGTCACCGCCGCCCGGCCGGTCCGCCTCCGGCTCCACCTCGATGATGGCGTGGGCGTTGGTGCCGCTGATCCCGAACGACGACACCGCCGCGCGGCGCGGCCCCCCCGTCACCGGCCAGGCGCGGTTCGCGGTGACCACCGAGACCGCGCCCGACGACCAGTCCACGCGCGGGGTCGGCTCGTCGACGTGCAGGGTGGCCGGGACGACGCCGTGGCGCATCGCCTGCACCAGCTTGATCACACCGCCGACA
This sequence comes from Nonomuraea longicatena, assembly GCF_039525605.1. Taxonomy (NCBI): domain Bacteria; kingdom Bacillati; phylum Actinomycetota; class Actinomycetes; order Streptosporangiales; family Streptosporangiaceae; genus Nonomuraea; species Nonomuraea longicatena. The sequence goes on along the minus strand of NZ_BAAAHQ010000039.1, from coordinate 70,856 downwards.
CCGGCCGCGGCCTGAGCGTGGCCGATGTTGGACTTGAGCGACCCGAGCAGTACCGGCTCCCGGCCACCCCGGTCGGCGCCGTAGGTCGCCAGCAGCGCCGCCGCCTCGATCGGGTCGCCCAGGCTGGTGCCGGTGCCGTGCGCCTCGACCACGTCGACGTCGGCGCCGGTCAGGCGGGCGTCGGCGAGGGCCTGGCGGATCACCCGCCGCTGCGCCAGGCCGCTCGGTGCGGTCAGTCCGTTGGAGGCACCATCGGAGTTGACCGCCGAGCCGCGCACCACGGCGAGCACCTGGTGCCCGTTGCGGCGGGCATCGGACAGCCGCTCGACCACGAGCAGGCCGACACCCTCGGCCCACGCGGTGCCGTCGGCGGCGGCGGCGAAGGCCTTGCAGCGGCCGTCGGCAGCGAGGCCCTGCTGCCGGGAGAACTCCAGGAACATGCCCGGCGTCGACATCACCGCCACACCGCCCGCGATCGCCAGCGACGTCTCGCCCCGGCGCAGCGACTGAACGGCCAGGTGCAGCGCCACCAGGGACGACGAGCACGCGGTGTCCACCGTGATGGCGGGACCGAGCAACCCCAGCTGGTAGGCGATACGGCCGGACATGACGCTGGCCGTCCCGCCGGTCAGCAGGTGCCCCTCCACGCTCGCCGGCGCGTCGTCCATCCGGGGGCCGTAGTCGAACGTCGTGGCGCCGATGAAGACCCCGGTCCGGGAGCCACGCAGGTCACGAGGGAGAAGACCGGCCCGCTCCAGCGCTTCCCACGTGGTCTCCAGCAGCAGCCGCTGTTGCGGGTCCATCGCCTGCGCCTCGCGCGGGGAGATGTCGAAGAACCTGGCGTCGAAGCGGCCCGCGTCGTGCAGGAAACCGCCCTCGCGCACCGAACTCTTGCCGGACGCGCCGGGGTCGGGGTCGACGAGGTCCTCGGCCCAGCCCCGGTCGGTGGGGAAACCGGAGATGGCGTCGCCGTTGCCGACGACCAGCCCCCACAGGTCGTCGGGCGAGGCGACCCCGCCGGGGTAGCGGCACGCCATCCCGACGATCGCGATCGGCTCGTCGTCCGAGCCGACGGTGACGACCTCATCGACGTCGGTGTCCCCGCCACTGAGCCGGGCGTCGAGGTGAGCGGCCAGCGCGGTCGGCGTGGGGTGGTCGAACAGGGTGCTCGACGGCAGGCTCAGCCCGGTGGCCTCCGCGAGGCCGTCACTGAGTTCCACGGTCATCAGCGAGCTGAAGCCGAGGTCACGGAAAGGCAGGTCGACCTCGACCGCCTTGCCGGGGGCCAGGCCCAGGACGGCGGCGACGTGCGCGGTCACCAGGTCGGCCGTGTGGCTGATCGGGCGGCTGGTCGGGCCGGTGGTCGGGCTGGTGGTCGGGCTGGTGACCGGGCGCGCGGCAGGCGCGCGGCTGACGCGCGGCGCGGCGGGGGCGGCGCTGTCGGCCACGCCGTCGGTGACCCAGTGGTGCTCGCGCTGGAAGGCATAGGTGGGCAGGTCGAGCCGGCGGGCCCTCGTGCCCGCGAAGACCGAGTCCCACTCCAACTCGACCCCGGACACGACCAGCCGGGAGACCGAGGCCATGACGGTACGAGCCTCCGGCCTGCCCTTGCGCAGCACCGACCCCGCCCGCACCGCCGACCGGTCGACGACGCTGTCGGCGACCAGGGCCGAGCACACGTCGTCCGGGCCGAACTCGATGACCGTGCGCACCCCCGCCGCCTCCAGGGCGCGCGCGGCGTCGCTGAAGCGGACGGTCGCGCGGACCTGCTCCACCCAGTACTCCGGGGACGCCAGCAGTTCGGCGGGGGCGACCTGTCCGGTCACCGTGGAGACCACCGTGATCCGTGGCGGATGGAACTCCAGGCCGGACACGACATCGCGGAAGGCGTCGAGCATCGCGTCCATGCGGTGGGAGTGGAAGGCGTGGCTCACCGAGAGCCGCTTGGTCTTGTGCCCGGCCTGCCGCAGCCGCGTGGCGGCGTGGAGCACGGCGTCCTCGTCACCGGAGAGCACGACCGCGTCCGGGCCGTTGACGGCGGCGAGCGCCACGGTGTCGGACAGGTACTCGGCGACCTGCTGCTCCGTCGCCCCCACGGCAACCATCGCGCCGCCGTCGGGCAGTGCCTGCATCATGCGTCCGCGTGCGGAGACGAGGGCGGCGGCGTCGGACAGGGACAGCACGCCCGCGACGTGGGCGGCGGCGATCTCGCCGATGGAGTGACCCATCACGAGGTCTGGTCGCAGGTTCCACGACTCGAACAGCCGGAACAGCGCCACCTCGACCGCGAACAGCGCGGGCTGGGTGTAGCCGGTCTGGTCCAGGTCCGTTCCGCTCTCGATCACCTCGCGCAACGGGCGGTCCAGGTGCGGGTCGATGAGCGCCGCGACCTCGTCGAAAGACCGCGCGTAGACCGGGAACGCGGCGTGCAGCTCCATGCCCATGCCGACCCGCTGGGCGCCCTGACCGGTGAACACGGCCGCAGTCGTGCCCCCCGACGTGACGCCGGTGACGAGCCCGGCGGCAGGGGTGTCCGCCGCCAGCGCACGCAGACCGGCGAGCAGTTCCTCGCGGTCCGCGGCGACGACGGCGGCGCGGTGGGGGAACCGGGTGCGCGTGGTCAGGGCGGACCAGCCGACGGACGCGACGTCGGCGTCGCCCGCCTCGACGGCGGCCCTGAGCCGCTCGGCCTGCGCGCGGAGCGCCTGCGGGGTGCGGCCGGAGACGACCACCGGCAGCGGTGCCGCGACGCCGGGCTCGCCGGGCCGGGCGGGCTCGGCGGTCGGCGCCTCCGCGACGACGACGTGGCAGTTCGTGCCGCCCATCCCGAAGGAACTGACCCCCGCGACGAGCCTGCGGTCCGGGTGCGGCCAGGGGGAGTGGCTCGTGACGACGGAGATGTTCAGCTCGCCGAACGGGATGGCCGGGTTCGGCGTCTCGTGGTTGAGGCTCGCGGGCAGCTCCCGGTTGCTGATCGCCAGCACGGTCTTCACCAGGCCGGTGATGCCCGCCGCGGCCTCCAGGTGGCCGATGTTGGTCTTCACCGAGCCGACGATCAGCGGGTCGCCGGACAGCTTGCGCGTGCCGATCGACGCTCCCAGCGCGGTGGCCTCGATCGGGTCACCCACCGGGGTACCGGTCCCGTGCAGCTCGACGTACTGCACGTCGTCGGGGGACACGCCCGCTCTGCGGTGCGCCGTCCGCACCACCTGCTCCTGTGCGAGCGCGCTCGGCACCGTCAGACCGGAGGTCGCGCCGTCGTTGTTCACCGCGCTGCCCAGCAGCACGCCGTGCACCCGGTCGCCATCGGCGATGGCCGCCCGCAGCGGTTTGAGCACGACCACGGCGGCCCCCTCGCCGCGCGCGTAGCCGTTGGCCCTGGCGTCGAAGGTGTGGCAGCGGCCGTCGGGGGACAGCCCGCCGAACCGCTCGGCGCCGAGCACGGTCTCGGCCAGGATGTTGAGGTTCACACCTGCGGCCAGCGCCAGTGCGGAGTCCCCCGAGCGCAGGGACTCGCAGGCCAGGTGCACCGCGACCAGTGACGACGACTGGCTGGTGTCGACGGTCAGGCTCGCGCCGCGCAGACCGAGGGCGTAGGAGATGCGGTTGGCGATGACGCCCCGGTGCACGCCCGCGTTGGTGTGCTGGGTGATCGCGGGCGAGCCCTGGCGGTAGACCAGAGCGGCGTAGTCCTCGCGCGCGGTGCCGACGTAGACCGAGGTCGGGCTGCCCTCCAGGTCGGCGGCGACGATTCCGGCGTCCTCCAGTGCGGACCAGGCCAACTCCAGCAGCAGGCGCTGCTGCGGGTCCATGACCCGCGCTTCGCGTGGCGAGATACCGAAGAAGGCGGCGTCGAAATCGGCTACCGAGTCCAGGAAACCGCCTCTGCGCACCGGGTCGCCCGCGTCGGCGGAGATCGGTTCCCAGCGATGCTCGGGCATGTCGGTCAGCGCGTCGCGCCCGGACCGCAGCAGGTCCCAGAACGCGGCGATGTCAGGTGCCCCTGGTAGCAGGCAGGACATCCCGACGACCGCGATCGCCTCGTCTTCTTGAGTGCCGTGGAATTGCTGACCACTCGTCATGGAAATCGGCTGCCCTCCGCTTGCCGGAAACCGGACGGGTTTTCCCAACCCAAACCCGTACGACACTAGCCACAGCGGGCGGTTTACGACCCACTGCCGGTCTTCTGCCGGTAAGGGGCTGATTGAACAATCGGTTACCGGGGGTTTCGCGAACACGACCCCGTAGAGCGACCGATAAATTCCCGGCAGGAATTCTTCATGTCGGCCGTAGCGCCGGCTATTACCGGAGCTAGACCAGATATAGGCCGTGATTCACCGGACGTTGGTTACGGTCGCCTCCGAGAACCTCACGTGGACAGGGGACGAAGATGAATCCAGTGGCCGACAAGCCCGAGCTGGCCGAGCCGTACATGTTCGCCTGGCTGGCATCTCTGGGACTCGGTGTCGAATACACCAGGTCGAAGAAGGACTCCCTGTACTACCGCGACGCCGGTGGTGCCGAGATTGAGGTGCTCGACCTCGTCGGCGGCTATGGGTCGACCATTCTCGGGCACAACAACCCGGAGCTCATCGAGTACACGAAATCACTGCTGGACAGCGATACCCCGATCCACGCACAGTTTTCCCGGCATCCTTACGCGAACAATCTCGCGTGGACGCTGAACACCATCGCGCACCGCGAGTTCGACACCGACGAGAACTACGCGGTGATCTTCGCCAACAGCGGGGCCGAGGCCAACGAGGTCGCCATCAAGCACGCCGAGATGGACCGCATGCTCAAGATCGGTGAGGCGCTCGCCGAGGTCGAAGCCCACATCGAGGCCGCCGTCGCGGCGGTGGCCTCCGGCGCGACCGTGGACGCCTCCCCCCTGCGGGGGTCGGACATCGACGAGGTCGTCGCCGCCCTGCGCGCCGCCAACGCCGAGCGCGCCGCCACGCCGCCGGTCTACCTGGCTCCCGTGGGCTCCTTCCACGGCAAGCTCGCGGGCACGATTCAGCTCACCCACAACTTCGCCTACCGCACACCGTTCATCGCCATGGCCGCGCAGTGCCGGTTCGTGCCGCTCGACCAGCCCGACGTCATCTCGGACGCGATCGCCGCCGAGAGCCGGACCCTGTTCGACCTCGCCGTCGACGGCGACGCCATCCGGGTCGTCGAGCGTCCGCTGCCGGTGATCAGCGCGTTCGTCCTGGAGCCCATCCAGGGTGAGGCGGGCATCCGCATCCTGGACGCCGGCGCCGTCGCCCGCCTGCGTGAGCTGCTCGACGCCGCCGACATCCCCGTCATCGTGGACGAGGTGCAGAGCGGCATGGGCCGCTCTGGCGCGTTCTTCGCCGCGTCACATCTGGGACTGCGCGGCGACTACATCACTCTGGCGAAGAGCTTGGGCGGCGGTATCGCCAAGGCGGCGGTCACACTGATCCGGTCGTCGCGCTACCGCGCCGACTTCGAGCTGGTGCACACCTCGACGTTCGCCAAGGACAGCCTTTCCACCCTCATCGCCCTGCGCGCCGTGGAACTGCTGGAGGCCGACGGCGGCGCGGTGTACCGGCTGGCGGCCCAGCGGGGAGACAAGCTGCTCGCCATGCTGCGCGCGCTGCGCGACGAGTTCGGCGACGTCGTCAAGGACGTCCGAGGCAAGGGGCTGATGGTGGGTCTGGAGTTCCACGACCTGTCCGGTTCGGCCTCCGAAATCCTCGCCGAGCAGGCCAGAGGCGGTCTGATCGGCTACATGTTCTCCGGCTACCTCCTGCGCGAACACAACATGCGCGTCTTCCCCACCGCCAGTGCCACCAGCACCCTGCGCTTCGAACCGTCCGTCTACATCACCGACGAGGAGATCACCCGCACGGAGAAAGGTCTGCGCGCGCTGATCACCCTGATTCGGGCCGAGGACGGCAAGACCCTGCTCGGCTGAAGCGCTGCGCCGGTGCCTGGGGCGGTCGCCGTGGGGGAGGTGTCCGAACTGGCGGTCTCCCATCTGGCCGACCGGCGACCCACGGATTCGGGCGATCAAGGAACTGGCAGGTAGAAGGCCCGGTTTCGAGTAGGGCGGGTGGGACTTGAACCCACGACCCACGGATTATGAGTCCGATGCTCTGACCGGCTGAGCTACCGCCCCTGGATTCAGTTGTGACGTGCGATCGGCGCCGGAGACGGCCGATGAGCACCCTTAGCGTAGAGCATCGGGTGCGTCCGTGGCCCGTACACCGGAGAAGACCGGCCCCGGGCCCGGGCGGGGGCCACGGACGCCCAGGCGGTCAGCCCAGGTCGGCCGGGTCCACGGCGTTGGCCATCGCGCGGTATCCGGCGTCGTTGAGGTGCAGCCGGTCGGCGGCCAGGTAGTCGGGGTTGACCTGGTCCTCGTCGGCCGGAGAGGCCAGTGCCCGGTCCAGGTCCACGACCGCGTCGTACGCCCCGGACGTCCGGATCCAGGCGTTCACCGCCTCCCGCTTCGCCTCGGTGGTCGGCGTGTGGTAGCGCGAGCCCTTCGTGGGCGGCAGCGTGGCGCCCAGCACGCGCAGCCCCTTGGTCTTGGCCTGGCGGATCAGGTCGCGGTGCCCGGCGATGATCTGGTCGGCGGAGACCTCGGTGAACGGCGCGTTGATGGGCGCCTGGACCTCGCTCATGCCGATGTCGTTGAGCCCCTCCAGGATGATGACCGTCCGTACGCCGGGCTGGCCGAGGACGTCGCGCCGGAAGCGGGAGACCCCCTTGTCGCCCAGGCGCGCGGAGTCGACGGTGACGCGGTTGCCGCCGATGCCCTGGTTCACCACGCCTCGCGGCTTACCGGCCGCGGCCAGGCGCTCGGCCAGTTCGTCGGGGTAGCGGTTGTCGGAACCGGGGGTGGAGCCGTACCCGTCGGTCAGTGAGTCGCCGAAGGCGACGACGGTGCCGCGGCGGGAGGCCGCGCCGATGACGTCGACCCCGCTCAGGTAGTACCAGGAGACGGTGGTCTGGGTGAAGGCGGCGGCCGAGGGGTCGGCGCGGTGGTCGGTGGCGATGGCCTGGGCGTGGTAGGTCGCGGGGCCGGTGGGCGCGGACAGGTAGAGGGTGACGGCGACGGAGTCCAGGTCGGACAGCTTGATCGGGACGGCGTCGGTGGCGAGTTCCGCGCCGGCGGGCACGGTGAAGGCGCGCTTGCCGCCGGAGGTGAGGTGCCGCAGCGTCGAGCCCTGTACGGCGGCGCCCCCCGAGGCGCGGGCGACGGTGGCGCCGGCGATCTTCAGCGGGGTGCTGCCGAAGACGTTGGACAGCCGGATCCTGGCCGTCGAGCCGCCCGCGCTGATGCGTACCACCTGGCGGATCGTCTGGTCGGCGAAGCCCTCCTCCGCCCAGTTCGGCGTGTAGCTGGTGCTGGGACGCTGCGGGGAGGCGGTCCAGGTGGCGCTCCATCCTCCGGGCTTGGCCGCCGCCGGGTTCGGGGCGGCCAGCAGGACGGCGAGGCCGACGGCGAGGACGGACGACAGCCGAGGTATGACTTTCATGAAACTTCTCCTGAGTCGGGTGGGACAGGAGAGCATCGTCGCCGTTCAGGCGGTGTGCCGCGTCGTACGCGGGTGTTGTCTTTCTCCTACGGCGGAGGGTGTAGACGCTGGGGTGGAAATACTTCTACCCGTGGACTTGTGAGCTGCGGAATCCTGACTCGGCCTGCGGGTACGGTCATGACCATGGCCGTCAAACTGGTGTATGAGACGCATGCGACGTCGGTGGACAACGAGGCTGGAGTCGCGACGGGCTGGCTGCCCGGCGAGTTGTCACCGCTCGGCAGGGAGCAGGCTGTCGAGTTGGGCCGCAGACGACGCGACGTCGACCACGTGTACTGCTCCGACCTGCGCCGCGCCGCCCAGACGGCCGAGATCGCCTTCGACGGCGTCAAGGAGGTCCGGCAGGACTCGCGGCTGCGCGAGTGCGACTACGGCGTCTACAACGGGCGGCCGGTCTCGGAACTCGCCGCGCTGCGCGGCGCGCATGTGGACCTGCCGTGGCCGGGCGGCCAGAGCTACCGGCAGGTGGTCGCCGAGATGGCCGCCTTCCTGGAGGAGGTGATGAAGCGCTGGCCGGGCGCGACGGTGCTGGTGGTGGCGCACACCGCCAACCTGTGGGCGCTGGAGAACCTGCTCATGGGTACGCCGCTGGAGGACCTGGTGACGATTCCCTTCGAGTGGCGGCCGGGCTGGGTGTTCGACCTGGCCTAGTGAGCCGGGCTCCGCGCGATCGGCCCGGGGAGCGGGCTCACGGAGCGGTGCCGAAGCCCGGATTCCTGACGAGCCAGTCCTGGTAGAGCGAGCTGTGCCGTACTGCCTCGGCGTGGGCCGCCTTGGCCTGCGCGAGCACCCACGCCGCGTCAGGGGCGGTGGGGTGGCGGCCGAGGAACTGCCGCCAGCGTAACGGGACGTCCACGAGCGGCACCATGACCAGCCCGGCGGGCGCCTGGTGGGTCGCCTGGCACAGGACGACCGCCCGGCCGACCTGCGCGAGGTGGGCGCAGGTGGACATGTCGGTCTCGTAGATCGTTCCGGGGGTGAACCCGGCGCGGGCGCACGCCATGGCGAAGCAGTCGGCGAAGCACCCGTCGCCGGGCGTCATCGCCCACTGCTCGCCGGCGAGTTCGGCGAGCTTGACCTCCTTCTCCCCGGCGAGGTGGTGACCGGGCCCGAGCAGCACGAACACCGGGTCGGTGCTCACGGTCTCCCACTCCAGCGTGCCGCCGGGCACGCCGGTGTCGCCGCAGGCGCCGACCAGGACGTAGTCGAGGCGGCCGAGTTCGGCCATCCCACTCAGCTCGTACGCCGACAGCGACGTGTGCGTGGTGACGGGACGCTCGGCCGCCAGCCGGTCGACCAGTCCGCCGAGCACGCAGCCGTTGGTGGCGCCGACCCGGTAGCGGATCGAGGGGGAGGTGGCGAAGCGCAGCGCCTCCTCCTGCAGTTCCCTGGCGGCGGGCAGGAGCACGCGGGCGCGGTCGAGCACGAGCTCGCCGAGCTGGGTGGGCCTGGCGCCCCGCCGATCGCGTTCGAACAGGGCGCCGCCGAGCGCCCGTTCGATGCGTTTGAGCTGGGCGGTGAGTGCGGGCTGGGCCAGACCGAGGAAGTTCGCCGCCTTGCTCACGCTACCCGCGTCGGCGACGGCGCGGACGATTCTGAGGTGCCTGAGCTCAAGGTCCATACGGGGACGGTAAGACGAGGGTTCCGGACGAGCAATGGGGATAAGTCAGGAAATATGACAGATATTGTCGGACGGAAGTCGGGTAGGGGACCTTCATGACGATGATGGGCATTGATCCGCGCACGCTCACAGAGGAAGACCTGCTGCGTGAGCTGCGCCACCTTCACAAGACTCGCCACGAGACCTTCCTGCACGGACCCGACGACGCGCTCGCCCACCACACCTCGCGCACCAGCGTGCTGGAGGCGGAGTACCTGCGCCGCCATCCGGTCCGCGACATCGACCCGAACAGGCTGCGACCATGAACATCCACGACGTCCACGCGATGTCCGGCGCCGACACCGTCGTCTACGAGGCGGTCGCGGCCCTCACGGTCGAGGGCCGCAGCGCCGACCTCGAAGCGGTCACGCACGCCACGGGGCTGGCAGAGGACGTGGTCCGCGAGAGCCTCGCCCACCTGGTGGCCCACGGCCACGTGCTGCCGGCGGGCGAGGCGTACACGCTCGGCCGCCACGACTTCGAGGTCGACTACTGAGCGACGCCGCCGTGACGTCGAGGTCGCCTACCGAGCGATGCCGCCACGACGTTGAAGTCGACTGCTGAGCGACGCCGCCTTGATTTCCCAATCGGCTACCGAGCGACCGCGAGCGACCGCGCCAGGTGCCTGCCCGTGTGCGTGGCCGTCCGCGCCAGCTCCGCCGGCGTGCCGGTGAAGACCACCCGCCCCCTCGCCGCCAGCCTCATCGCCGGGTCGTCACCCAGCAACTGGCCAACGAGCCCGGCGCCACCTACGAAAGCGGCACCTTTACCCGGTTGGTGCCCCGCCTGCCCGCGCTGCTCGCGGCGGCATACCCGCCGCGCTGAGCTGCGCCTCCAGATCCGGCGCCCCGCGCCGGTTGTCGATCTCCAGATGAGGTACGGCCGGCGGCTCGTCCACCCGCACCGCCGAGAGGAACCCCGCGAAGTCGGCCAGCTTGCCCGCGTCGCGCTCCAGCCCCCTCGCGACCAGCCGCTCCCGCAGCGTCGGGCCGTCCGAACGCACCCACACCAGGCGCACCGGCGGCCCGCCCAGCGCCCGCACCCACTCCCGCCACAGCGTCGCCGAGTGCACCTGCGAGGTGAACGGCCCGTCGAGCACCACCGGGCACCCGTGCGCGCGGATCTGCCCGGCCAGCGCGCTCAGCCCGGCGTACTCGTGGTGCTTGACATGCGCGTCGTACCACGGGCCCTCGCGTTCACCCGGCGGGCGCCCGTACGCTCGCAGGATCTCGGCGACGATCCCGCCGTACACGCCGTCCTTGTCGAGCAGCGCGGGCACCGGCGACAGCCGTGCGAGCAGCGCGGCGGCCACGGTCGACTTGCCCGCGCCAGGCGGGCCGCTGATCACCCAGACTGGAACCACAAGGTCTGAGCGTACGCGGATCCGCGTACACCGCAGCCGCTCCCGGTCGGACGTGCGCGGGGCCCCCGCCGAGCAGACTCAGGCGCATGCTCTCCGTCGTCTCTCGCGTGTTCCGCGCCCCGGACCTGCGCAGGAAGATCCTCTTCACGCTCGGGATCGTGGTCCTTTTCCGCTTCGGGCAGATACTGCCCTCACCCGGCGTGGACGTGGCGGCGGTGAAACGCTGCCTCGGCGGCACCCGGGGCGGGCTCGCCGAGATGGTGCAACTGCTCAGCGGCGGCGCGATGCTGCAGCTCTCGGTGTTCGCGCTCGGCGTCATGCCCTACATCACGGCCAGCATCATCATGCAGCTCATGGCCGTCACCGTGCCCCGGCTGGAGGCGCTGCGCAAAGAGGGCAAGCAATCGCAGATCACCCAGTACACCCGCTACCTCACCGTCGCCCTCGCCGTCCTCAACGCCACCACCGTCGTCGCACTGGCCAGGACCGGGCAGCTGTTCCCCGGCTGCGCCGAGCGGGTGCTGCGCGATGAGAGCCTGCTCGGCGTCGGCGTGCTCGTGGCCGTCATGGTCGCCGGGTCCTGCGTGGTCATGTGGCTCGGCGAACTGGTCACCGACCGGGGCATCGGCAACGGCATGTCCATCCTGATCTTCACCCAGGTGGTCGCGGTCTTCCCGTCGTACATGTCGACGATCTTCACGATCAGCCCGGCCGGCGGCGTGGTCATGCTCGTCACCGGCGTCTTCCTCGTGGCCGTCGTGGTCTTCGTCGAGCAGGCGCAGCGGCGGGTGCCCGTCCAGTACGCCAAGCGCCTGGTCGGCCGCCGTTCCTATGGCGGCACCAGCACCTACATCCCGTTCAAGGTCAACCAGGCGGGCATCGTGCCGGTCATCTTCACCACCTCGCTGCTGTTCGTGCCGACGCTGTTCGCCAACCAGCTGCCGTGGCTGGCGCCGTACCTCACCGGTGACCACCCGCTCTACATGACCGTCTTCTTCCTCCTCGTCGTCGGATTCACCTACTTCTACGTCTCGATCACTGCGAACCCGGTCGAGATGGCCGACAACATCAAGCGGTACGGCGGATTCGTCCCCGGAGTACGGCCCGGCCGGGCGACCGCGCAGTACCTGGGCTTCGTGCTGTCCCGGCTGACCGCGCCCGGAGCCCTCTACCTCGGCGTGCTGGCGCTGCTGCCGCTCATCGCCTTCGCACTGCTGCGCGACCCCTCGACCCAGCAGAACTTCCCCTTCGGCGGGGCCAGCATCCTGATCATGGTGAGCGTCGGGCTGGAGACCGTGAAGCAGATCGAGGCGCAGCTCCAGCAGCGCAACTACGAGGGACTGCTGCGCTAGCTCAGATCGCCAGGCCCGCGCGCATCGCGAACACCACGAGCTGGGCGCGGTCGCGGGCGTGCAGCTTGACCATGGCCCGGCTGACGTGCGTGCGGACCGTCTCCGGGCTGATCACCAGCTCTTTGGCGATCTCCTCGTTGGACATCCCCGTCGCCACCCACGCGGCCAGTTCGCGCTCGCGCGGCGTCAGCGTCTCGATGCCGGGGACCGGTTCCGCGCTCGCGTGCCTGCCGAAGCGGGAGATGACCGTACGGGTGACCGACGGCGACAGCAGCGCCTCACCGGCGGCGACCACGCGGATCGCGGACACCAGCTCGTCGGGGGCGCTGTCCTTCAGCAGGAAGCCGCTCGCGCCCGCCTGGAGGGCGGCGAAGACGTACTCGTCCACCGCGAACGTCGTCACCACCACGATCCGCACGCCGCGCAGGCTCTCGTCGGCCGCTATGGCGCGCAGGGTCTGGAGACCGTCCATGCCGGGCATCCGGATGTCGAGCAGCAGTACGTCGGGGCGGGTGGCGGCGATCAGCCGCAGGGCGGCGGCGCCGTCCTGCGCCTCGCCCACGAAGGCGAGGCCGGGTTCGCGCTCGACGAGCGCCCGCAGGCCCATCCGCACCACGGCCTGGTCGTCGGCCACGGCGACCCGGATCGGGGGCGCCGCCCCGGTCGCCGGTTCCGTCACGTGCGCTCGACGTGGGGGAAGCGGGCCACCACCCGGAAACCGCCGCCCTCGCGCGGGCCCGCCGCGAACGCGCCTCCGGCGGCGGTGACCCGGGCGCGCATGGTGCTCAGGCCGCGTCCCTCCCGGGCGCCGTTCCATCCGGCGCCCCGGTCGGCCACCTCCACCACGAACGCGCGGGGGTCGCTGGCCACGCGTACCGACGCCCTGGTCGGGCCCGCGTGGCGCAGCACGTTCGTGAGCGACTCGCGGACCACCCGGTAGACCGCGCCCTCCAGATGGGCGGGCACGTCGGGGTCGGCGGGCTCGACGTCGACGGGCAGGCCCGCCGCCCGCACCCCGTCGAGCAGCGCGGGCAGGTCGCTCGGCGGGCCGCCCTCGATGCCGTCGAGCGCGGTGCGCAGGTGGGTGAGCGCCTTGCGGCTGGTCTCCTTGATGGCCAGCAGGGACGCCCTGGCCTGCTCGGGGTCGTCGTCGAGGGCGACGAGCGCGAGCCCGGCCTGCATGGCGATGGCCGCCAGCCCGTGTCCGGCGGCGTCGTGCACCTCCCCGGCGATCCTGGCGCGTTCGGCGGCCAGCATCTCGGCGGCGAGCCGATGCGCTCCACCCGGGCCGCCGGGCGGGGTGAGGTCGCAGGGCCCGCCTTCGAGGGCGCCGGGCGGGTCGAGGCGGCAGGAGACGTCGGGGCCCACCGGTGTGCCCCAGTAGCCGGACAGGTCCGAATGGTCGTACCGGATCGAGCGTGCCTCGGACGGCCGCCGCTCCTCGGCGTGCGCGGGCGTGAGGTCGGCGGGCGGAAGCGCCGCCTCGGCAGCCTCGGCCGCGGCGGCGCGGGCCTGCGCCAGACCGCTGAACGACCAGGGGACGGCCAGCCACCCCGCCCACGCGAGCATGAAGACGACCGGGATGTCGCTCAGGCGCGAGAGTCCGGACTGCTTGCTCACACGGCGATCCTAGCCCGTGCGCCCGGCCTGGGAAGAGCCGTGCGGGCCGGTGGGATCAGGCCGTGAGCCAGCGCAGCGGGTTGACCTGGGTGATCTTGCGGAACGTCTCGTCGCCGACACCCGCCGCCCGCAGCAGCGGCGGCAGCGCGTCGAGCGCGTGGGAGTACCCGTGGCCGTCGTAGCGCCGCAACTGCGCCACCCGGCTCACTCCCGAACTGACCAGCACCCGGTCGGCATGTCCGTCCTCGATCAGCCCGGCCACCGTCCGCGCCGCCTGCCCGGCCCCTTGCGGCAGGGTGCAGACGCTCACGTACGCCCCGGCCTCGGCGATCTTGCGGGCCGCCCCGGGATCGGTGCCCGCGTAGCCCACGCTCACCCGGCCGGGGTCGAGCCCCTCGGACAGCAGGATCTCCAGCAGCGCCGTACCGTTGACGCCGTGCGTCGCGACCGGCAGCCGCGACGACAGGGAGGCGCGGGCGGCGGCGCGCAGGCAGCGCTCCTCGGCGGCCGTGGGCTCCTCGCCCCAGGTGCCGACCTCGCCGATCACTCCGGGCAGCGCTCCGGACTCGTCGAGTCCCGAGGTGATCTCGTCCATCAGCCGCCGCGTCAGTTCCTCGACGCTCGCCGTGCCGACCTGGGCGAACGGCTCGGCGAACAGCCCGGTGGCGGCGATGACGGGCACCCGGCTGCCCGCCGCCATACGGGCGAGGGCGGCGGTGTCGCGGCCCATGCCGGTGCAGGTCAGGTCGACCACGAGGCCGACACCGTGGTCCTGGCGCAGCGCGCGCAGTTCGTCGGTGACCGGGCGCTCCTCGTCGAGCCACCGGTAGGGATCGGAGTCGATTCCGACGGCCCAGCGCAGGTCGGTGCGCAGGTGTTCGTGGGGGAGCACGGCACCGGTGACCGCTGCGGCACGCATGGGGCCGGTTACGGTACGAAGCATTACCTCGGGCATGTGCGACATTAACCGATTTTTGCCCGCTGATGCCGCTCTACCGGCGAAGATCTACCCGAAGTGTTCGCCGGAGTCTTCCTCCGGACGCCGTATCCTGGTGGCGTCCGTCAACAGCCCACGGGGGGATCGTGGCCATCCACAACTCAGAGACCGGCGACGCCGACGAGCTCAAGGGCGCGGCGGAGGAGCGGTCCGGCATGCCGCCGCGAGGCGGCATCCACGGGTGGCTGGACGGCATCAGGTCGACCCGCACCGGCGCGCTCACCCTGAAGATCGTCATCGGCGTGCTGGGCGGCGTCATGGTGATCGGCGGGCTCATCATGGTGCCCTTCCCCGGCCCCGGGTGGCTGGTGGTGTTCGCGGGGCTCGCGGTGCTCGCCACGGAGTTCCACTGGGCGCACAAGGTGCTGGAGTTCGGCAAGCGCACCCTGCACGCCTGGACCGAGTGGTACAAGCGGCAGGGCTGGACCGTCCGCATCCTGGTGCTGGTCGTGACCGTGATCGCGGCCACCGTGATCGTCTACGTCGGCATGCGGAGCATCGGCATCGACCTCATCGAGACGGCCAGGGGGCTGATCTACAGATAGAGGCCGGTGCCGTGGTCGGTCTCCTGGGTGGCCACGGCGTGCAGGTCGCGCTCGCGCACCACCAGGTAGGTCTGGGAGTGGAGATCGACCTCCAGCCGGTCCTCGGGGCTGAGCAGCACCTTGTCGCCGAGCTTCACGCCGCGCACGTTGGCGCCCACTCCGCAGACCTCGCCCCACACCAGGCGGTTCTCGTCCTTGACCGTCGCGGGGATCACGATGCCGGAGCCGCTGCGCCGTTCCTCGACCGTGGTCTCCAGCCGGATCAGCACCCGGTCGTGGAGCATCTGGATCTCGAACTTTGGTTCTACCACACCGGAAGTTTACGTCCATCGCGCGTGCGGGTGGCACGGTAGGCGCGCGTTCCCCATGATGGGGCGCCCATGACCGGCCATCGGGAAGCGCCCGACATTTCATGTTAAAAACGGCTGCTTTTCCTGGGTCGTCGCAGGTCGGAACCATGTCGCGGCAATCCTTCGCCGGATGTCGGCGGGGTCGGCTATAAATTCACTGGCGCGGTGCGGCGCCGCCGTTGCGAAACCGGAATAAGAGGGTGGTCTGACATGGGAAATGGCATGCGGTGACGGTGATTCCGAGCGGCCGGACCTGGACCTCCGGGCTGCCGCCGTACGTCGCCAGGAGCGGGGTCCGGCTGGTCGAGGTGGGCGACATCGCGGTCGGTACCTGCGTGCCCGCCTACTTCCGGCTCGATCGCGCGCAATCCTGGCGCCGGCTGCTCGCCGAACCTCCCCGGATGGTCGTGCTCGACCTCGGCGAGCATCGCGACCCCGGCTACCGGCCGGTGATCGCGGGCCTCGCGGCGGCCGGGAGCGAGGTGCTGGCGCGGGTCGACACCGACTTCGGCCTGCGGCCCGTCGCCGACGTACGCGCCGACCTGCGCAGAGCGCACGCCTGGTACGGCCTGCGCGGCGCCTTCCTCGACCAGGTCGCCGCCGGAGCCGGGCGCCTCGACCACTACCGCAGGCTCGTCGACGGCGCGAGCGGCACGGTCGTGCTCAACCCCGGCGTCTACCCCGACCCCGGGTACGCCGCGCTGGCCGACGTGCTGGTGACCTTCGAGGGGCCGCTGGCGGCCTACCGCGCCATCCGCGAGCCGTCGTGGGCCAGGGCGCTGGCCAGGAGCAGGTTCTGCCATCTGATCCACGGGGTGGCAGAGCGCGCCAGGGCCGTCACCCTGCGCAAGGCGGCCCGTCTCGCCGGAACCGTCCACCTGAGCGACAACCCCGGCTGGGCCGAACTGCCCGCCTATTACGGCCGTCCGATCGCGGGCGGACGAACGTCATGACCCCCGGGACGGCGGCCTCGGAGGGCACCCCGGCAGCCGGGCGTTCCTGACGCCAGGGACGCGGGCGCGTCCCGGCAGCCGAGTGACGCCGGGGCGCTCGGTCACCGGAACCGGAGCGACGCGAACACCGGGCGGTGGTCCGAGCCCCCGACGTCGTGCGCGGAGAAGCCGGTGACGGCGAGCTCCGGAGAGGCGAGCACGTGGTCGATGGCGACCCTCGGCAGGAACTCCCAGTCGCCCCGGGTCGGCCACGTCGGCTCGAACCCCTTGCCGGTGGCGTCGGCCGCGTCCCGGTACCCGCTGTCGAGCAGCGCCCGCAGCCGTCCGTGGTCGAGGGTCGCGTTGAAGTCGCCCGCCAGCACCCGGGGCATCCCGCCCGCGCGCGGCAGCGCGTCCAGCCCCTGCGCCCAGCACGGCACCGGCGCCGACGGATTGGGCGCGCACGGGTGCACGGACACGACCTCGACCTCGCGCCCGCCCGGCGTCGTGAACACGGCCCGCGCCTGCCGGAAACCGAACTCGATCACCGGCAGCTCCCGCAGCGGCCCCGCCGCGTAGAGCCCGGAGCCTCCGGCGCGCGGCGCGGAACGGTCGACGGTGTGCGGCAGCAGCGTGCGCAGCCCGGCCCGGTCGAGCCTGCCGAGGGCGCCCGGGGTGAGCTCCTGCAGCGTCAGCACGTGCGGTCGCATCCGCCGTACCAGCGCGACGACCTCGCCGGCGTCGGCCTGGCCGAAGGCGAGGTTGACGGCCAGCACCCGCAGTTCCTCGCCTCCGGCGGCGGGCCCGCCGCCGGGGAAGGCACGCGGCAGCACCGCGACCCCCAGCGCGAGCACGCTCGCGGCGGCGACCGCCGTCGCCGCCCGGCGCCGCAGGAACGCCGCCACCACGAGCGGGACGAGCGCGACGACCAAGACATACGGCGTGTACGCCACCAGGGGCGTCCACAACCAGTGCGGATCGGCCCCGGTCAGCCGGAGCAACGCCCACAGCGCGAACGGTACGACGAGAGCCCAGATCATGATCCCGACCATGACACTGTATTGTCACCGGACCCGGATACGGTTCACGCATGCGCGATGTGGAAGCCCTCGTCCTCGACGCGATCGACGACGCCGAGACCGTGGCCCTGCTGGCCGACCTGGTCCGCGTGCCGAGCGTGACCGGCACGGCCGCCGAGTCCGAACTGCAGCACGTTCTCGCCGGTCACCTCGCGCAGGCGGGCCTCGACGTCGACCTGTGGCGCCTCGACCTCGACGACCTGCGCGGCCGTCCCGGCTTCCCCGGCACGGAGGCGCCCAGGCAGGAAGGCTACGGTCTGGTCGCCGTGACACCGGGCGAGGGCAGGCCCGCGCTGATCCTTCAGGGCCACGTGGACGTGGTGCCGACCGGCGACCCGGCCGGATGGCGGGGCGAGGACCCGTTCGCCGCCCGGATCAGCGGCGACGTCCTGCACGGGCGCGGCGCCTGCGACATGAAGGCGGGGCTCGCGGCCAACATCGCCGTCGTCCGGGCGCTGCGGCGCGCGGGCGTGCGCCTGGCCCGGCCGCTCGCGCTGCACTGCGTGGCCGGTGAGGAGGACGGCGGCCTCGGTGCCTTCGCCACCCTCGCCAGAGGCCACACCGGCGCGGCGGCGGTGATCACCGAGCCGACCGGCGGCACCGTGATCACCGCCAACGCGGGCGCGCTCACCTTCCGGCTGGAGATCGCCGGGCGGGCCGCCCACGGCGCCACCCGCCACGAGGGGGTGAGCGCGATCGAGGCGTTCCTGCCGGTGTTCGCGGCGCTCAGGCGGCTGGAGGCCGAACGCAACCGCGACCTGCCCGCCCTGTTCGACGGCAACCCGCTGCCCTACCCGATCGAGGTCGGCACCGTTCGCGCGGGCGACTGGGCGAGCACCGTGCCCGACCTGCTCGTCGCCGAGGGGCGGCTCGGGGTTCGCCTCGACGAGGATCCGCCGGCGGCACGGGCCGCCCTCGAACAGGCCCTGGCCGAGACCGGCGACCCGTGGCTGCGCGCGCACCCGGCGACGCTCACCTGGCCGGGCGGGCAGTTCGCCAGTGGTCGGCTGCCCGACGGGCACCCGCTGCTCGCCGAGGTCGGCGCGGCCGTGGCCGACGTACGCGGGAGCACACCCGCGCAGGCGGCGGCGCCGTACGGGAGCGACCTTCGCCTCTACGCCGCAGGCGGCATCCCCACCCTCCACTACGGTCCCGGCGACGTGGCCTTCGCGCACGCGCCGCGCGAGCAGGTGGCGCTGGCCGAGCTGCGCGAGGTCACCCGCGCCCTGGCGCTCCTGGCCGTCAGACGGTGTGAGGCCCACGTGTAGACGCGGCGCGGTGTCAGACGGCGCCTGCGTCTGCGGTGACAGCCGTGCCTAAGGCGACGCGCGCACCTCGACGATCTCGGCCAGTGGGAACTCCAGATAGTCGCCCGCTTCCTCGCACCACGCGTCCAGCACGCCGCCGCGCAGTTCGCCGTGGCTGATGGTCGCGGTCAGTCCGTCGGCGAGCGTGACCCCGGCCCGCACCCCCCGGTCGACCACGAACCCGAGCAGCGACTGCTGCGCCGTCGGCAGCCGGGTGGCCAGCCGTCCGATGATCGCCCAGGTGCGCCCGCTGCGGTCGGCGGGCTCGGCCGCCTCGATCAGCCGCCTGGCGTGCTCGCGCGGGTCGGGCACGGGCTCGGCGAGCACGTGCGCGGGCACGTCCGGATCGGGCAGTTCGGCCACCTGCCCGCCGGGCAGCAGGATGAGCCTGCCGTTCGCGGGCTCCTCGCCCCGGGTGCGCCTGATCGCGATCTCCCCGGTGTCGGCGACGGGCACGGGGGAGTAGCCGTGCTCGCGCAGCGTCGACAGGGTGCGCTCGGGCGGCGCCGAACTGACCAGCACGGTCGGGGCGAGCAGCCGCAGCCCGAGCCGGTTCAGCCGCCGGTGCGCGGCCAGCTCCGCCAGCAGCGCCGAGTCGGCGGCCTGCACCACGCAGCCGACCGAGACGACCGTCACCTCGCCGTGTCGGCGGGCGACGTCGCGTACGAGGTATTCGAGGGTCTGCGGGACCGTTCCGACCTCGGACAGCTCACCGAGGAGCTCGTCGGCGTCGTAGCCCCGGTCGAGCGCCCGCCGCAGGCTCTCGGGGGTGAAGCGCCACACGGAGGCGGCGCCGCGCGACTCGCGCTCGGCCGTCCGGTCGAGCAGCGCGGCGAGCTCGGCCGAGGGCGGGCCGGTGACCACGGCGGTCAGGTCGGGGCCGAACAACGCGCTCCTGCGCACGCTGGCCAGCGCCCGGGTGGACACCTCGACCAACTGCGGGTCGTGCTCGACCCGCGGGACCGTGTCGTCGTTCTCGTCACCGGCGCATCCGGACAGATCGGCCAGCGCCCGGCCGAGGTCGGTGAGCGCGTCGCCCGCCAGCAGCCCGAGCAGCCGGGCCTCGTCGAGGACGGCGCCCGCGCACTCGGCCAGCAGCGCCCGGTCGAGCAGCGGGGCGTGCCAGTGCACGTCGCGCACCAGGCCCGCCCGGTCGGCGAAGGCGGTGCCGGACGGCAGGTGGGCCAGGCAGGACAGCACCGCCCTGCGCACCCGGGCGACGGACCCGCCCGCCTGGTCGTCGCCGAGGACGGTGCCGTAGCGGCCGTCGGTCCTGCGCAGGGACGAGCGCTCCATGCGCCACCACGCCGACAGCAGCGCGCGCAGCCGGGCCGAGCCCTCGTCGAGCCGCCAGCGGTCGAAGCGCTCGGTGGGCACCAGCCCGCTCGACGCCTCGTCCCAGGCCAGCAGCCGCGCCACCGCGCAGATCTCCAGCAGCAGCCGGGTCTCGTCCTCGTCGCAGCCGGTCTCCTTGGCCACCCGGCGTACCTCGCGCACGCCGACGCCGCCGGTCTTCAGCAGCGGCAGCGGCGACTTGGAGGCGTTGTCGAGCAGGGCCGCGCAGCGTTCGACCACGTGCGGGGCGGCGAGCGTCATGAGGTGGTCGACCTCGGCCGGATCGACCGGGAGGGTCGCGACCTCGGGCGGGCGCGGGGTGAAGGACGGCCGGTAGCCGGGCCCGCGCACGGCCAGCGCCACCTCGCGGGGCATCTCGGCGACGTTCCAGTTGGGGCGGTAGAGGAGCCCGTGGTCGGCGGCCCACTTCTCGGCGCTGCCCGGGATGACGAAGCGGTTGCCGTCGACGTCGCGGACCGGGCCGTCCCAGGCGAAGGAGTCGAGCAGGTCCCGCGCGCCCGAGGGGGCCTCGGCGAGCACGGCGGTCAGGTGTGCGGGGTCGGACAGGACCTCGCTCGCCCGCGCGATCGTGCGGCGCTTGTTGCCGTTGTACGGCACGCCCAGCTTGCGGGCCAGGGCGCGTAGCGCGTCGTTGCTGATGGTCCAGGCGTTGAGGTAGTGCTCCAGCCGCTCGCCGAGCCCGAGCGGGGCCGCCCACCAGCGGGCGGCCGCCTCGGACAGGTGGATCACGCCGCGCTCGTCCGGCCAGGCGAGGGCGTGGTCGTAGAGGTGGTCGAGCCAGTCGAGCGTGTCCTTCTCCGGCACACCGAGGAAGCTGGCCAGCCTGCCGGGCGTGGGTTCCGCGACGACCAGGCAGACCTCGGCCAGTTGCAGGCACGGCAGAGGCAGGGCGCGCAGCGCCTCCATCGCGGCGAAGCCGTTGCCCAGCCGCTGCGCCAGCGTGCCCAGCCGCCGAGGCCAGGGGGCCGCGAGGGCGTCGGGCCGGTTGGCGAGCACGCGGCCGAGGCGGTCTTCGTCGAGTGTCCGCAGCCAGCCGAGGAGGTGATCATCCATCTGTCAGCACTCTCATGGGGGTCGCGCGGGACTCACCGTGAGCCATGACCAACCACGGTAGTGCAGATGACACTCCGTCAGGAGAGGACTGCCCAGACGATCTTTCCGTGTGGTGCGAGCGCCGACCAGCCCCACCGACGGCTGAGCGAGTCGACGATGTGGAGGCCGAGTCCGCCCGCGTCCAGGGGGCCCGGGTAGCGCAGCACCGGCACCGAGGCGCCGGGGTCGGTGAACGCGCAGGTCACCAGGTGCCCTCGGCGTACGAGGGACATGTGGACGGGACGCTGGCAGCCCGGCTCGCCGAGGCGCAGACCGTGGCGGAGGGCGTTGGTGGCCAGCTCGGACACCACGAGCTCCATGTTCTCCGCGAGCTCGCACAGTCCCCAGCCCGACAGGGTGCCGAGCGTGAAGCTGCGTGCGCTGTGCACGGACGGCGCGGTGGGAGGTAACACAAACGTGGCGCTCGCGTGGGGGCCTGGGACCAGTAGGTCACGAGCGGCGTCCGGCCACCATCCAAGGGGCGGCCACCAGTCGAACGTGGTCCACTGGCCGTGCGCCAGGGTGGAATGCACGGTGATCATTCTGGGGCAAACTCGCGTGCAGGTGCAAGGGCGAATGCACGTGCAGAAGCCCCATGCACGCGCTACCGTTAGGTCATCAAATGGTCAATCACCATGAAAGGGGATCTTGTCTGCGGCCCATGATCTTTCGGCCGCGAAGTGACAGACTGTGTGACAAGAGTCGACCAAGGAGCAGCACGTGTCCATCGATCCGCCGGGTTCAGCCTCCACAGTTCGGCGCATCATGCTCGGTGCCAGCCTCAGGCGCCTTCGCGAGGCCAGCGGGCTCGACCGCGGCCAGGCCGGGTTCCACATCAGGGCCTCGGAGTCGAAGATCAGCCGGATGGAGCTGGGTCGCGTCGGATTCAAGACACGTGACGTCGAGGACCTGCTCACGCTGTACGGCGTCAGCGACGACGCCGAACGGAGAGCGCTGCTGGAAATGGTCCGCGAGGCCAACACCCCCGGGTGGTGGCACAAGTACTCGTCCGTTCTGCCCGGCTGGTTCACCACGTACGTGGGGCTGGAGGAGGCCGCCAGCGTGATCCGCACCTATGAGGTGCAGCACGTGCCCGGCTTGTTGCAGACGGCGAACTACGCGCGGTCCGTGTACCGGCTCGGCAACCCGGATGCGACCCCCGATGACATCGAAAGCCGCGTGCATCTGCGCATGCAGCGGCAGGAGCGTTTCACGCAGAAGGACGGGCCGCGCCTGTGGGCGGTCATCGACGAGGCGACGCTCAAGAGGACCATCGGGGGCAGAGGCATCATGGCCGAGCAGCTTCAGCACCTGCTGGAAGTGGCCGCCCTCCCCAACATCACGATCCAGGTGATGCCCTTCAGGTTCGGTATGCACGCCGCAGAAGGGGGCGCGTTCAGCATCCTGCGGTTTCCCGAGTCCGACCTGTCGGACGTCGTTTACGTCGAGCAGCTCTGGGGTGCTCTGTACCTCGACAAGCGTGAGGACGTCGATCCGTACCTCACCGCCATGGAGCAGCTGTGCGTGGAGAGCACCACGCCAGGGGGCACTGTGGAGCTTCTCGGCGGTCTTCTCAGAAAGATCTAGATGAAGCACACCTACAACGGCATGTCCGCCGCCGACCTCACCCAGGTCGCCTGGCGCAAGAGCCGCTACAGCAATTCGCAGGGCAACTGCGTGGAGCTCGCCGAGCTCCCGGACGGGGGGATTGCCGTTCGCAACTCGCGCTTTCCCAACGGCCCGGCCCTTATCTACACCCGCGACGAGATCCGGGCGCTGATGCTCGGGGTGAAGGCCGGAGAATTCGACGGCCTGCTGGTGTAACGCCGTGTTCACCCCCGGCGCGGCCGCGTAACAGCGACGCGCCGGGGGCGAAATCACCGGGATTCTTCTTGCTGTGACGATCGGGTCATGCTCGATCAGCTGACCCTCTATCCGATCGCGGACGACGTGCTCCTCGCCCCAGGCGGCAGAGTCGTCGTCCGCACGTACGGCGTCGCGCCCGCCGACGGGCGTGTCGCCTACCGGACCTGGGTGACCGGGATCCGCGAGCAGCCGCGCTACTGGCGCTGGAGCCGTTTCGAGGAGGCCGCCGCCGGCCACCGCAGGGTGCTCGAATGGCTCACCGGCCGGGGCCCGCTGCCGGTCTGAACCTCACGAGGCGTTCCGGCCCGGGATCGGCCGGGGTGTGAATCTCACACATGGGCGTTCCGGCTCAGGACCGGCTCGGGTCCGCGCCTCACACTGGGGCGTTCCAGCTCAGCAACACCGGCTCGGCGTGTTCGAAGCCGAGCCGCGAGTACGTGCCGGTGTCCAGGCGGAAGAACCGGCCGTCCTCGGGCGCCAGCCCCAGCCAGCGGGCGGCCAGCACCCGCAGGAAATGGCCGTGCGCCACCAGCGCCACCTCGCCCTCGGCGGCCCGCGCCCGCGCGATCACCCGGTCGGCCCGGGCGCCCACCTGCTCGGCGCTCTCACCCGGATGCTCGGCGTCGCCGGGGATCACCCCGTCGCGCCACAGGTACCAGCCGGGCCGGTCCTGCCGGATCACCGGCGTGGTGATGCCCTCGTAGCCGCCGTAGTCCCACTCCCACAGGTCCGCGTCCACCTCGTAGTCCGTCAGCCCGGCCGACTCGGCGGTCCTGCGCGCCCGCTGGGCGGGGCTCACCAGCACCAGGTCGAACGTCTTGCCCTTCACCAGCGGGGCGAGGGCGGCGGCCTGGGCCTCGCCGTACGGGGTCAGGGGCAGGTCGGTGCGGCCGGTGTGCCTGCCGTTCTTGCTCCACTCGGTCTCGCCGTGCCTGAGCAGCAACATCTCCTTCACCCCGCCATCCTTCCAGGTGCCGTCCGGTCGTCTTCTCCCCGGCCGGACCAGGACTGCCGGTCAAGCCGGTTAAATGGTGGCCATGAAGCCTATTCGCGTTGGTTTGGTGGGAGCGGGCCCGTGGGCGGAGACGGCGCACGCGCCGATGCTCGCCAAGAGCCCCGACCTCGAGTTCGCCGGAGTGTGGGCGCGCAGGCCGGAGGCCGCCGCCGCCCTCGGGGCGCCGGTGTACGAGCGGGTCGAGGAACTGTTCGACGCCTGCGACGCGGTCTGCTTCTGCGTGCCCCCCGGCGTACAGGCCGAACTGGCCGTCAAGGCGGCGCGGGCGGGCAAGGCGCTGCTGCTGGAGAAGCCGCTCGCCGACAGCCTTGAGGCGGCCGAACGCGTCGCCGCCGCCGTCGCCGAGGCCGGAGTCCCGTCCCAGATGATCCTCACCATGCGCTACGGCCGCAGCACCCGAGACTTCCTCGACCGGTGCGCCGCGATCCGGCCGTTCGGCGGGCACGCGCTCGCCGTCAGCGACGTGATCACCGCCGACGGGCACCCGTTCGGCACTCCGTGGCGGTTGCGGCGCGGGGCCCTGCTCGACCTCGGGCCGCACGTCGTCGACCTGCTCGACGCCGCGCTCGGCCGGGTCGTGTCGGTGCGCGCCCACGGTGACCCGCTCGGCTGGGTCGGCCTGCTGCTCGAACACGAGGGCGGCGCCGTCAGCGAGGCGTCGATCTCGATGGCGGCCACCGGCGACGAGGTGCCGTGGCGGGTCGCGGTTTTCGGCCGCGAGGGCACCGCCGAACTCGGCCCCGCCGTGCCTGACGACGACCCGCTGGGCGTGGTGGCGGCGGAGTTCGCCAGGACCGTGCGCGACGGCGGCGGCCACCCGCTCGACGCCGCCCACGGACTGCGGCTCCAGCGCATCATCGCCGAGGCGGAGAGTCAAGTCACCTCCCCTTGACGCTGGAGCATTCCATGGGGGTTGATACCGTCTGTCCGACGCGTGGTGCCGCAGCGAAGTCCGGTGGGATTCCGGCGCTGTCCCGCAACTGTGAAAGCCAGGTCGCCTGCCACCGCGCCGACGTCGTCAACCCTCGTGGAAAAGGGTGATCCGTCGCACTACGCGGGTCTCTCGGTTCCGACCGTGAAAGGACAACTCGTGAGGCCCGTACGCACGGCCGTCGCGGGCACGGTGCTGGCAACGCTCGTCCTGGCCGGATGCGGCCAGACGCAGTCCGCCTCGGCGCCGTCCCCCACCCCCAGTTCCGCCCCCGCAACCGGCTCCTTCCCGGTGACCGTCGAGGCCGCCAACGGCAAGGTCACCGTCGCGCGGCGGCCGGAGCGGATCGTCTCGCTGTCGCCCACCTCGACCGAGATCCTCTTCGCCGTCGGCGCGGGATCGCAGGTCGTGGCCGCCGACGAGCTGTCCAACTTCCCGCCGGAGGCGCCGAAGTCCGAACTGTCGGGCTTCAAGCCGAACGTCGAGGCGATCATCGCCAAGAAGCCCGACCTCGTCGTGGCCTCCGACGACAAGGTCGTCGCGGAACTCACCAAACTGAACGTCCCCGTCCTGGTCGAGTCCGCCGCCGTCAAGGTCGAGGACACCTACGACCAGATCACCGACCTCGGCGCCGCCACCGGCAACCTCGCCAAGGCCGAGGAGGTCGCGAGCGGGATCAAGACGGAACTCGACCGGCTCGCCGCCGCCGCGCCCAAGGACAAGAAGCTCACCTACTTCCACGAACTCGACCAGACCCCCTTCTCCGCCACCTCCAACACCTTCGTCGGGCAGATCTACGCGATGTTCGGCCTCACCAACATCGCCGACAAAGCGCCCGACGCGGCCTCCGGCTACCCCAAACTCTCACCCGAGTACGTCGCGAAGGCCGACCCCGACCTGATCTTCCTCGCCGACGTCAAGTGCTGTCAGCAGAGCAAGGACACCCTCGCCAAGCGGCCCGGCTGGAAGAACCTCAAGGCGATCCGCGACGACCAGGTGATCGAACTCGACGACGACATCGCCTCCCGCTGGGGCCCGCGCATCGTGGACCTCGCCAGGACCATCGGCGCCGCTGTGGACAAGGTGGCCGCGAAGTAGTGCGAGGCACGCCGGTCAGGGCCGCGGGGGCGCGGCCGCTGTGGGTGGCGGGCGCGCTCGTCGTGCTCGCCCTCTGCATGATCGCCGGCCTGCTCGGCGGCGCGGCCGGGATCGCGCCCTGGCAGGTCGTGCTCCAGGTGGCCGACTGGCTGCCGTTCGTCTCCGCCGACGCCGGGCTGACCCCGCTCGAACAGGGCCTGCTGTACGAGATCAGGCTCCCGCGCGTCCTGGTCGCCGCCACCGTCGGCGGGCTGCTCGCCATGGCCGGAGCCGCCTATCAGGGCGTCTTCCGCAACCCGCTCGCCGACCCTTACCTCCTCGGCGCCGCAGCCGGGGCCGGGCTCACGACCACGCTGCTCATCGTGCTCGTGCCCGCGCCCAGCCTCGGCATCCCCCCTGTCGCCTTCCTCGGCGCCGTCGGCGGCGTCTTCCTCGCCTATGCCCTGGGCAACACGGCCGGGCGCGCGGGCGGCACCGCCACCCTGGTCCTCGCCGGGGTGGCCGTCACCTCCTTCCTCACCGCCATCCAGACGTTCGTGCAGCAGTTCAAGGTCGAGGAACTCCAGCGGATCTACGCGTGGATCCTCGGGGACGTCGGCGGCGGATGGGACAAGTTCTGGCTGGTGCTGCCGTACGCCGCGGTGTCGTCCGTCGTGCTGCTGCTGCACGGGCGGCTGCTCGACGTGCTGTCGGTCGGCGACGACGAGGCCACCACGCTCGGCCTGCGCGCCTCCTGGGTACGGTTCGCGATCCTCCTGGCCGCCTCCCTCGCCACCGCGGCCGCCGTCGCGGTCAGCGGGCTGATCGGGTTCGTCGGCATCGTGGTGCCCCACGTGGTGCGGCGGCTGGCGGGCGGGTCGTACCGGGTGGTGCTGCCGCTCTCGCTGATCGGCGGCGGCGCCTTCCTCGTTCTCGCCGACCTGCTCGCCCGTACGGTGATCGCGCCCGCCGAACTGCCGATCGGGGTCGTCACCATGTTCGTGGGCGCGCCGTTCTTCGTCGTCGTCCTGCGCATGAGCAGACAGGGGGCGCTCACGTGATCCCCGAGGCGCGGGGCAGGGGTGCCGCATGATCCGGGCCGCCGGGGTGTCGGTCAGGCTCGGCGAGCGCGAGGTGCTGTCCGAGGTCGATCTGCTCGTGTCGCGCGGTCAATGGCTGGCGGTCATCGGGCCGAACGGCGCGGGCAAGTCCACCCTGCTCAAGGCCATCATGGGCATCGTCGGCCACAGCGGATCCCTGCTCGTCGCCGACGCACCCGCCGCCGCCCTGAAGCCCAGGGCCAGGGCCCGCCTGCTGGCGTACGCGCCGCAGGCGCCCGCACTGCCGCCCGACATGACCGTCTTCGACTACGCGCTGCTGGGCCGCACGCCGTACATTCCGTACTTCGGCCGGGACAGCCGCCACGACCGCGACGTCGTCGGCGCCGTACTGGAGCGGCTCGACCTCGGCGACTTCGCGAGCCGTCGCGTCGGATCGCTGTCCGGCGGCGAACGCCAGCGCGTCGTCCTGGCCCGAGCCCTCGCCCAGGAGGCGCCGATCCTCGTCCTGGACGAGCCCACCACGGCCCTCGACCTCGGCCACCAGCAGCAGGTGCTCGAACTCGTGGACCGCCTGCGCCGCGCCGACGGCCTCACGGTCGTCACGACGCTCCACGACCTGACCGTCGCGGGACAGTACGCCGACGCGCTCCTCCTGCTGGCGCGCGGCCAGGCCGTCGCCCACGGCTCTCCCGCCCAGGTGCTGACGGAGACCCTGGTGGGCAGGCACTTCGACGCCCAGGTCAAGGTCGAACCCGGCCCGGACGGCCGCCCGGTCGTCCACCTGGTCCGGGGCGAGGTCCGGGGCGAGCGCCCATGACCTCCACCCCACGGCTGAGCTACCGGGAGGAGGACGGGGCGAGGCTCGGGGCGCTGGAGTGGGAGCTCGGGCCCGGCTGGCGGGCGATCTCCTCCGCCGTCCTCGGCGGTGGTATCGGTCCGTGCTCCTGGGTTCTGAACGCCCAGGTCGTCGCCGGATACTCGCGGATGGACCCGGTCGAGCACCTTCGCGAGCTCGGCCCGGCCGGCGACGGCGTCGGCATGATGACGGCCGCCTCCGTCGACCGGTACGTCGTCGCCCGCGACGGCGGCGCCGAGGCGTGTGCCACGGTCGGGCTCCGCGTCCCCACCTGGGCCGCGGCTCCCGAGGGCGTCCCCGATCCGGAGCTGGCGCCGATCCGCGTCGGGACGGTCAACATCCTGGTGCGCGTGCCGGTCGCCATGACCGACGGGGCGCTGGTCAACACGGTGATGACCGTCACGGAGGCCAAGACCCAGGCGCTGCTGGAAGCCGGGTTCGAGGGCACGGGGACCGCGTCGGACGCGGTGTGTGTCGCCGTACGGGCCGAGGGGGCGGAGGAGCTGTTCGGCGGTCCCCGTTCCACCTGGGGTGCCCGTGTCGCGCGGGCCGTCCACGCGGCGGTGCTCCAGGGGGCGGAGGACTGGGCCGCCGCGCACGCGGCCGGCGGCCCGTTCACGGCCGGAGCGCGGACTCGGGCCCGCTGACGCGGGCGAGCGCGTCGGCGGCGGGTGGCCGATGACCGGGCAGGGCGACGGCGTGCCCGCGGTCTATGGCTTCGAGTGGATCTTCGACTGCAGGAGGACTGGCGCGACCACACCCACCTATGTGTATATTTTCCGTCAATAGGTGACTTTAGCGGGAGATATTTCATGCACTCCTTCCCCAAGGTGCTCTTCGACGAGGCCCACAGCGAGTCGTGGACGATCCGGCGCGACGTCGCCGAGGCCGTGAACCCCGGCCACCCCGACGACAACAGCTACGCCCGTGCCGCCGCCCTGCTGCGCCACCTGGGGCACACGGTCACCGCCCACACCGACGGCCCGCTGGACCCGGGAACGCTCAAGAGCCAGGACGTCCTGGTCATCGCGCACCCCTCGGGCGAGCGCTGGGAGCGCACCACCGGCACCGGCAGCCCGGTCTTCACCCCCGCCGAACTCGACGCGATCACCGACTACGTCGCGGGCGGCGGCGGCCTGGTGGTCCTCGCGGAGGAGGAGCAGGACAAGTACGGCAACAACCTCGCCGACCTGCTCTCCCGCTTCGGCCTCGGCATCACCCACACCACCGTGCGCGACCCCGGCAACGCCCACCGCGACGTCGCCACCTGGGTCCTCGCCGACCCGGCCACCGGCGACGGGCTGCTCGCCGGGGTGGGCCGCGCCTGCTTCTATCGCTCCGGCGTGCTCACACCCGCTGAGGGCGCCACCGTCCTGTTCGCGACCTCCCCGGCCGCCGCCCCCGCGCGGGCGCCGCTCGCCGTCGCCGTCGAGTACGGCAAGGGCCGCGTCGTCGCCTTCGCCGACTCCGACCTGTTCGGCGACGACTCCATCGACGACTACGATCACCGCAGGCTCTGGGGCAACGTGGTGACCTGGGCCGCCCGCGTCCCCGGCGACGAGCGCGGCGCCACCGCCCGCGACGCCGCGAAGGCCGAGGGCTTCACCCGCCTCAAGGACCTCGTGGAGGAACTGCGCCCCCTTCAGATCAAGGACGGCTCCGTCCCCGCGCAGAAGGAGCGGGCGGGCGAACTGGTCGCGGCCATCGCCGACCAGGTCGGCACGCTGGCGCCGCACTTCCCGCACGACGCCGCCTACCTCGCCGCCGTGCAGGCAGACCTGCGCGCCTGGACGGCGGGCGGCCTCGGCGTGCCGGACTTCCTCGACTCCCTCGAACGCTTCCACCCGGACACCCAGCGCGTGGACGGCCTGGAGCACCTGGTCGTCTTCCCGATGTACACCCAGAACGGCAACCTCGACCGCAACCTGGAAGCCGTCTGGATCCGCACCATCTGGCCCGACTGGCTGGCCAGGCTGGAGGCGGGCGGCTACGACAACCCGATGTTCGTGCCGATCGCCTTCGAGGACTTCACCTCGGGATACGACACCCACTCGGCCGTGCTGTTCCCGGAGACCGTCGCCGTGCGCCAGGCCCCGGCCCGCTTCACCTGGGGCGGCATCTTCGCCGACCGCGAGGCCGCACGCTTCCGCGCCGTCGCCTCCGCCGCGGCCGCCACGCTCAAACTGGACCTGCCGCCGGACGCCGCCCGCCTGCTGGCCTCGCAGCGCCTGGCCCAGGACACCTTCGTCATGTGGGACCTCATCCACGACCGCACCCACAGCCACGGTGACCTGCCCTTCGACCCGTTCATGATCAAGCAGCGGATGCCGTACTGGCTGTACTCGCTCGAAGAGCTGCGCTGCGACCTGACCGCGTTCGGCGAGGCCGTACGGCTGGAGCGCGAAGGCGTCCCGCACGCCCGCTACGTCCAGCACGCGGTGCTGTTCGACCGGCTCTTCCGCTTCCCGATCACCGGCGACAGGGTGCGCAACTACGACGGCCTCGGCGGCCAGCTCCTGTTCGCCTACCTGCACCGCAACGACATCGTGCGCTGGACGGACAACCGGCTCGCCATCGACTGGGACCGGGTCGCGGACGGCGTCGCCGACCTGCGCGGCGAGGTCGAGAAGCTCTACCGCGACAGCATCGACCGCTCCAAGCTCGCCCACTGGCTGGCCGCTTACGACCTGGTCGGCGCCTATGTCGAGCCGAACCCGGCCTCCACGTGGGCCAAGGGCGTGCAGGCGCTTCCCGAGGAGCAGAAGGCCAAGGTCGACGCGGTATTGTCGGATGAGTTCCCCCTGAGCATGTTCTATGAGGCGTTGCGCCGTAAGCTCGCAGACGTCGTCGAGTCGACCAAGGGGATCCGCGCATGATCGTCCTCATCACCGGCGCGGCCGGGCCCACCGGGCAGGCCGTGGCCGAGCACTTCACCGAGCAGGGCCACACCGTGATCGGCGTGGACAAACAGCCCGCCGACGGGGTGATCGGCCTCGACCTGCTCGACCGCGCGGCCGTGGAGGCCCTCGCCGCCCGGGTGAAGGCCGAGCACGGTGGCGTCGACGGCGTCGTCCACCTCGTGGGCGGCTGGCGCGGCGCCAAGGACTTCGCCCACACCGAGCTCGACGACTGGAGCTTCCTGCACGACCTGCTCGTGCGCACCCTCCAGCACGTGTCGCTGGCCTTCGAGCCGCTGCTGCGCGACAGCGCGGACGGCCGGTTCGCGATCGTCTCCGCGAAGGCCGCCGAGCACCCCACGTCGGGCGGCGCCTGCTACGCCGCCGCCAAGGCCGCCGCGGAAGCGTGGACCATGTCGCTGGCCGACTCCCTGCGCGGCACCTCCTCCGCCGCCGTCATCCTGGTGGTGAAGGCACTGGTCAACGACGCCATGCGGGCGGCCAAGCCGGGCGCGGCCTTCGCCGGGTTCACCGACGTGCGCGACCTGGCCCAGGCCGTCGCCGGCCTCTACGAGCGCCCGGCCTCCGAGATCAACGGCACCCGATTGGACCTCACCACGTGACACCCCGGCACGACCCCGACCTGAAGGCGTTCGCCAGCGACAACTACGCGGGGGTGCACCCCGAGATCCTCCAGGCGATCGCCGAGGCCAACGGCGGCCACCAGGTCTCCTACGGCGACGACGTCTACACCGAGGCGCTCCAGGACGTCTTCCGCCGCCACTTCGGCGACTCCGCCACGACCTACCCGGTCTTCAACGGCACCGCGGCCAACGTGGTGTCGCTGCGTTCGATGCTCCAGCCCTGGGAGGCGGTCGTCTGCGCGGAGACCGCCCACATCAACGCCGACGAGGGCGGGGCGCCCGAGGTCGTCGGCGGCATCAAACTGCACACCGTGCCCACGCCGGACGGCAAGCTCACCCCCGAGCTGATCGACCGTCAGGCGTGGGGCTTCGGCGACGTGCACCGCGCCCAGCCCAGGGTGGTGTCGATCTCCAACTCCACCGAGCTCGGCACCGTGTACACGCCGGAGGAGGTGCGCGCGATCTGCGACCACGCGCACGAACGCGGCCTGCTCGTGCACCTCGACGGCTCGCGCCTCACCAACGCCGCCGCCGCGCTGGAGGTGCCCCTGCGCGCGCTGAGCACCGACGCGGGCGTGGACGTCCTCTCCTTCGGCGGCACCAAGATCGGCCTGCTGTACGGCGAAGCCGTCGTCGTCCTCAACCCCGAGGCCGCACGCGGCGTCGACTACATCCGCAAGACCTACATGCAGCTGTCGTCGAAGATGCGTTTCGTCTCCGCCCAGTTCGAGGCGCTGCTGTCGGGCGAGTTGTGGCTGCGCAACGCCCGCCGGGCCAACGCCATGGCCGCCCGCCTGGCCGCGGCGGTGGAAGAGATCCCCGGCGTGCGGCTGTCACGTCCGGCGCAGGCCAACGCGGTCTTCGTCGTCCTGCCGCCGGACGTCACCGGGCGCCTGCAGAAGCGCTTCCGCTTCTACACCTGGAGCGAGGCCACGGGCGAGGTGCGATGGATGTGCTCCTTCGACACCACACCGGCCGACGTCGACGCCTTCGCCGCCGCCGTGGCGGAGGAGATGGCGGGCTAGAGCCCGGCCGTGTGGTGGTGGGGGATGTCCCACACCGGAGGCAGGTCCGGCGTCGCCCAGGCGGGGTCGGGCCTGAAGTCGGTCCACCGGCCGTCGAACGGCGGCAGCCCCAGCTGGGCGGTGGAGGCGAGTTCCCTGGCCCGCAGCCGGATCTGGCGGGCCTCCACCGCGCTGCACAGCCCCTGCTCGACGACGGCGCGCAGTTCGTCCTCGTCCTTCCACGCGGTGGTGCGGTCGGGGGTGATGAGGATGTCGAGGATCCGGTCGGCGGTGTCGATGCCGTAGACCGGGTCCGGCTCGGCGGTCTCCCATCGCACCCGGGGCGCCTCCAGCGTGCCGTACCAGCGGGAGAAGGTGCCGTTCTCGTGGAAGAACCAGGAGATCGACCAGTCCCGGTCGGGCGGGACGAGCCGCAGGACGCCGGGACCGCGCCACACCCCGAGTTCGCGCAGGGCCGGAATCGTGAACCGCTCCTCCAGCTTGATGTCCTTGAGTTGCCCGCCGCTCGCGGGGCAGGTGCTGATCTTCGGCGCGCCCGACGGAATCCACAGCGCGAGTCCGTCGGGTGAATCCTCCACGACGATTCCGACGTCGACGAAACGCGCTTTTCCATTTCTTCCGTAGCGATACAGCACGGTTGACCCGGATTTCCAGCTACGTACAGGAACCATGATGAACTCCCAGCCTGGAATGGGAGCGAGGGAGCTCCTGACCGTACTCCCTCGCGACACAAGGGACACGGGAAAGGTCGTTCCCCGGATTCGGTAATTCGCCGGGCCGGTGCGCTTGTATTTGCGGACCCGGCGTTCTTGTGGAACGCCCCTCAGCCCTTCGCGCACCGCCGTATCCCGGCCAAATCCACACAATATGTATTGTCATCGAGGCTGTCAAGGTTTCTGCCACCGAAAAGTCGAGACAGAACGCCGCAGGTCAAAGGCATCATAAAGGCGAATGCGGGCGCCGTTTAACGCGTTTTTCGGTCGCCGTTCACGCGGTCGCCGAGAATTGCCGCCGTGAATTAGGCCGGACCCGGCCGGAGCGCAGGTCCGAAAGTGCCAGCCGGGCCGCGTGGAGCCCGCCCATGCCGTGCGCGCCGCCGCCCGGAGGGGTCGCCGCCGAGCACAGGTACACCCCCGGCAGCGGTGTCCGCCACGGCGTCGCCGACCACACCGGCCGCCGGAAGAACTGGCCCAGCGAGGCGGCCCCACCTCCGATGTCGCCGCCGACCAGGTTCGGATCGAACCGCTCCAGGGCGGAGGTGGTCATCGTGTGCCGCGCCAGCACCCGGTCACGGAAACCGGGAGCGTACCGTTCGATCTGCGCCTCGATCGCGCCGGTCATGTCCACCTCGGAACCGTTCGGAACATGGCAGTAGCCCCACAGCGTGTGCCCGCCGCGCCCGGCGTCGGCGGCGTACGGCTGCACCAGCAGCACGTACGGCCGGGGCGAGTGCCGCCCGGCCACCGTCTCGGCCTCGGCGAGCGCGATCTCCTCCAGCGTCCCGCCCAGATGGACGGTCCCCGCCCCCGCCACGGCCGGATCGCGCCACGGCACCGGCCCGTCCAGTGCCCAGTCGAGCTTGAACACCCCCGGCCCGTAGCGGTAGCGCCCCAGCCGGTCGCGGTAGCCCCTGGGCAGGTCGGCCATGGACCGCAACTGGCGCGGCGTGACGTCCAGCAGGACGACGGGCGCGTCGAGTTCGCGCAGGTCGCGCACCCGATGCCCGCTCACGGTCGCGCCGCCCGCCGCGCGCAGGCGCTCGACCAGCGCGTCGGCCAGCACCTGCGAACCGCCTCTGACCAGCGGCCAGCCCACCAGATGCGCGGTGGCGGCCAGCAGCAGGCCGTACCCGGCGGTGATCGGGGACCTGAGGTCGAGCACCGAGTGCGCGGCCATGCCGGCGAGCACCGCCCGCCCCTCGACGGTCCTGAACAGCGTGCGCCCGAGCACGGTCGCGGGCAGCGCGCCCAGTGCGCCGAAACGGGCGGCGGCGAGCGGCGCCCGGGGCGGGCTGAGCGGCGACAGCAGGGTCTCGACCAGCGGGAACCCGGCCCGCGCCGTCGCTCCGACGCTCGCCAGCCAGGCCCGCCCGTCGCGGCCGAGCCCCTGCGCGGTGCGCTCGGCGTCGCGGTGGACCAGGACGGCGGGCCGGTCGTCGAGCGGGTGGGCGGCGGGGACGGGCGGATGGGTGAACTCGACCGGCAGCGGGCCGAGCCTCCGGAAGGCGGGGGAGGCCAGCGCCATCGCCATCACGGTCGCGCCCAGGTCGTGGACCCGGCCGGGCAGGGTCAGCTCGGCCGAGCGGAGCCCGCCGCCGAACGTGCCGGCGGCCTCCACCAGCAGCACCCGGAGCCCGGCGGAGGCCAGGGTGACGGCACCGATCAGTCCGTTCGGGCCGGAGCCCACCACCGCCGCGTCGTATGTCACAAGATCGACGGTAGCGGCTGCGCCCCTCGGTGGCGGAGAAGGTCGGTCATCAGCTTGATCTCGCCCTTCTGGCTGTCGACGATCTTCTGGGCCATGTTCATGACCTCGTCGCGGGTGGACAGCGGCAGGAGCGCCTCCGCCATCTGCACGCCGCCCTCGTGGTGGCGGATCATCAGTTGCAGGAAGTACACCTCGGCGTAGCGGCCCGTGAGGCCCTTGAGCCGGGCGAGCTCCGTGCGGCTGGCCATCCCCGGCATCACGCCGACCTGCGGCGGCTTCGGCTGCCTGCTCGCCTGCGGGGTCGGCGGCGCGGTGGCCGCCTGTGAAGCCTCGGCGGGCGACGGCTGCCCAGTGGCCTGGGCAGTGGCCCGTGCGCCGGCTTGCTCGCTCGGCCGCGCCGTGGGCTGCTCGGTGGTCTGCGCTCCCGAGCGCCCTGCCGACTGCCCTGCCGACTGCCCTGCCGACTGTCCGGCCGATTGACCCGCCGACTGCGACGGCTGCGCCGTCGCCCGGCCGGAAGCCTCCGGGGAAGGCCGCCCAGTCGGCTGCCCAGTCGGCTGCGCGGCCGGCCGCCCGCTTGGCTGCCCGGTGGGCTGCACAGTGGGCTGCACAGAAGTCTGTGCTGCGGGCTCCTCGGTGGACCGCATCGCGGACTGCGCCACAGTCTGCTCCGGCGGGCGGCCGACC
Organism: Nonomuraea longicatena; assembly: GCF_039525605.1. Lineage (NCBI taxonomy): Bacteria > Bacillati > Actinomycetota > Actinomycetes > Streptosporangiales > Streptosporangiaceae > Nonomuraea > Nonomuraea longicatena. The sequence continues at coordinate 35,146 of NZ_BAAAHQ010000039.1, read as the reverse complement.
GGCAGTGCGATCGCGTCGGTGTCGTCGGCGGGCTGCGACGGCTGCTGGGCGGCGTGCCCGTGGCCGGACATCCAGGCCATCGGCCGCAGATCCGTCGTCTGGGGCAACCCCCACTGCTGCAGCCAGCCCAGGAACATGCCGCGCTGGTTGGCCTGCGTGTAGATGATGTCGAACGCCAGATTACGGATATCGGGGGTCGTGGTCGTCTTGTCGCGGATCGTGAACGACATGGTGACCGCCTGCGCATGGTGGGCCGCCATGTCACGGGCGAAGCCGGCGTCCGCGGAGGTCTCCGACGGCGTACCCGTCCGGCCGGTGACGAAGAAGGCGGCCCCCGCGAGGGCGACGATCGCCACGGAGAGGAACACGAGCTGCTTCTTGAGGGAACTGTCCATGTCGTTTTACAGCCTACCCACGGAAGGTGTGAGCCCGCCGTTAAGCTTCTTATTCTCCATATACGTCCGGAGGGCATAGGCTGACCCGCAGTTGGCACCCCGATGGAGGATCGATGTCGAAGGAGAAGTCGCAGGCGCGGCGCGAGCATCTGGACAAGATGCGGGCCGTGCAGAAGCGAAAAGAGCGTCGCAGCGCACTGCTCATGTGGGGAGCCGGAGGCGCCATCATCGTGCTGCTCGTCGGGGTCGTCGGCTTCTACCTGGTCCGGGAGTCGGCGGCGACGTCGCTCGACGGGGTGACGAAGGTCAAGTACGAGGCCGGCCAGCACGTCTGGGAGAAGGTCTCGTACAAGGAGACGCCTCCCGTCGGCGGTGAGCACAACACCTACTGGCAGCAGTGCGACATCTACGACAAGCCAGTCCACCCCGAGCACGCGGTCCACTCGCTGGAGCACGGCGCGATCTGGATCACCTACCAGCCCAACCTGCCCAAGGACCAGCTCGACAAGCTGCGACAGGTGGCCGAGAGCACGGGCGACCGCGAGTACATCCTGATGAGCCCCTTCGAGGGCCTGTCCTCGCCGATCGTGGCCTCCGCCTGGGGCAACCAGCACGCCTTCCAGAAGGCCGACGACCCCAAGCTGCCCGCCTTCGTCAAGAAGTACCAGAACGGCCCCGACACGCCTGAGCCCGGCGCCCTCTGCGGCGGTGCGAACGCGATCACGACCACGGCCGACCAGCAGCCGCTGCCGCCCGCGCCCCAGCAGGCGCCGCAGCAGCCGTCCACGGCCCCGTCCGCCTCGCCGTCCGAGTCGAAGAAGTAGTCGGAGAAACAGGGTCCCTCAGCCCAGCACCTCCACCAGGGGCACCCACCTGAGCCCGTGCGCCTCGCCCACGGGCTCGCTGGTGAGGTGTCCCTCGTGCGTGCTGAGGCCGAGCGCCAGCGCCCGGTCCTCGCGGGCCGCCCGCGCCCAGCCCTTGTCCGCGATGGCCAGCGCGTACGGCAGGGTGACGTTCGTCAGCGCGTACGTCGAGGTGTTCGGCACCGCCCCCGGCATGTTGGCCACGCAGTAGAACAGCGACTCGTGCACCCAGTACGTCGGGTCGGCGTGCGTGGTCGGGCGTGAGTCCTCGAAGCAGCCGCCCTGGTCGATGGAGATGTCCACGAGCACCGAGCCCGGCTTCATGCGGCCGACCAGCTCGTTGGTCACCAGCTTGGGCGCCTTGGCGCCCGGCACCAGCACCGCCCCGATGACCAGGTCGGCCTCCAGCACGGCGTGCTCGATCTCCAGCGTGTTGGACGCCACCGTCTGCAGATGCCCCTGGTAGATCACGTCGGCCTGGCGCAGCTTGTCGATGTTCAGGTCGAGCAGCAGCACCTCGGCCTGCATGCCGAGCGCGATGGCGGCGGCGTTCATGCCGGACACGCCCGCACCGATCACCACCACGTTCGCCGCCCGCACGCCGGACACGCCGCCCATGAGCACGCCTCTGCCGCCCTGCGAGCGCATCAGGTGGTAGGCGCCGACCTGGGGGGCCAGCCGGCCCGCGACCTCCGACATGGGCGCCAGCAGTGGCAGCGCCCCGCTCGGCGCCTGCACGGTCTCGTAGGCGATGCCCGTGACGCCGGAGTCGAGCATCGCCCTGGTGCACGGCTCCGAGGCCGCCAGGTGCAGGTACGTGAACAGCACCTGGCCCCTGCGCATGCGGTGGTACTCCTCCGCCACCGGCTCCTTGACCTTCAGGACCAGCTCGGCCGCGCCCCAGACGGCGTCCGCGTCCGGCAGGACCGTCGCGCCGGCCGCCTCGTAGTCCGGGTCGGGGATCAGGGAGCCGACGCCAGCGTCGCGCTCGACGTAGACCTCGTGCCCGTGGCGTACCAGCTCATGCACGCCCGCAGGGGTGAGAGCCACACGGAACTCGTTGTTCTTGACCTCGCGGGGAACGCCGACCTTCATGACGACAACTCTCGTTTCACCGCACTTCCCGAGTCATCGCCATCGTGTAAGCGTCGTCCCATTCTTCAGCACACAGTCCAGAAAAGCCGGACGGGCCGCGACGGATTACCCCGCTTCCACGGGACCCCGATAAGCTCACCGGCAGTCCGGGACAGCCAGGATGGGCAGGATGGGACAGTCGTCCATGACCATGGAGAACCAACCGGTCGCCGACCAGCCGGAGGAGCCGCCGGAGCAGCGGGCCAGCCGGCTCACCACGATCGTGCTGATCGTCTCGCTCGTCCTGGTGATCGTGATTGCGGGTGTGCTGGGCGCGGTCGCGGTGATCATGACGAGGAGCCCCGACACCCCGCTCCTCGGCGCCAAGGCGCCGCAACAGCTCGCCAACCCGATCCACTTCGCGCCCGTCCGCGACGAGCGCACCGCGCCGTGTCCCGACGCCGAGGCCGCGCTCGACGAGCAGCAGACCACCTGCTACCTGCTGGAGGACGGCGTCACGGTCAAGTCCGTGCAGCGCATCGAGGCCCTGCGGCAGCCCGACGGCACCTACGCGGTCCGCATCGCGATGGCGCCCGCCTTCAAGGAGCGGGTCTCGGCCATCGTGCACGAACTCGCCGGTGCCCAGCGGCAACTCGCCGTCGTGACGCTGCCGGGCAACACCGTGGTGGCGGCTCCGTTCGTCAGCGAACCCATGAGCGGCGACAGCCTCAGCCTCGCCCCGATGACCAAGGCCGACGCCGAGGCGCTGGCCGCCAAGCTCATCGGGGGCGCGGGCGGGCCGGCGCTGTCCACCCGGCCGCCGGCCACCGACCCGACCGGCGCCCCTCCAGTCGGCCCCCCGCCGACCGGCGGCATCCCGGTTCCCAGCTCCGGCGCCCAGGTGCCGGACACCGGCAGCACCGCCCCCGTCGGTCAGCAGCCCGTGGGCGGCCGGCCGACCGGTGGCACCCCGACGTCCGAGCTCACCGCCCGCGACCAGAAGTACGCCGACTGCAAGGCGGTCAGGGCGGCGGGGCGCGGCCCCTACACCAAGGGCAGGCACCCGGAGTTCCACTACTACGAGGACGTCAACGACAACGGGGTGGCCTGCGACTCCGGCGACGTCTAGACGGTCAGCCCGCCGAGCCCGAAGTACAGGGCGAAGATCACCGACACGACCCACAGCAGCCACGGGATCTCGGAGAAACGGCCCTTGGCCGCCTTGATCAGCGTGTAGGCGATGACCCCCGCGCCGATCCCGTTGGTGATGCTGTAGGTGAACGGCATCAGGGCGATGGTGAGGAACGCCGGGATCGCGAAATCGATGTCGTCCCACGGCACCTTGCGCGCCTGCGCCATCATCAGCGCGCCCACCAGCACCAGCGCGGGCGTCGCCGCGGCGGGCGGCACCACGGCGGCCAGCGGCGTGAACAGCAGCGTCAGCGCCAGCAGCGCGCCCGTCGCCACGCTCGCCAGGCCGGTGCGCGCCCCCTCGCCGACACCCGTCGCCGACTCCACGAAGACGGTGTTGGCCGAGGCGCTCAGCGAGCCGCCCACCACGCCCGCGACGCCGTCCACGGTCAGGATCTGCGCCAGCCTCGGCACCCGGCCCTGTTCGTCGACCAGCCCGGCCTCGTCGCTGACGCCGATGATGGTGCCCATCGCGTCGAAGAAGCCGGACAGCACCAGCGTGAACAGCACCACGGTCGCGGTCAGCACCCCGGCACGGGCGAACCCGCCGAACACGTCCACCTGCCCGACGAGCCCGAAGTCGGGTACCGCGATCAGCGACTCCGGCAGCGTCGGCACCACCAGGCCCCACTCCTTCGGCGGGACGGTGGCCAGCGCGTGCACCGCGATCGCCGCGATCGTGGCGACCACGATGCCGATGAGGATCGCGCCCGGCACCCTGCGCACGTACAGCACGATCATGAGCAGCAGCCCGAAGCAGAACACGGCCATCGGCCAGGTGCCCAGGTGGCCGTTCGGCCCCAGCTGCAGCGGCGTGCCCACCCCCCGGGTCACGACGCCGGAGTTGACCAGCCCGATCAGCGCGATGAACATGCCGATGCCGACGCTGATCGCGTGCTTCAGCGCCAGCGGGATCGCGTTCATGATGAGCGTGCGCATCCCGGTGACCGCCAGCAGGATGATCACCAGTCCGCCGAGCACGACCAGGCCCATCGCCTGGGCCCACGTCATGTGCGGCGCCGCCTGGTAGGCCACCACGGCGTTCAGCCCGAGCCCGGCCGCGAGGCCGAACGGGGCGTTGCCGACGAAGGCCATCAGCAGCGTGCACAGCGCCGCTGCCAGCGCGGTCGAGGTGGTGAGCTGGACGATCGTGAGCCGCGCGTGCGTGACGTCCTCGGCCGCCGCCAGGATGATCGGGTTGAGCAGGATGATGTAGGCCATCGCCATGAAGGTGGTGACGCCGCCCCGCACCTCGCGGCCGACGGTGGTCCCCCGCGCCGACAGCCCGAACATCCGCTCCAGCACGGCCCGCCCCCCTATCGCGACCGAGGGGGATAGCCGGTTGCTACCCGTCGGTGGAGCCGGTCACTCCTTCTCGTGGCGCCCGCCGCCGACCAGCTCGACGAACTCCTCCAGCCCGATACGCCCGTCGCCGTCGCTGTCGGCCGACCTCACGAACAGCTCGATCTCGTTCCTGTCGAGACCGCGCGTGCCGAGTGCCGCGTTGACCCGGTGGATCTCCTCCACGGTGATGAGCCCGTCACCGTCACTGTCGAAACGGGCGAACTCCGCCCGCACCTCGTCTGCGATGTTTCCCATTCGCCCAGGTTAGCGAAGGGCGATGTCCTCCGGCCGGACGGGCACCCGGGTCAGCGGCAGCCCGGTGGCGTCCCGGACCGCGGCCGCGATGGCGGGCGTGGACGACAGCGTGGGCGGCTCGCCCGCCCCCCGCAGCCCGTACGGCGCCGCCGGATCCGGATACTCCAGGATCCGGAGCCTCATGGGCGGCATGTCGAGAATGGTGGGCATCAGGTAGTCGGTGAACGACGCGTTCAGCACCCGCCCGTCGCGCACCTGTATCTCCTCCATCAGCGCCAGCCCCAGCCCCTGCGCCGAACCGCCGTGGATCTGCCCCTCCAGCGCCTGCGGGTTCATGATCCGCCCCACATCCTGCACGGCCGCGAGCTCCACCACCTTCACCAGGCCCAGTTCGGTGTCCACGTCCACCACGGCCCGGTGCACGCACAGCGCGAGCTGCGTGTGCGAGTCGCCCTGCCCCGTCACCGGGTCCATCGGGAACGTCGGCCGGTGCCGGTACTCCCGGGTCTCCTCGATCGGCCCGAACTTCTCCAGCGCCTCCCGCGCGGGCAGCCCCTGGAAGCGCTCCCGAACCGCCTCGCAGGCCGCCTTCACCGCGCCGCCCGTCACGTACGACTGCCGCGACGCCGACGACGAGCCCGCCGACCCCACGGCCGTGTCCGCCGTCGCCACCGTGACCGCGTCGACGCCGAGTTCCGTGCGCGCGATCTGCGCCTGTACGGTCACCAGCCCCTGCCCCACCTCGGCGGCGGCGGTGTGGACCGTCACGTGCGGCTCGCCGCCGACCAGTTCGGCGCGCACCCGGGCCGTCGAGTAGTCGTCGAAGCCCTCGGAGAAGCAGATGTTCTTGATGCCGACGCCGTAGCCGACGCCGCGCCGTACGGACTCGCCCCGGGTGGTCTGGGAGACGCCGCCGGGCAGTTCACGCAGGTCGCCGCCGGTGGGTCCGGGCATGGGCATCTCCTCCAAAGTCCGCAGCATCTCCGCCAGCGGGGCCGGTGAGTCGATGACCTGCCCCGTGATGAGCCGCGAGCCCTGTGACACCGCGTTGCGCACCCGGACCTCCACGGGCGACAGGCCGCACGCCGCCGCCAGCCGGTCCATCTGCGACTCGTAGGCGTAGCACGCCTGCACCGCGCCGAAGCCGCGCATCGCCCCGCACGGCGGGTTGTTGGTGTAGACGCCGGTCGCGACCACCCGCACGTTCGGCACCTCGTACGGCCCCACCCCCAGCGACGCCGCGTTGCCGACGACGGCGGGGGAGGAGGAGCAGTAGGCGCCGCCGTCCAGCAGGATGTCGGCCTTGACGTAGACGAGCCTGCCGTCGCGGGTGGCGCCGTGCTCGTAGCGCAGCACGGCGGGGTGCCGGTGGACGTGGCCGAAGAACGACTCCTCCCGGCCGTACACGATCTTGACGGGCCGGTTCAGCCGCAACGCCAGCATGCAGGCGTGCGCCTGCATCGACAGGTCCTCGCGGGCGCCGAACGCGCCGCCGACGCCCGACAGCGTCAGCCGCACCTTCTCCGGCGGCAGGCCGAGGCACGGTGCGAGCTGGTCGCGGTCCACGTGCAGCCACTGGGTGGCGATGTACAGATCGACGCCGCCGTCCTCCGAGGGCACCGCGAGTCCGGACTCCGGTCCGAGGAACGCCTGGTCCTGCATGCCGACCGTGTACTCGCCGCGCACCACCACCTCGGCCGTGAAGGTCTCGCCCCTGACGACCGGCTGCCTGCGGACCACGTTGCCGCCCGGCTGCACCCGGGGCGCGCCGGGGTCGCCAGCCGCCTGGCGCGGATCGGTCACCGCCGGGCGCACCTCGTACTCGACGACGACGGCCGCCGCCGCCCGGCGCGCGGTCTCCGGATGGTCGGCCGCCACCAGCGCCACCGGCTCGCCCTGGTAGCGCACCTGGTCGATGGCGAGCACCGGCTGGTCCTTGTGCTCCAGACCGTAGAACTTCTCGCCCGGCACGTCCTCGTGCGTGAGGACCGCGTGCACGCCGGGGATCCGCAGCGCCGGGCCCACGTCGATGGACCTGATCCACGCCGACGCGTGCGGGCTGCGCAGCGTCGCGCCCCACACCATGCCGTCGAGCCACAGGTCGGAGGCGTAGGCGAACTCGCCCGTCACCTTCAGCGCCGCGTCCGGCCGCCGCGCGCTCTCCCCGACACCCTGGCGTACGGCGCCGACAGTCTCCGTCATCCTCCGAGTACAGCACCGGCCCCCGGCACGCTCTATGCGCGGCAGGTGAAATCGAGGTCAGCGCTTGGCGCGCCCGGTTGTATATTCCTCCAAGTGCGCATCAGTGACCTGCTGGCCATCGACGACCTCGGCTTGCGGCTGCTGACCGGCGACCCCTCGCGCGAGTTCGGCACCGTGCACATCACCGACCTGCCCGACCCCGGCCGCTATCTGTCCGGCGGGGAACTCGTGCTCACCGGCCTGATCTGGCGTCAGGGTCCCGCCGACACCCCGCGTTTCGTCGCCGCCCTGCGCGAGGCGGGGGCCGCCGCGCTCGGCGTCGGCCAGGCGTGGCTCGGCCACGTGCCCGGCGACCTCGTCGCCGCCTGCACCGCCGCCGGGCTGCCGTTGATCGAGGTGCCCACCGCCGTCTCCTTCCGCACGATCGGCGAACTCGCCGCCCCGCGCCTGTCCGGTGACGTCCGCGAGGCGCTCGGCCGGCACCGGCGTCTCGTCGCCGCCGTCGCGGAAGGCGCCGATCTGCCCGAACTGGTCGCCCTCACAGCCGCCGAACTCGGCGTCACCGGCGCCGTAGTCTCCGCCTGCGGCGATCTCGTCGCCGGCGAGGCCGACGATCCCGTCCGGCTGGCCCGCGCCTACCTTGCCGCCCCCCGCCTGCCGGTCGTCAGCGGCGGCCGCACCCTGTTCGCCGTCGGGCGCGGCCACCGCGCCGCCTCCTGGGTCCTCGCCTGCGACGGAGATCTGCTCGACCGGGCCGACCTCGGCTACGAACTGGCCGCCTGCGTCGCGCTCGAACGCATCCGCCTCGAAGCCGGGCGCCGGGTCGAACGCCGTCTGACCGGGGAACTCGTCGCCGCCGCCGTCGCCGAGGCCGACGCCGCCGAGCTCAATGCCAGGCTCGGCACCTGCGGCGTCGACGCGGCCGAGCCGTACACGGTGGTGAGCGCCACCGCCCTGCTCGACGGCCCGGCCGCGCGGCGCGGACCCGGTCCTGCCGCGCTCGGCGGCCAGACACTGGAGGAACTGCTCTCCCGCGAGGTCGTGG
>NZ_BAAAHQ010000039.1:0-26748 GCF_039525605.1 Nonomuraea longicatena | reverse complement strand
CGTCGTGCCGCTTCGCGGCCGTACGGTCGCCGACCTCGCTGAGCGGGTGCGCGCCGGCGCCGACGTGCTGGCCGAGGCCCCGGACCTGCGCGTGTGCGTCGGCCTCAGCAGCGCGCTGACCGGCGCGGCCGCGCTGCGCGGCGGCGTGGCGGAGTCCGGGCACGCCCGCCGCCTGGCCGAGTCGCGCGGCGGCGGGGTCGTCACCAGCGCCGAGATCTACACCCACGGCCTGCTGCTGGCCACCGTGCCCGCCGACGTCAGCCGCCCGTTCGCGCAGAGCCTGCTCGGCCCGCTGCTCGACTACGACCGGCGCCACCAGTCCGACCTCGTGGCCACGCTCGGCTCCTTCCTGGACGCGGCCGGGTCGTGGCACACGTGCGCCGAGCGGCTGCACGTGCACGTGAACACGGTGAGGTACCGGATCAGGCGCGTCGAGGAGATCACCGGCCGCGACCTGTCCACGATGGCCGACCGGGTCGACTTCTACCTGGCCCTGCGCGCCACCTGAGAGACTGGCCGGCCGTGCCCGAGAGATCGGCGTATAGAGGAAATGTAGGGGTGCGACGTACGGTCGGAGCCATCGCCTGATGGGGCACGCGAGGGCGGATTGCGGCCGCCCTCGCGTGCGATGCGCCATGGTGCGGTGTGCGGTACTGCCAGGTGCGGTGTTGCAAGGTGCGATGTGCTCCGAACAGGGTCACAGCGCCGATGAGTCACGCAACCCAGAAGGACTCAGCAGCACAGCGGAACCCCGTACTGGACCACGACCTCGTCCTGCGCTTTTGCTGAGGCGGATGCGGCCGTAGCATTGCCGACAACGACCGCAATGGTCGCTATCACTACAGACAGTGCGGACAGGGCCAAACGTTTGCGCATGGGGGGTTCTCCCTCGCCTGTGGGTGATGCTGGGTTCATCTTTTCAGGGAGCGGCGGCTGTGACCACATCTGACCTTGTCGGTCTGCGTATCAAAACCGTGAGGAGACAACGCGGCCTGTCCCAGGCGCAACTCGCGCACCCGGAGTTGTCGGACAGCTATGTCTCCCTGATCGAGAGCGGCAAGCGCACGCCGACGCCCGCGGTTCTCGAACTGCTCGCCCAGAAGCTGGACTGCTCGCTCTCCTATCTCGTCAACGGCGTGACCGCCGAGCAGATGGAGGACATCGAACTCGCCCTCGGCTACGCGCGCCTGGCCTTCGAGAACGGTGAGGTCGTCGAGGCCAGGAGCCGGTACGCGGAGCTGATAGCGGACAACAACCTGACAGGTCTGACCGCTCTGCGTCAAGACGTGCAATTCGGTCTGGCGCTGGCGACCGAGGCGTGCGGGGACCTCGACGAGGCCGCCCGCATGCTGGAGGCGCTGCGCACGGAGGAGCTCGCCGCCGACCGCAGGCTGGAGGCGGCCAGCGCGCTCGTCCGCGTCTACCGTACGAGCGGCAGGCTCACCGAGGCCGTCGAGGCCGGTGAGGCGATCCTCTTCGGCGCCGAGCGGCCCGCCTGGTCCGACCTGGTCGTGGAGCTGGGCGCCAACCTGCTGGGCGTCTACTACGTCCGGGGCGACCTGCTGCGCGCCCGCCAGTACGCCGCCGAACTGCTCAACGCCGCCGACACGCTCGGCACCCCCCGCTCCATGGTCGCCGCCTCGTGGAACGCGGCGGTCGTCGCGGAGGCCGTCGGCCACGGGGAGGAGGCGCTCAACCTGGCCGAGCGCGCGCTCGCGGTGCAGTCGGAGTCCGGATACGGGCGCAACCTCGCCCGCATGCGGCTCACACTGGCCGCCCTCACCCTCCGGGTGCGCCCGCACGCCGCCGACGAGGTGCGCGCCGCCGTCGCCCGTACCGTCCGGGAGCTCAACGAGACCTCGGCGAGCACCCTCGACCGAGGCAACTGCCTGCTCGAACTCGCCCGCGCCGAACTCGTCGGCGGCCACCTCGACACCGCGCTCGCGCACGCCGCCGAAGGCCGCGACCTGATCCCCGGCACCGCCCGGCTGGTGGAGGCCGAGGCCCACCTGCTGCTCAGCCGCGCCTACACCGGGCTCGGCCGCTCGGAGGAGGCGAGCGCCGAGATCAGCAGCGTGCGCGCCTGGCTGAGCCCGCTGCCCGACGCGGAGGAGGTCGCGAGCACCTGGTACGCGGCGGCCGAAGGACTGGAGCAGATCGGGGAGACCGAGGCCGCGGTGGGCGCCTACCAGCGTGCGCTGACCTCATCCGGACTCTAGACACGGCGGGAGGTGGGAGCGCGGTGGTGCGTAGGTAGCCTTGGTGATGCCATGAACAGATCCCCGCACGCGGCCCTCACCGCGATTCCCCGCCTTCTGCTCACCGCACTGGCATCGGCCCTGGTCACCGGCGTGATCGTGCTCGGCGGCGCCGCTCCCGCGCTGGCCCACGACGCGCTGCGGAGCAGTGGCTCCGCCCAGGGCGCCGTCGCCGGGGCGCGGCCGGAGGCCGCCTCGGCGGTGCGCCCGCCGTTCGTGATCGTCCGGGGGCAGCAGGCGGGCCCGCCCTCCCCGCAGCCGTCGGACCGGGAGAGCGCCACCACCGGCGTCGCCTTCCCCGTCTGGCTGATCATCGTGGTGGGCGGCCTGGCGGGCGTCGGCATCGGATTCCTGCTCAGCATGCGGAAGAAGAAGCCATGAGCCGCACCGTGCGGTTCGCGCTCGCCGCCGTCGCCGCCGCTCTCATCGGCCTGGCCCTCACGATGGTCGTCGGCGGCGCCGCGTTCCCGAGGATCATCCCCGGCATCCCCGACGCCGGGGCGCTGACCCGGTGGATGCTGCCGGCCACCAAACTCGGAATGGACGCCGCCGGGCTCGTCACCGTCGGCCTGCTGGTGGCCGCCGCCGTCCTGCTGCCCAGCGACAAGGGCATGCTGGGCAAGAGCGCCCTGTCATACGTGCAGGCGACTTCGTGGACCGCGCTCACCTGGTCGGCGATGGCGTTCCTGCAGATGATCTTCAAGCTGTCCGACCTCTACACGATCTCGCCCGCAGAGGTGCTGCTGCGCGCCTACCTGCCCAGCTACGCCACCCAGGTCGGCGACGGCATCGCGCTGACCCTGGTCGTGCTGTTCGGCGTCGCCATCGCGCTGTTCTCCCGGGGCGCCATCACCGCCGGCGCCGCCGGTGGGCTGCTCCTGTTGTCGCTGGTCGCGCTGCTGCCGCCAGCGCTGACCGGCCACGCCGCCTCCTCGCCCAACCACAACCTCGCCACCGCCGGGCTCACGCTGCACATGCTGTCGCTGGCCGTGTGGGTGGGCGGCCTCGGCGTCCTCGTGGCCCACGCCCTGCGCGGCGGGCCCGACCTGCCGCAGGCCGCGGGCCGCTTCTCACGCGCCGCGCTGTGGTGCTACGTCGCCGTCGGGGCCTCCGGCCTGTTCAGCGTCTTCGCCCGGCTCACGAGTGTCTCCGACCTGTGGACCTCCTCCTACGGCGTCCTGCTCGTGGTCAAGATCGTGGCCTTCGTGCTGCTCGGCTACATCGGCTACTACCACAGACAACGCACCCTGGTCGCGCTGGAAGCGGGCAAGCCCCGGTCCTTCACCCGGCTCGCGACGGGCGAGGCGCTGTTCATGGCCGCCACCGCCGGGCTCGCCGTCGTGCTCGCGCGCACCCCACCGCCCGTGGCCGTGGTGCCCGCCGACCTCGCCTACGAACTGCTCGGCTTCCCGATGCCGCCGCCCATCTCACTGGGCAACCTGGCCTCCCTGTGGTGGCTCGACCTGTTCTTCGCCGCGCTCGCCGCCGTCCTCGCCGGCCTGTACGCCGCGGGCGTCGTCCGCCTGCGCCGCCGGGGCGACGCCTGGTCGTGGGGCCGCACCGCCTCCTGGTTCGCCGGCGTGGCCGTCCTGGTCGTCGCCACCCAGAGCGGCCTGGCCCGCTACGCCAAGGTCATGTTCAGCATGCACATGGTCGAGCACATGACGCTGTCGATGATCGTGCCGATCTTCCTGGTGCTGGGCGGGCCCGTCACACTGGCGCTGCGCGCGCTCCGACCCGCCGCCAAGCGCGGCGACCGAGGTCCGCGCGAGTGGCTGACGACGATCCTGCACAGCCGGGCGGTCCGCGTCGTCAGTCACCCCGCCGTCGCCACGGCGGTCTTCATCGCCTCGACGTACGCGCTGTACTTCACGCCGCTGTTCGCCGCCGCGATGGAGGAGCACCTCGGCCACATCGCCATGACCGCGCACTTCCTGCTCAGCGGCTGCCTGTTCTTCTGGGTGATCATCGGGGTCGATCCGGCGCCGCACAAACTCCCGTACGTCGGGCGGCTGCTGCTGCTGTTCGTGACGATGCCCTTCCACGCCTTCTTCGGCATCGCGCTCATGATGATGGGCACCGTCCTCGCCTCCGGCTGGTACGAGCAGCTCGGCCGCACCTGGGGCGACCCGCTGCTGGCCGACCAGAGCGACGGCGGCGCCATCGCGTGGGGCTTCGGCGAGATCCCGACGCTGATCGTGCTGCTGGCCATCGCCCTGCAGTGGTACCAGGACGAGGACCGCAAGGCGCGCCGGGCCGACCGCCGGGCCGACCGCAACCCGGAGGGCGACGTCGAGCTCAACTCCTACAACGACTATCTGGCCCGCCTCAACAAGGCCGACAAGGGCGAGTAGGGCCGTCTCGGACTCGTGGCCGGTGGCCTCCGCACCACCGTCCACGGCGTGGTCCCGTCGCGTGACCGGCTCACCCGGCGCAGGGTGAGCCGCACCCGGACGTGCGCCCGCCGCCTGGCGCAGGGTGAGGCGGGGCCCTACGCCAGGGTGAGGATCTCGCTGCCCGTGTCGGTGACCAGGATCGTGTGCTCGAACTGGGCCGTCCGCTTGCGGTCCTTGGTGACCGCCGTCCAGCCGTCGGGCCAGATGTCGTAGTCGATCGTGCCCAGGGTCAGCATCGGCTCGATGGTGAACGTCATGCCGGGCACCAGTTCGACCCGCAACGCCGGGTCCTCGTAGTGCGGCACCATGAGCCCGGAGTGGAAGCTGGTGCCGATGCCGTGGCCGGTGAAGTCGCGCACCACGCCGTAGCCGAAGCGCTTGGCATAGGACTCGATGACCCGGCCGACCACGTTGAGCTGGCGGCCGGGCGCGACCGCCTTGATCGCCCGCATCATCGCCTCGCGAGTGCGCTCGACCAGCAGCCGTGATTCCTCGTCGACCTCGCCCACCAGGTAGGTCGCGTCGGTGTCGCCGTGGACGCCGTCGAGGTAGGCGGTGATGTCGACGTTGACGATGTCGCCGTCGCGCAGCACGGTGTCGTCGGGGATGCCGTGGCAGATGACCTCGTTGATCGAGGTGCACAGCGACTTGGGGTAGCCCTTGTAGCCGAGTGTGCTCGGGTAGGCGCCGTGGTCGAGCAGGAACTCGTGGCCGATCCGGTCGAGTTCGTCGGTGGTGAGGCCGGGCCGTACGTGCCGGCCGACCTCGTCGAGGGCCTGCGCGGCGAGGCGGCCGGCCACGCGCATGCGCTCGATGATCTCGGGGGTCTTGACGTCGGACTCGCCGGTCTTCGGGCGCTTCTTGCCGACGTACTCCGGCCGCGCGATGTGGGCGGGGACCTTGCGCATGGGCGATATCCGGCCGGGCTGGAGCAGCGTCGTCATGGCCAGAGAGTCTACCGACCCGTACTTGGGCCCCGGGAATCCGGATAAGCGCGGGGCCGGAGGGCACAATGTCTGTCGTGAGCGAAGGTCAATGGTGGTTCTGCCTCAGGCACATGCGGGTCGAGCCCGACAAGGGCTGCCCCAACAAGGACCGCATGGGCCCCTACTCCAGTGAGGCCGAGGCGGCGGGCGCATTGCAGCGGGCCGAGGACCGCAACAAGGCCTGGGACGAGGCCGACCAGGACGAGGACGACTAGCCGAGCACCGCGTAGGCGCGTACCGGGAAGGTCCCCATCCCGGCCACCATCGGGGGCGCCGCGTGGAACCTGAAGCCCTCGGCCGGGAGCGCGCCGAGTCCGGTCAGGTGCTCGACGATCGGGATGCCCGCCGCGAGCAGCAGCGTGTGCGCGGGCCGGGGTCCGCGCGCCGGCGTGTCGTCGATGTTCAGCGAGTCGATGCCGACGAGCGCGGCACCCTGCTCGACCAGCCACCGCGCGGCCTCCGGCGCGAGGTACGGGTGCCCGCCCACGTAGGCCGGGGTGCCGAAGCGGACGTCCCACCCGGTGTGCAGGAGCACGGCCCGGCCGCGTACGTCGAGCCCGGTGAAGGCGTCGACCCCGATCGCCCGTGCCCCGGCCTCCGTCACGGAGATCTTCAGCCCCGGCAGGTCGGCCAGCCGGTCGAGCGGGGTCGTGGCCAGGTCGGTGCCGTCGGCGTAGCGGTGGAAGGGCGTGTCGACGTAGGTGCCGGTGTTGGCCGCCAGCGTGATGAGGCCGATGTGGAACTGTGTGCCCTCGGCGTACAGCTGCTTGGAGTCCTCCCTGCTCAGGTGGGTGCCGAGGACCGGGCCCGGGATGCCGGGGTAGGTGGTCATGCCTTCGATCACGGGGTGGCTGAGTTCGACGATCATCGAGCGAGTCCGATCCGGTAGAGCTTGAACAGGGCGGTGACGCCGATCGCCGCCCAGATGAGGTTGAGCACGGCGGAGGGCCAGGCCGCCTGGACCGCGCTGTTGATCATAAGGCCGAGGGAGCCGCCGAGGTTGATCAGCTGGTAGGCGACACTCTCTCCGGACAGCCGCGACGAGGAGACCATCGCGTAGCCGAACAGGAGGAGACCGGCGCCGAGCCAGCCGACGGCGACGAGGAGGAACTCCATGGCGGCCATTGTCATGATTTTTTGCTATAAAGCACAAGTAAAGAGAACTGAATATGCGCGTAAGCTGAACTGTATGGACATCGACCCCCGACGTCTGCGTATCCTGCACGAGGTCGCCCGCCGGGGCGGCGTCATGCGGGCGGCCGAAGCCCTCTATCTCACCCCCTCCGCGGTCTCCCAGCAACTGGCCCACCTCGAACGCGAGGTCGGCCTGGCGCTCATCGACCGGTCGCAGCGTCGTGTGTCGCTCACCCCGGCCGGCCGCGTGCTCGCGGGCTACGCCGAGCGGGTCGAGGAGGAGCTCGCCGAGGCCCGCCGCGAGCTCACGCGCTTCACCGAACGGCTCGCGGGGCCGGTGCGCATCGCGGCTTTCCCGACGGTGATCAAGCACATGCTCGTGCCCGCCCTGCGCGACCTCGCCGAACGGCACCCGAAGATCGTTCCCCTGATCCACGACGTGTACGGCCCGCCCGCCTTACAGGAGCTGCGGCTCGGCTCTGTCGACGTCCTCATCACCGAGCAGGACATGAGCCTGCCCGCCCTCTCGCAGCCCTCGCTCAACTCGCGCACCCTCTACGTCGACGAGTACCGCGTCGTCTTCCCGTCCTCCTGGCCCAAGGCGCCCCGCACGATCGGTGAACTCGCGGACGCGCCCTGGGTGGCGGGAAACCCCGGCCAGGCGTGCGGCCAGGCCCTCGACCGGCTCGCCGCGCTGCACGGGTTCGAGCCTCGGAAGGTGCACGTCCTCAGTGAGTTCGGGCCCACGCTCGCCCTGGTCGCCGACGGGCACGGGGTGGCCATCGTCCCGACGCTCGCCCTGCTCGACGTGCCCGAGCTGGAGGTGCGGGTGAGCGAGATCCGGGACGTGGGGGCGCGGCGGCTGGACGCGGTGACGCGGGTCAGCCGTACCCGCTCGGGGGAGCCCGACCCCGTGCAGGCCGTCGTGATCGGCGCGATTGAGGAGGCGACGCACGCCCTGGACGACACCCTCGTGCCACACCTCAACCCCTAGCAGGCCTTGACGGAGGAGTAGGCGAGGTGGCCGTTGAGGCCGTTCTTGTGGCCAGGGCGGATGGTGTCGGCGTGGTTGTCGTAGTTGACATTGGTGTAGAGGCAGTAGTTGCGGCTGGTACGGTTCCACGCCGCCAGCGGGTCCAGCAGGTTCTGGCGGGCGAGGTCGGGCGAACCCCACCGGAAGGCGGCCACCCGGCCGGTGCCATCGGACTCGCTGTACAGGCACAAGTGCCCGTCGGGGCAGCGGTCGAAGGGTACGGCGGCGCCGGCGGGGGTGGTCAGCGTGAGCGGCGCGACGGTGAGCGCGAGCGCGAGCGCGGTGTTGCGGAGGTGGTGCATGGGTTACCTCTTCCTGAAGTGACTGACGGTGTTCAGTCTGTGACTCCAGGTGTCGGCGGGGCAATCGGTTTTTCAGTCGGTCACCCGGGGGCCGCTGACCTTCTCCAGCAGACGGGCCAGCCGGTCGCGCAGGCCGGGGCGGTGGGCGAGTTCGCCCGCCGCAGTGCTTACCAGGTGCTGCGCGCCGTCGAAGGTGATCAGTCCGTGCTGCGGCACCGTGATCGCGTCGTGCGCCAGCCCGGCCAGTTCGGTGTCGCAGCCCTCCAGTGCCAGGATCGTCGCGCCGGTGCGGCGCGCGTCGTCGACCCGCTCCAGCAGCGGCACCGGCGCCTGCTCCTCCGCCACCACGAAGAGCGTCTCCCCGCGCCCGGCCGCCTCCAGGCGATCGAGCCCGATCCGCAGGTGGGCGGGCGCGTCGGCCGGAGGCTGCCAGCGCACCAGTGTCGGCGCGAGCTGCGGCAGATCGGACAGCCTGGCCTCGTCGGCGAGGTGGGCGGTCAGGTGCCAGGGCTCCTCCGCCGGGGTGCCGACCAGCAGCAGGCCGCCGGGGGAGCGGGTGGCGCGCAACGCCATGCCGAACTCGCGGGTGCGTTCGACCCAGCCGGTGTCGGCGAGGAGCTCGCGGAGGAGGGCCACGGAGCCTGAGTCCATCAATCTATAGTGCCTGACGCCGGCCCCTGACCAACGGGGTTTTCGGGCCTTGACAGGTGGTTACCGACGAGTAACGATCGGCGTGGCCCCACGCGGCCCCCGCGTGGCCCCGCGCGAGAGGACGGCGCCATGAGACTGTCCGTGATCCTCACTCTGATTCTCACTCTGGTCACCTCGTTGTCGCTCACGGCGGCACCCGCGCGAGCGTTATCGCAGCGCTCGTTATCCTCGGCCGCGCCGGGCGACGTGCTCTCCTCCCGGCCCACCACCGTCTACCTGCTGCCGGGCAAGCTGCTTGAGGTGCCGGTCGACGCCTGGCACCTGCTCTACCGCTCGACCTCGGCCGTCGGCGCCCCGAACGCCGTCTCCGCCACCCTGCTCGTGCCGAAGGCGGCCTACCCGTTCGGACGGCGGCCCGTCGTCGGCTACGCCGTCGGCACCCACGGCCTCGGCGACCGCTGCGCCCCCTCGGTGAGCATGCGCGAGGGCCGCGAGACCGAACTCGCCCTGGTCAGCCTGCTGCTGCTCAAGGGCTTCGCGGTCGCGGTCACCGACTACGAGGGTCTCGGCACGCCCGGCAGGCACACCTACATGGCCGGGATCTCTCAGGGCCGGGCCGTGCTCGACTCCATCAGGGCCGCGACGCGGACCCCCGGCGCCGGGCTGTCGGCGAGCGCTCCCGCCGGAGTGATCGGCTACTCGCAGGGTGGCGCGTCCGCCGCGTGGGCGGCCCAGCTCCAGCCCGCCTACGCTCCCGAACTGCGCCTGCGCGGCGCTGCGGCGGGCGGGGTGCCCGCCGACCTCAAGGCCGTCGCCGCCCACCTGGAGGGCAAGCCCGACTTCGGCCTGGCGGCCGCCGCCGGGGTCGGCCTCGACGCCGCCTACCCCGAACTCGACCTGTACGCCGACCTCAACGAGCGCGGACGCGCCCTGATGGCCGAGGCCGAGAACGCGTGCGTGGGCGAGCTGTCCGGGTTCGCCGGGCTGAGGTTCGCCGACCTGTCGCCGGTCGACCTGCTCGCCCTGCCCAAGTGGACAGCCCGCCTGACCGAGAACCGCCTCGGCGCCATGCCACCGGGCGTCCCGGTGTTCCTCTACCACGCGACGGGCGACCAGATCATCCCGTATGCGGTGGGCGCTGAGTTGCGCGCCGCCTACTGCCGGGCCGGGGTGAACACCCGCTGGACCGCGGTCCCGGCCGGCAACCACGTGCTCGGGGCCGTGGAGGGCGCACCCCTTGCGATCGAGTGGCTGGCCCTTCGGTTGTACGGTCTGCCCGCGCTGTCCGGCTGCTAGGGATTGTCCACGCCCACCCAGTTGACGTGGAAACCGAACTGCTGGGCGTGGGCCGGCGCGAGCGCCGAGCCGTCGCGCCACTGCACGTAGACGCGGAACCCGGTGGCGGTCGGCGAGTAGATCGCGCCGGTGCCGACCAGGCCCCACTGGGTTCCGCTGCCGCCGACGGAGCTGACGTAGATCGGTGCGCCGGCGAACTTGGCCGCCGAGGTGTTGACGTCGATGTAGATGCCGTTGGCGCCGTAGGCGACCCAGCCTTCGCCGGGTCGGGTCTGCCCGGCTCCGGTACGCAACGTAGGCATTGTCGATCTCCCTTCAATGGTGGCGAGTAACTCGATGTCACCATGCGATCGCCATGTGTGGCTATCGGTGCGGAAGGGAGGTAGGGGTGCGACTCTGGTCACGCTCCGCTTACGTCACTGGTGGCAGGCTGGTCGGCGGCGCGCGGGGGAGTCGCGTGCAGGATCGAGTCCAGCAGGCCGGGGAAGCGCCGTTCGAGGTCGGCGCGGCGCAGGCGGCTGGGGCGGGCGGTGCCGTCCAGTCTGGTGGAGACGACGCCGCTCTGGCGCAGGATGTTGACGTGGTGCGAGACCGTCGACACCTTCACCGGCAGGTCGAGCGCGGTACAGGTGGACTCCTCCACCTGGCCGAGCAGGCGCACGATGCGCAGCCGGGTCGGGTCGGCGAGCGCCTGAAGCACCGTGCCGACGTCGAGGTCGTCGAGGTCGGGCTGGGTCAGCCAGGTCTCCATACGGTCTCCTTCTGATCGGCGTCCTCTTTTACGATACTCGTCGGAATCTATTACGATGGTCGTCGTAACTATCGATGTGCATCGAAGGAGAGTCATGACGGTATCCCAGGAGGCCGCCGGCGTCAGATGGCGGCCGCACGTGGCCGTGCTGGCCTTCGGCGCGTTCGCGGTCGGCACCGACGGGTTCGTGGTCGCCGGGCTGCTGCCCGCCATCGCCGCCTCGTACGAGGTGAGCGTGGGCGCGGCCGGGCAGCTCGTCACCGTGTTCTCGATCGCCTACGCGGTGCTCGCGCCGATCCTCGCCGTGCTGACCGCCTCGTGGTCGCGGCGGACGGTCCTCGTCGCGGCCCTGGTGGTGTTCGCCGTCGGCAACGCGGTCACCGCGCTCGCCCCCGACTACGGCCTGGCCCTGTGGTCCAGGGTCATCGCCGCCGCCGGCGCCGCGATGTTCACCGCGACGGCCGCGGCCACCGCCGCCGCGCTGGCGGGGGAGCGCGAGCGTGGCCGCGCCATCTCGATGGTGATGCTCGGCGTCACGTCCTCGCTGGTGCTCGGGGCGCCGCTCGGCACGGTCATCGGCGGTGTGCTCGACTGGCGGGCCACCATGTGGGCCATCACCGCGCTGGCGCTGCTCGCCGCGCCCTCCATCGCCTTCCGCCTGCCCACCACGACCGGAGGCACGGCGGCGGGGCCGCGCGACTACCTCAGCCCGCTGCGCGACCGGCGGATCGTCGCCGTGCTGGCCACCACCGTGGTGGCCTTCACCGGCATCTACATCCCCTACACCTATGTCAGCGAGATCTTCGCGCCCGCCACGGCGGGCGGCGAGGCGATGCTGGCCGTCCTGCTCCTCGTCTACGGCGTCGCCGGGACGGGCGGCAACCTCGCCGTCGGCCGCCTGGCCGACCGGCACGGGCCGACCCGGGTGATCGTGGTGGTGACGCTGGCCCTCACCGCGGGCTTCGCCCTGCTGCCGCTGGCCACCGGCACCATGGTCGCGGCCGTGGTGGCGATCCTGGTGGTCGGCACGCTGTCGTTCGGGGTAACGACGCCGCAGCAGCACCTGATCATCACCCTCGCCGGACGCGGGGCGAGCCTGGTCACCTCGCTCTACCAGTCCGCCCTTTACCTGGCGGTCTCGCTGTCGGGCGCGGTGGGGGCGCTCGGGCTTGAGTGGTGGGGCGCCGAACGCCTGCCGTTCGCGGCGGCGGCGCTGGTCCTGCTGGCCGCCGTCCTCACCTACGCGACCGGGAGGTCGGGCACCCGGGAGGCCCGCAGCGGACAGGAGGCTGGCATGATCGGTGTATGACTGACGTGAACGGGATCTCCATCGGCATTCTGGGCGGAACGGGCGATCAGGGCAAAGGGCTGGCCAGGCGGTTCGCGCTGGCCGGCCACCCGGTGCTCATCGGCTCACGCAGCGCGGAACGGGCGCAGGAGGCCGCCGACTCGATCGGC
Organism: Nonomuraea longicatena; assembly: GCF_039525605.1. Lineage (NCBI taxonomy): Bacteria > Bacillati > Actinomycetota > Actinomycetes > Streptosporangiales > Streptosporangiaceae > Nonomuraea > Nonomuraea longicatena. The sequence continues at coordinate 14,483 of NZ_BAAAHQ010000039.1, read as the reverse complement.
GCCGGTGTGAGCGGCCAGGCTGTGAGCGGCTTGAGCGTGAGCGGTGCCGCCAACGCCGACGTGGCCGCACGGGCGGACGTGGTGATCGTGGCCGTCCCCTATGACGGGCACAGGGAACTGCTCGTCTCCCTGCGCGCCGAACTCGCCGGGAAGATCGTGATCGACTGCGTCAACCCGCTCGGCTTCGACAAGCAGGGCGCCCACGCGCTGCAGGTCGAGGAGGGCAGCGCCGCCCAGCAGGCCGCCGCAGTCCTCCCCGACAGCCGCGTCGTGGCGGCCTTCCACCACGTGTCCGCCATGCTGCTGCTGGACGAGAGCGTCGCGAAGGTCGATCTCGACGTGCTCGTCCTCGGCGACGACCGTGAGGCCACCGACCTGGTGCAGGCGCTGGCCGCCGTCATCCCGGGAGTGCGCGGCGTGTACGGCGGCCGCCTCAGGAACGCCCACCAGGTCGAGGCGTTCACCGCCAACCTGATCTCCATCAACCGCAGGTACAAGGCGCACGCCGGACTGCGCATCACCGACGTCTGACGGCCTCACAGCCAGCCGGCGTCCCTGGCGATCCGGATCGCACCGATCTTGTTACGGGCGCCGGTCTTGGCGATGGCGGCGGTCAGGTAGTTGCGGACGGTGCCGGGCGACAGGTGGAGGGCCGAGGCGGTCTCCTCCGCCGACAGCCCGCGCGCCGCCTCCCGCAGCACGGTCGCCTCCCGCTGGGTGAGGGGGCTCTCGCCGTACTCCATGGCGGTGCTCACCAGTTCGGGGTCGAGGACGCGCAGGCCCGCGTGGGTACGGCGGACCGCGTCCGCCAGCCGGTCGCCCGGCGCGTCCTTGACCAGGAACGCCTCGATGCCCGCCGCCAGCGCCCGCCGTACCTGACCGGGCCGGCCGAGCGCGGTCAGCACCAGGACGCGGCAGCCGGGCAGGCGCTCGCGCAGGTCGGCCGCCGCGCTGATGCCGTCCAGGACGGGCAGGTCGATGTCGAGGATCGCCACGTCCGGCCGTTCGGCCAGGGCGGCGGGGACGATCTCGTCGCCCCTGGTGACCTCGGCGACGACAGAGATGTCCGGTTCGAGGTTGAGCAGGGCGGTGAGGGCGGCCCTGATGAGGTGCATGTCCTCGGCGAGCAGGACGCGGATCACGCGGGCACCTCCACCGTCAGCCGGAAGCCAGCCGCGCCGGCGGGACCGGCGCTCATGCTGCCGCCGACCTGCTCGGCCCGCTCCCGCAGCCCCGCCAGCCCCGACCCCGCCAGCCTTGACCCCGGCAGCCCTGACGCTGCTGGCCCCGGCGCTGCCAGCCCCGGCGCTGCTGGGCTCGACGCCGTCGGCCCTGAACCCGTGTGCCCCGGCAGTCCCGGTCCCGGTTGCGCCCGCTCACCGGGGACGCCGTCGTTGACGATCTCCAACCGGAGCCCCCGCCCCTGCACGGCGGTGGTGATCGTGCAGGTCGTGGCCCTGCTGTGGCGCAGCACGTTGGTGACACCCTCGCGTACGGCCCAGGCCAGCGCCGCCTCCGAGGCGCCGCCCTCGGCCGGTTCGCCGGCCAGATGGGTCTGGCAGCCGATACCGGAGACCTCCAGCAACGACACCGCCCGGTCGATCTCGGCGCGCAGCGACCGCCGCCGGTAGCCGTGGACGACCTGCCGCACGTCCTGAGCCGCCTCCCTGGCCACCCGGACGAGTTCGCCCACCTCGCCCCGCGCCGTGGCCGGATCGCCGGGCAGCAGGCGGGCGGCGAGGTCGCCCTTGAGCGCGATGGCGGTCAGGCTGTGCCCGAGCCCGTCGTGCAGGTCGCGGGAGATGCGCAGCCGCTCCTTCAGCACGGCCGCCTCGGCGAGTTCGGCGCGGGCGCCGTCGAGTTCGCGGGTGACGGCCGCCAGCCGGACCACGACCACGACCATCGCCCCGGTGACGGGGATCGTGGCCGCGTAGAAGAAGGGGATGACCGGGCCGGGCAGCACCGCGAACAGCAGCACCGCCTGCCAGGCCGTCATCGCGGCCACCGCCGGCCCGGCCAGCCGCAGCGGCAGCGACACCAGCAGCCCGCATGCCAGCAGTTGCGCCGTCACCCCCGACAGGCCGCCGGGCAGCAGCAGGTCCGGCACGTAGGTGGCCAGAGCCTGCGCGAGCAGCGGCAGCGGGTGCGGGCGGCGGCCGCGCAACGCCGCCCGCATGGTCAGCAGGTGAGGTACGCCGACCGCCGCCAGCGAGACGACGGCGACCGAGGCGATCGGCAGACTCCCGAACCCGAGGTACACCAGGCCCAGCGTGGGATAGGCGACGGACACCCCGGCGATCAGCCAGGCGGCCAGCCGCTGGGCGGACGGCGCGGTCATGGGCGCGGGGAAGAGGGGGCGGTCCATCGCGGGGCCAATCTACCGGCGTGGTCACGGGCGCGGGGAAGAGGGGACGGTCATCTCCACCGGCGCGGTCATGGGTGTGGGGAGGGGGCGTCCATCGCGAGGCCGATCCACCGGCGCGGTCATGGGCGGGTGGTCATCTCCACCCGGGCCGTCATGGGCGCGAGGGAGAGGGGACGGTCATCTCTACCGGCGCGGTCATGGGCGCGGGGTAGAGGGACGGTCATCGCGGAGGCCGGTCTACGAGCGGCGGGGCTCCCAGCGGAACCACAGCCGCAGCGCGCCCAGCCCGGCCGCCAGCCAGAGCGCCAGGTTCACCAGGGGGCCCGCCACCTCGCCCGTCCGCATCGCGCGGGCGGCGGCGGTGGTCGGCAGCAGGTCGAACAGCACGCCCGCCCACGACGGGAGCAGCGCCGCGATCGGCCCCATCGCGCCCGCGCCCACCCCGCACAGCAGGAACACCGGCACCGTCATGGCCGCCGCCAGTTCGGCGCGGGGGATCGCCGCCGTCCAGGCCGCGCCGAGGACCGCCATGGTGAGTGCACCGAGGAAGGCGAACCCGGCGAAGGCCACCGGGTCCGGGGGCAGCGGCACGTCCGCGGCGGCGTGGACGGCCAGCAGGCAGGCCAGGAGGAGGCCGAGGGTGGCGGTGACCGTACTGGCGATCTCGCCGACGAGGATCTGCGCGTCGGTGAGCCGGGTGGAACGCAGGCGTTTGAGGACGAGCTGGTCGCGGCGGCCGGTCAGGACGACGGCGAGGTTCATGAACGCGGTGATCGACAGCAGCAGCGCCGTCGAGCCGTAGAAGGAGTCGGTGGCGGCGGCGATCCCATCGGCGCGGACGTTGCGCATGAGCAGCGGTATCCCGACCGCGATGGCCACGGGGGTGACGACCGAGCCGGCCAGCATGGCCCGGTCGCGCCAGAACAGGTGCAGACCCAGCCGGTAGGTCGCGGCGAGGCTCATCGGGCGCTCCCGTCCAGGAAGAGGTCCTCCAACGTCGCCGTGCGGACCTCCAGGCCCGTCAGCCGCAGCCCGCGCTCGGCCGCCCAGCCGAGCAGCCGCTGGGCGGCGAGGTCGGGATCGTCGGCGGCGCAGACCGCCGTGTCGCCGTCGAGGGCGACGGGCAGCGGCAACTCGGCCGGATCGACACCGGCGGGCAGCCGGAAGGCCACCCGGCCGCGCAGCCCGGCCAGCGTCTGCGTGATGCCGCCCGCCGTCACGATCCGGCCCGCGTCCATGATCGCCATGGTGTCGGCCAGCCGCTGCGCCTCTTCCAGGTAGTGGGTGGTCAGCAGGATCGCGGCGCCGGCGCGGGCCAGTTCGCGCACGAGCTCCCAGGTGGCGCGGCGGGCCTGGGGGTCCATGCCGGTGGTGGGCTCGTCGAGGAACAACACCTCGGGACGGCCCAGCGTGGCGAGCGCCAGGTCGAGCCGCCGCTTCTCGCCACCGGACAACTGCCGCACCCGGGTACCCGCCTTCGCGGTCAGCCCGGCCAGCTCCAGCGCCTCGGCACGCGGGCGCGGCGCGGCGGTGAAGTCGCGCCAGGTGTCGATCGTGCGGGCCACGGTCAGGTCGGGGAAGAAGCCCGCCTCCTGCGCCATCACGCCCGTACGGCGGCGCACCTCGGCGCGCTCGCCCGCCGGGTCGAGCCCCAGCACTCGTACGGTCCCCTCGTCGGGCCGCCGGAAACCGGCGAGCACCTCGACCGTCGTGCTCTTGCCCGCGCCGTTCCTGCCGAGCAGCGCGAAGACCTCGCCCCGCGCCGCCTCGAAACTGACGCCGTCCACGGCCGTGAAGCCGCCGTAGCGGCTCACCAGACCGGATACCCGTATCGCTGTCACATGGGCGATGCTTCCGGTGCCCGGCGTCTGGGGAACAGTGAGGAATTCACGACTTCGAGGAGTTCCGCGCCGACGGCCTCGGGATCGACCACCTGGTGCAGGTGGCGGCCGGGCACCCGGCTGACGGGCCAGCCCCGGTCCTTCGCCTCCCGGGCGTCGCCGTCGTAGGGTTCGCCGTACCAGACGAACGCGCACGGCACGTTCTCCCACCCGGCGGGCACCGGCACCCGCTGGGTGAAGTACGACAGCGGCAGGCGCGGCTGGTCGGCCTCCACCCGCCGCCGCATCGCGGCATCGGGCAGGAAGGCCGCCACCTCTTCGTCGCCCCACCAGCCCGTCCAGGGCGGCAGGATGTCGTCAGGCCCGGCCAGCGCGCGCAGGAACGGCAGGAACGGCTCCTCGGCGATCTCGGTCAGGCCGCCGCGCGGCGGCACCCGGCTCTCGGCGAACACGCAGGCCACCACCCGCCCGCCGAGCGCCTCCTTGACCACGGGGACGAACAGGCCCGCGTTGCTGTGGGCGACGAGCACGAGCGGCCCGTCGGCGGGCGCGGCCGCGCGCACGGCGGCCACGACGGCCGGCCAGTGGGGGGCGGGGCCCGAGCCCACCCGGGTGAGGTCGGGGACGACCGCCGTCGTCCCCGAACGGCGGACCACCTCTGCCACGGGCGCCCAGGTGGACGGGCCTACGCACGGACTGTGCATGAACACGAAGCTCGCCTGCATGCCCGTCACGATGCCGCATCCTCACCCGCCGATGTGGGATGTCCGCTGTCGGCGGAGCCGCGTGGTGGGATGCCCGCCGTCGGAGGCCGCGTCACACGGCCGGCGACGTCTCACGACCGGCGGCATCGCGCGACCAGGGACATCACACGACCAGGGACATCACACGACCAGGGGCATCACACGACCAGGGACGGCACGGCGGGCGCCGTGGCGCCGTCGTAGGCCCGCCAGGCGAGCGCCAGGGCGCGCACCGCCCGCGTGAGGTCCTCCTCCGGGAACAGGTAGTGCAGCCGGATGTGGTCGCCGTGCCCGCCGAGCGGGTCGAAGGCGCGTCCTGGCGGCACCGCCACCCCGTGCCGCAGGGCGATCTGGGAGAACGCGTCCGAGTCCGCGTCCGGGAGCCGGACCCAGAGGGTCTGCCCGCCGAGCGCGGGTGTGAACGTCCAGGCGGGCAGGTGCGTGCGCAGTTCGGCGCACAGGTGGTCGTGGCGGCGCCGCAGCTCGGGGATGCGCCCACGCCGGATCTCCGCCGTGCGTCGCACCAGGCTCGCCGCCGCGAGCTGGCTGACCGCCTCGCCCGCGAGGTCGTGCACGGCCCGCAGCCGGGCCAGCCGCGTGGCGAGCGGGGCGGCGGCGCGGATCCAGCCGACCCGCATGCCGCCCCACACCAGCTTGCTCAGTGAGCCCACCGTGAGAACGTGTTCGGCGCGCCGGGCGAAGGCGGCCAGCGGGGGCGGGGTCCGGCCGGAGAAGCACAGCTCGGCGCAGACCTCGTCGTCCACGAGCGGGGTGTCGGCGCGGACGGCGTACTCGGCCAGCCGCCTGCGCTCCTGGTCCGGCATGATCGAGCCCGACGGGTTGCTCGCCGTCGGCACCGCGTACATGAGCGCGCCGGAGGCCCGCTCGCCCACCCGGAGGGGGCGGACGGCGGCCGCCGCGTGCCTGAAGGCCTCCAGCGCGCCCGGGTACGTCGGCGTCTCGGCGAGCACTGTGTCACCGGGGGCGACGAGCAGCGCCGTGAGCAGGCTGATCGCGTGCTGCGCCCCGGTCGTCACCACGATCTCGTCGGCGGTCGTGGGCACGTCGCGGGCGCGGTAGTAGGCGGCCAGCGCTTCGCGCAGCTCCGGGTGACCGGCCGGGTGGTAGCCGAGGTCGTCGGGCCGGGCCGCCAGCCGCTCGGCCGCCTCCCGGTAGGCGTCCGTCACCAGCGGCGGCGCCGTGGCGGGGGCGGCGCAGGTCAGCAGCAGCACCCCGTCGTCCGGGTGGATCAGGTGCTGGATGAGCGGGTTGGCGGGCACGCCGTCGGCCGTGCGGGTCGCGGGCAGCCGGTGGGCGGCGACGCGGGTGCCGCTGCCCTGCCGCCTGACGACGCGGCCCTCCTGCTGGAGCAGGTCGTAGGCGGACACGACGGTGCCGCGCCCGACCGCGAGGCGCCTGGCCAGCACCCGGTCGGGCGGCAGCGCCCGCCCGGACGGCAGGACGCCGTCGTCGATGAGCACGCGCAGGCGGGCGGCGAGCAGCAGGTAGAGCGGGCCGCGCCCGGAGGCCCAGCGGCCCAGCAGGTCCACCAGATTGGCTCCATCCATGGACCAATTCTGCCGGAATTGGCTCTGAACATCGACCCGTACGCCCGGCATGCTGCGAACATGAGCCTTCGCCGTGAGACCCGAGCCGTGCATCCGCCCCAGCCCGACATCACGGGCAGCCGCCCCATCACCATGCCGATCTACCAGACCTCCGGCTTCGCCTTCGACGACCCGGCGGTGTTCGCCGACGCGCTGTCGCGTCCCGACGGGGCCTTCGCCTACGGGCGCTACGCCAACCCCACCGTCCGCGCGCTGGAGAGCGCCGTCGCCGATCTGGAGGGCGGCGTCGCGGGCATCGCGACCGGCTCCGGCATGGGCGCCGTCAACTGCGCCCTGCTCGGACTGCTCGGCCCCGGCGACCACCTCGTCGCCCAGAAGTCCCTGTACGGCGGCACCGCCGCGATGATCAACGAACTGGCGGAGCGGTTCGGCGTGAGCGTCACCTACGTGTCCGGTGACGACCCGGACGCCTTCCGCGCCGCCGTACGGTCGCGGACCAGGGTCCTGTACCTGGAGACCCTGTCCAACCCCCTCAACCACGTCGCCGACCTGCCCGGCATGTGCGCCGCGGCCCGCGAGCTCGGCGTCGTCTCCGTCGTGGACAACACCTACGCCACCCCGATGCTCTGCCGGCCGATCGAGCACGGGGCCGACATCGTCGTCCACTCCACCACCAAGTACATGTCCGGCCACACCGACGTCGTCGGCGGCCTGACCGTCCACGCCGACGAGGAGCTGTGGCGCCGCGTGTGGAGGTTCTCCGTCGAACTCGGCGCCACGGCCGACCCGTTCGCCTCCTGGCTGACGCTGCGCGGGCTGCAGACGCTCCCGCTGCGCATGGAACGCCACTGCGCCAACGCCCGCCACCTCGCCACCCGGCTGGCGGCGCACCCGGCGGTCGCGGAGGTCCACTGGCCGGGGCTGCCGGGGCACCCGTCGTACGAGCTGGCGGCCAAGCTGCTGCCGGACTTCGGCGGCGTGCTGGCCTTCGACCTCGCGGGCGGGCGGGCGGCGGGCGAGCGGTTCATGAAGGCGGTCAGGCTCGCGCTGCTCGCGCCCTCGCTCGGCGGCGTCGAGACGCTGGTGATGCACCCGGCGACGACCTCGCACCGGACGCTGAGCGCCGAGGAGCTCGCCAGGCACGGAATCGGGGAGGGCACCGTCCGTATCGCGGTCGGCATCGAGCATCCGGAGGACCTGTGGGCGGACCTGTCCCAGGCTCTGACAGGCTGAAACTATGACAAAAGTGACATATGCTGATGTTCTGGCCGCCAGGGAGCGGGTCGGCGGCCACGTGCTCCGGACCCCCGTCCTGGAGGCCGGGCCCCGCCTGTCGCTGAAACTGGAGCTGCTCCAGCACTCCGGCTCCTTCAAGGTGCGCGGGGCCTTCAACCGCATCCTGTCGGCGGGCGAACCGCCCGCCTCCGGCGTGATCGCGGCCAGTGGCGGCAACCACGGCCTCGCCGTCGCCCACGCCGCCCGCGTGCTCGGCGTCCGCGCCGAGATCTTCGTCCCCACCGTGACCAGCCCGGTCAAGGTCGCGGGCCTGCGCGCCCTCGGCGCGCACATCACCCAGACCGGCGCCGTCTACGCGGAGGCCGCCGAGGCCGCGGCCAAGCGCGCCGCCGACACCGGGGCGCTGCCCGTGCACGCCTACGACCAGCCCGAGGTCGTCGCGGGACAGGGCACACTCGGCCTGGAGCTGCTCGAACAGGTGCCCGGCGTGGACACCGTCGTGGTCGCCGTCGGCGGCGGCGGCCTCGCGGCCGGCGTCGCGCTGGGGCTCGGCGGGGTGCACGTGGTGGTGGTCGAACCCGAGCGCATCCCGACCCTGCGGGCCGCGCTGGAGGCAGGCCGGCCCGTGCCCGTGGACGTCGGCGGAGTCGCCGCCGACGCCCTCGGGGCCTCGCAGGTGGGGGCACTGGCCTACGACGTGCTGTCGCGGGCCCGCGCCACCAGCGTGCTCGTGTCGGACGAGGCCATCGTCGGCGCCCGCCGCATGCTCTGGGAGGAGCGGCGGGTGGGCGGCCNNNCCGAGCACGCGGGCGCGGCCGCCTACGCGGCCCTGCTGTCCGGCGCGTACGTCCCCGGGCCGGACGAGCGGGTCGCGGTCGTCGTCTGCGGCTCCAACACCGACCCGGCGACGCTCTGACCTGACGCGCCCCGCACCGAGATGCGGCCGGCTTACCGGTATCCGTGCTCGGGGCCGGGGAAGGCGCCCGAGGCGACGTCGGCGGCGAAGGAGTGGGCCGCGCGGGTCAGCTCGGCGTCCAGGTCCGCGTACGTCTTCACGAACCGCGCCGGGTCGCGGGTGAGGCCCATCATGTCCTGCCACACCAGCACCTGGGCGTCCGTGGCCGGACCGGCGCCGATGCCCACCGTCGGGATCGACAGCGACGCCGTCACCCGCTCGGCCAGCTCGGCCGGTACGCACTCCAGCACCACGGCGAACGCGCCCGCCCGCTCCAGGTCCTTGGCGTCGGCCATGAGCTCGTCGCCGGACTGCCCGCGCCCCTGGACGCGGTAGCCGCCGAAGGCGTTGACCGACTGCGGCGTCAGCCCCAGGTGGCCCATCACCGGGACCCCTGCCGACACCAGCAGCTCCACCTGCGGCAGCACGCGGCGCCCGCCCTCCAGCTTGACCGCGTGCGCGCCCGCCTCCTTCAGGAAGCGGGCGGCGGTCGCAAGGGCCTGCGACGGCGACGCCTGGTAGGAGGCGAACGGCAGGTCGGCCACGACCAGCGCCCGGCGCGAGCCCCGCACCACGGCGGCGGTCAGCGGCAGCAGGTCGGCGACGGTGACCGGGAGCGTGGAGTCGTACCCGTAGACGACCATGGCGGCCGAGTCGCCCACCAGCAGCACCGGGACGCCCGCCGCGTCGAACACACGGGCGGTCATCGCGTCGTAGGCGGTGAGCATCGGCCATTTCTCCCCGCGATCCTTGGCGGCGGCCAGGTCGCGGACGGTGACGCGGCGATCGGTGGCGCCGCCGTACAAAGAGGACATCGAACATCCCTCCGTGACATCGGTCTCGAGTCGCCCCGATGGCGTACCCGGACCTCTTCGATGATGCCTCACCCCGCCACCGGAATGTCAGAGCCCCCCGTCACAATGGAGGCCATGGCGCTCGAACCCTACCGGAGGCTTCTCAGACTGCCCGGCGTACCTTCCCTGCTGCTCGTGGGGCTGCTGGCGCGCATCCCGTCCACCGCGACGGGCATGGCGCTCACCCTTCACGTCGTCCACAGCCTCGACCTGGGCTTCGCCAGGGCCGGGCTGGTCACGATGGCCAGCACGATCGGCCTGGCGGTGGGGTCGCCGCTGTCGGGGCGGTTCGTCGACAGGTACGGCCTGCGGCCGGTGCTCGCCGTCACCACCGTCGCGCAGGCGGTCTTCTGGTCCACCGCGTGGGCGCTGCCGCTGCCGGGGCTGGTGGCCGCCGCGTTGGTGGCGGGGCTGCTGGGGCTGCCGGTGTTCAGCGTCATCAGGCAGTGCCTTACCGCGCTCGTCCCCGTCGAGCAGCGGCGCATGGGCTTCTCTCTCGACTCGATGCTCGTCGAGCTTTCCTACATGACCGGCCCCGCCCTCGCGGTCGCGGGCGTCACCATGATCGGCAGCGGCTGGACGATGACGATCCTGGCCGTCGGCATGGTCGGCTCGGGCACGGGGCTCTTCCTGCTCGACCCGCCGACCCGCTCGGCCGAGGAACTCCGTGCGCCGGCCGTCCGCGTGCCCCGGCGGCAGTGGCTGACGCCCGGGTTCGTGGGCCTGCTGGGCACCACCGCCGCGGCCACCTTCATCCTCACGGCCACCGAGTTGTCGCTGGTGGCCACCATGAAGAACGCGGGCGACGTGGCCTGGGTGGGGCTCGCCGTGGGCCTGTGGTGCGTCTACTCCCTGCTGGGCGGGTTCGTCTACGGCGGGCTGTCGCGCGGGTTCTCGCCGCTGGTGCTGATCGCCGGGATGGGGTTGCTCACGATCCCGGTGGGGCTGGTGGGCGGCGACTGGCGATGGCTGGTGCTGGCGCTGGTGCCCGCGGGGGTGCTGTGCGCTCCCGCGCTGTCGTCCACGGTCGACACGGTCAGCCGGTGGGTGCCCGCGACTGCGCGCGGCGAGGCGATGGGCCTCCACGGGACCGCGCTGCTGATCGGCGGCGCGTCGTCGGCGCCGGTGGCGGGGGCGATCATCGACGCGCACGGGCCCGTGTGGTCGTTCGCGGTGGCGGGCCTGGTGGGCGTGGTGATGGTCCTCGTCGCGCTGCCCTTCTGGCGCCGCCCCCGCCCCCAGCTCGCCCCCGCTCCCGCCGAGGCGTCCGTGTCCTGACCGCCGTCGTGGCGCCGGGAAACCCGTGAGCTGCCGGGGCCGTCTCCCATCACCCCATGAAAGCGGAGAATCCTCGCGTACTACCCTGGTCCCGTGGCCCAACTGCGTATCGCTCTCGCACAGACGAACCCGACCGTCGGCGATCTGTCCGCCAACGCCGCCAAACTCGTCGAGTGGACCCGGGACGCCGCCGCCAGAGGCGCGCACCTGGCCGTCTTCACCGAGATGTTCCTGACCGGCTATCCGGTCGAGGATCTGGTGCTGCGCACCCCGTTCGTGGACGCCAGCGTCAAGACGCTTGAGGACAGCGCCACCCGGCTGGCCGCCGAGGGGCTGGGCGAACTGCCCGTCGTCGTCGGCTACGTCGACCGCTCGGGGCTCGCGCCGCGCCTGGGCCAGCCCAAGGGCGCGCCGCTCGACGCCGCCGCGCTGCTCCACCGGGGCCGGGTCGTGATCCGTACGGCCAAGCACCACCTGCCCAACTACGGCGTCTTCGACGAGTACCGCTACTTCGTGCGCGGCGACCGGCTGCCCGTCTTCCGCCTGCACGGCGTGGACGTGGCCGTCGCCGTGTGCGAGGACCTGTGGCAGGAGGGCGGGCCCGTCGCCGTGGTCGGGCAGGCCGGGGCCGGGCTGCTGGTGGTGCCGAACGCCTCGCCGTACGAGAAGGACAAGGACGACGTCCGGCTGGAGCTGTGCGCCCGCCGCGCCCGCGAGGCCGGATGCGCCCTCGTGTACGCCAACCAGGTGGGCGGGCAGGACGAACTGGTCTTCGACGGCGACTCCCTGGTGGTGGACGCCTCCGGCGCGCTGGTCGCGCGCGCGGCGCAGTTCCGCGAGGAACTGCTGGTCGTGGACCTGGAGCTGCCGGAGTCCTCGGTCCCGGCTGGCCAGATCGCCTACGACGCGGGGGACGGCACGGCCATCACGGTCGAGCGGGTGGTGCTGTCGGACGAGCCGCTCGCCTCCTACCCGGCGCTGCCCGCGAGCATCGCCGAGCCGCTGTCGCCGCCGGCCGAGGTGTACTCGGCGCTGGTGCTGGCGGTGCGCGACTACGTGGCCAAGAACGGGTTCCAGTCGGTGATCCTGGGCCTGTCCGGCGGCATAGACTCGGCGCTCACGGCCACGATCGCCTCGGACGCGATCGGCCCGTCGCGGGTCCACGGCGTGCTCATGCCCTCCCGTTACACCTCGGAGCACTCGATCGCCGACGCCGAGGAACTGGCCCTGCGGCAGGGGCTCAACGCCCGGGTGGTGCCCATCGGCGACATCGTCAGCGCCTTCGACAAGGAGATCGACCTGTCGGGCCTGGCGGCGGAGAACCTCCAGGCGCGGGTGCGCGGCATGATCCTCATGGGGCTGTCGAACGAGCACGGCCACCTGGTGCTGACCACGGGCAACAAGAGCGAGCTGGCGACCGGCTACTCGACGTTGTACGGGGATTCCGCGGGTGGGTTCGCGCCCATCAAGGACGTGCCCAAGACGATGGTGTGGGAGCTGGCCCGCTGGCGCAACGCGCACACGGGCGAGCACTTCCTGCTGGAGGCGGCCGAGCCGATCCCGGTCGGCTCCATCACCAAGGAGCCGTCCGCCGAGCTGCGGCCCGACCAGCGCGACAGCGACTCGCTGCCGCCGTACGAGGTGCTGGACCGGCTGCTGGACGACTACGTCGAGAAGGACCTGGGCTCGGCCGAGCTGATCGCGGCCGGGCACGACCCGGCGCTGGTGGCGCGGGTGATCCGGCTGGTGGACCTCGCGGAGTACAAGCGGCGCCAGTATCCGCCGGGGCCGAAGATCACGCCGAAGAACTTCGGGCGCGACCGCCGCCTGCCGATCACGAATCGGTGGCGGGAGCACACTCCGTAGCCTGCGCACGGCGCAGCGCCCAGGCGGTGCAGGCGGTGGCGAGCAGACCGCCCGCGCCCGCGACGAGGAACACGGTGGGCGCGCCGGTCAGGTCGAGCAGGGCGCCGCCGGCGACGTACGACAGCGCGGCGGCGGCCCCGATCGCCCCGTAGAGCGCGCCGAAGACCCGTCCGAGCAGCTCCGGTGGGACGGCGCGCTGGATGAGCGTGCCGACCGCGACGTCCATGGCGGCCAGCCCCAGCCCGCGCGCGAGCTGGACGGCGAAGGCCGCCGCGACCGCCCACGCGAGCCCGGTCAGCAGGTTGCCCGCGCTGCTGACGGTGAACCCGGCCACGAGCAGCGTGCCCGTCGCGAGCTTCGGCCACGGCCGGGCGAGCAGCAGGTATCCGGCGAGCAGCCCGAGCCCGACGGCCGCGAGCAGCAGTCCGACGGCGGCGTCGCCGGAGCCGAGCGTGTCCTTGGCCAGGAAGATCAGCGCCACGTCGTCGACGCCGTTGAAGGCGACCACGCCGAAGAAGCCGAGCCCGACGGCGCGCAGCAGCCTGCTGCCCGCGATGTGCCGCAGTCCGGCCAGCGTCTCGCGGGCCAGCCCGCCGTCCCGTTCGCCGCGTTCCGTGCGCCCGCGCGGCAGCCGCGTCAGCAGCAGGGCGGAGACCAGGAAGCTGGCGGCGTCCACGAGGAGCACGCCGCGCACCCCCAGCAGGGGCACCAGCGCCGCCGCCGCGAGCGGGCCGAGCGCCTCGCCGCCGTTGGTGCCGAAGCCGATCGCGGCGTTGGCGCCCTCCAGGTCGCGCCCGCGTACCAGTGAGGGCACCAGCGCCCGCGACGCCGGCTGGAAGACCTGCGCGGCGACGGCGCGCACGGCGACGAGGGCCAGCAGCAGCGGCAGCGCGGGCAGCCAGAGCGCGATGAGGGCGACCAGCGCGGCCTGTGCCAGCTCGCAGGCGATCATGACGCGCCTGCGGTCGAAGCGGTCGGCGACGGCCCCGGTGAACGGCCCGAGCAGCGCGGGCGCGAAGTCGCCGACGAGCAGGAGCAGCGCGACGGCGAGCCCGCGCCCGGTGGTCTGCTCGACGTGCAGGAGCAGGGCGACGAGAGTGAGGGAGTCGCCGAGGAAGGACACGGTCCTGGCGCTCCAGAGCAGCCGGAACGGCCGGTTGTCGCGGATGAGGTGCACGGCGCCCACCGGCAGAGTGTGGCGCGGGCGCGATCGGCTTCGCCACCGGATATCCGGTAACGCTCTGTGCGCGGCCGTGACCGGATACCTTGAGGTGGCACGGCGGTTCGAGAGGAGTGCGAAGTGCGGCTCGGGAGTCTTGAGCGCTCGGTCATGGAGGCGCTGTGGTCGCGCCCCGGGGGCCTGCTGGCCCAGGACATCGCCGACGGGCTGGCCACCGCCCCCGCTGTCACGACCGTGCTGACCGTGCTGTCGCGGCTGACCCGCAAGGGGCTCGCGGTGCGCGAGCGGGCGGGCCGGGCGCACGTGTACCGGCCGGTCGCGGGCAAGGACACCTTCGTCGCCGAGGCGATGCGTGAGGCGCTGAACGAGGCGGGCGACGTCGCGGCGGCCGTCCACCGGTTCGTGGGCACGATCTCGCCGGAGGCGGCGGCCGCGCTCAGGGCCGCCCTCGACGCGGCGGACGGCGGCCCGTGACCCCGCCCGCCGCAGGACCGTGATGGGCTGGCTGGTCGCGACGGCGGTGGCGCTCGCGCCGCTGCTGATCGGGCGCCGCGCGGCGGCCCGGCTGGCGGATGCGGCCTGGACCGCCCGGCGGCC
>NZ_BAAAHQ010000038.1:0-119976 GCF_039525605.1 Nonomuraea longicatena | reverse complement strand
CCACCGCCGCCGCCACCACCGGGACGACCGCCGCCGCCACCGCCGCCACCGGGACGACCGGGGCCTCCAGGCCCTGCGGGACGGCCCTGCGGCATCATCATCGGGTTCGGACGCGGCCCACCGGGACGCGGACCACCGGCGCCGGGCCCGGGACGCGGACCACCCGCACCGGGAGGCCCGGGACGCGGACCGGCGGCACCGGGAGGACCGCCACGACCCTGCGGCGGACGCGGGATCGCACCGTCGCGCGGGGGACCGTCACGGCGCTCGCGGGGACCGCCGTCACGACGCTGGCCGCCGTCGGGACGCGGCGAACGGGGCTGCTGCCCCATGCCGGTCGCGGTGGACGAGAACGGGTTGTTGCCGGGACGCGGACCACGCGGGCCGGGCTTCGGCCCGGGACCCGGACGCGGGCCGCCTGCGGACGGGGCACCGGGACGCGAACCGCGCTCGCCACGCTCGCCACGCTCGCCGCCGCGCTCTCCGCCGGACGGAGCCGACGGACGCGGGGCGGGGCCGGGCTTGGGGCCACCGGCCGGGCCGGGACGCGCACCGGGACCGGGGCGCGGGCCCGGAGCGGGCCGAGGAGCACTCGTGCCCGCGTCGAAACGCGCCTGCGGGGCCTCAGGGCGAGCGGGCGCCTCAGGCTGCTGCTGTTGCTGGTGGGGCATGGGCACCGGCGGACGCGGGCCCGGCTTGGGCGCCGGACCCGGCTTGGGCCCAGGACGCGGAGGGGACGGAACCGGCGCCTCGGCACCGGCGGCCGGCCGGGGGTCACCCGGCCGAGGAGCAGCCTTGGGCGGCTGCGGCTTGTTGGACGACGAACCGCCGCCCCTGCTGGACCCACCCTTGGATGCGCCCAGAGCTTCGGTGAGCCTGCGCACGACCGGCGCCTCTATCGTGGAGGACGCCGAACGGACGAACTCCCCCATTTCCTGGAGCTTGGCCATCACGACCTTGCTCTCGACGCCGAACTCCTTGGCGAGCTCGTATACCCGGACCTTCGCCACTGCACTCCCTTACTCGGCCCGGGAGGCTGGCTGTGCCGTCCGGACCGTCGCTACCTTGACGTCTTCATCGCCGCGTGCTCATCAGGCGCTCATAGCAATCTGACTCCGCCCATCAACTCGGCGTCCTACATGACATGTGGTTCTCCTCTTTCAGGTGCGCCCGCACTCGCGAGACGTCAAGCGGCCCCTGCACACGGAACGCGCGCGGGAACGCTCGGCGACGCTCGGCGAGCTCCAGACAGCCGAGGACCGGATGCAGTGACGCACCCCGGCCGGGAAGCCGTCCGCGCAGGTCAGGGACCAGATGATCCCCGACCAGCACCAGTCGGAGCAGCTCGGACTTTGCCGCGCGAACCCTGCAGCCCACACAAGTTCTCTGTGGGGCCGCACGGCCACCATATTCCAGCTTACCGTGTCGACGCATCTACGGAACCGGCGGCATCCTCTGGCTGGGCGTCGGAACGGATGTCGATCCGCCACCCGGTGAGGCGGGCCGCGAGGCGGGCGTTCTGGCCCTCCTTGCCGATCGCCAGCGACAACTGGTAGTCGGGCACGATCACTCGGGCGACCCGGCCCGGCAGGTCGAGCACCTCAACGTGGGAAACACGCGCCGGAGACAGCGCATTCCCCACGAACTCGGCCGGATCCTCCGACCAGTCGATGATGTCGATCTTCTCGCCGTGCAGCTCGGTCATCACGTTGCGGACCCTGGCGCCCATCGGGCCGATGCACGCGCCCTTGGCGTTGACGCCCGCCTTCCGGGAGGCGACCGCGATCTTCGTACGGTGCCCCGCCTCCCGAGCCACGGCCGCGATCTCCACCGTGCCGTCGGCGATCTCGGGGACCTCCAGCGCGAACAGCTTCTTCACCAGCCCCGGGTGGGTACGCGACAGTGTCACCGAGGGCCCCTTGTGCCCCTTCTTCACCTGCACCACATAGGCGCGGATGCGCTCGCCGTGCGGGTAGTCCTCGCCCGGCACCTGCTCGTTGTGCGGCAGCACGGCCTCGATCTTGCCGAGGTCGACCAGCACTATGCGCGGATCCCTGCCCTGCTGGATCACGCCGGAGACCAGCTCGCCCTCGCGGCTGGCGAACTCGCCGAAGTTGATCTCGTCCTGCGCGTCCCGCAGCTGCTGCAGGATCACCTGCTTGGCGGTCGTCGCGGCGATGCGGCTGAAGTCGGACGGGGTGTCGTCGAACTCCCGAAGGACGTCCCCCTCCTCATCCAGCTCGGCCGCCCAGATCGTCACGTGCCCGGTCTGCTGGTCGAGCTCCGCCCGCGCCTTCTGGGCAGCGCCCTCGGTGCGGAAGTAGGCGATCAGCAACGCGTCCTCGATCGCCTTGACGACCAGGTCGAAGGAGATGTCCTTCTCCCGCTCCAGGCTGCGCAGGACGCTCATGTCGATGTCCACGAGGCTCCCCCTTAGCCCTCGTCGCCGTCGACGTCTTCGTCGTCGAAGCGGCGGAACTCCACCTGCACCCGTCCTCGGGCCAGGTCCTGATAGTCGAGCCTGCGCTCGGCGCCGTCGACGGTGAGGTCGACGCCGCTGTCGTCGGCGGCCGTGATCCGGCCCTCCACCACGGAGCCGTCACGCATCTCCGCCTTCACGAGCCTCTTGGCGGCACGCCGCCAGTGCTTCGGCTCGGTGAGCGGGCGGTCGACGCCGGGCGAGGAGACCTCAAGCGTGTACGCGGCCGCACCCATCGAATCGTCGTCGTCGAGGGCCTTGGAGACGGCCAGGCTCACCTCCGCCACGTCGTCGAGGGACACCCCGCCGTCGCGATCGACGACGACGCGCAGGACCCGGCGCCTGCCCGCGGTGGTGATCGTGACGTCCTCCAGGTCGAGACCCTCCGCGCCGACGACGGGCTCCAGGAGCTTCATCAGGTGGTCGCGGGATGATGCGCTGCCCACATCGACCTCCCCTATTGTCATGTTGTTCGGCCCCGGCGTACCTCGCCGTCGGCTCTCGACGTCCTGGCCGCGCAGCCAGCGACGACAGTTGACACCCTATCCGTACCAAGGCACGAAAAGAGCGCCACTCGGCTTGTGCCGAGCCGCGGCTGGCGGCCATCAGGGGTGTGAGCCCGTACGATGCTATCTGCGTCCTGCTCGACTGGAGGTCTTGACCCGTGCGCCGTCCACCGTCCCGCCGTGACCTGCTCGCGGGCGGCGTGGCGTGCGTCGGGCTCGCGGGGTGCAGCTCCGGTGGCGCTCCCGCCGCTCTCTCGCCGCCGCCGGTCGATCCCGAGCGGGTGCTCGTGGGCGAGCTCATGGCCGACAAGGAACGCACCATCGGCCTCTACTCCACGCTGATCTCCTCCGGTGCCGTCAAGCTGACGCCCTTCCGCGGCCGCCATGAGGCGCATCTGGCCGAGCTGCGCCGGCGCTTCCCCGACGTCCGGCCCTCGGCGTCGGCCCCGGAGCCTGGTACCACGGCCTCTCCGGGTACCACAGCGTCTCCGGGGGCTTCGCCGGCGCGCCCGCAGAAGGTGTCGCTGACGCGGCTGCGCGACGTCGAGCGGCGGGCGGCGGCGCTGCGGCCGCGTCAGCTCGCCGCCGCCTCGCCCGCGCTCTCCCAGCTCATCGCCAGCATCGGCGCCTGCGAGACCCTGCACGTGCTGGCCCTGCCGAGGTCGCTGTGACGGACGTCGACAAGCTGCGCAAGGCGCTGGCGGCCGAGCACGCCGCCGTGTACGCCTACGGGCTCATCGGGGCGCGCACCACGGGCACGCTGCGCTCGCGCGCCACGGCCGCCTTCGACGCCCATCGGGCGCGGCGGGACCAGCTCAGGACGTTGATCACCGCCCGCCAGGCGGCTCCCACCGAGGCGGCTCCGTCGTACCGGCTGCCCGTGACGCCGTCCACGGCCACCGAGGCCGTACGGCTGGCCGTGTACGTCGAGCAGGGCATCACCGCCACCTACCTCGAACTCGCGTCCGCGCGGGAGGAGCCGCTGCGGCGGTACGCGGCGCTCGCGATGCAGGAGTCGGTGACGCGGTCCTACTCGTTCCGGCCGTCCGTGACGGCGTTTCCCGGAATGTCGCCCGCCCAGTAGTGGTGCTCAGTAGTAGTGCCGGCGCTTGCCGCCCAGCGTCTTGCTCACGTGCAGCCCGCCGGGCAGTCGTACGGACAGGTGCCGGCGGCCGTCAGGGGTGGTCGACACGTGGAAGCGGCGGTTGCCGAAACTGTGGCTCACACCGTGGCGGGAGAGGTTGATGCGGAAAGGGCCCACTTTGATCGACTTACGGTAGTGCCAGCCCATGAACCCTCCTCGGAGATCTCCGTACACCTTGTGAACGGCCGGCCCCCGCCCCGAGTTCCGCCCCCGCCTGACGTGCGTGGGAGCGTCCCGGCGGTGGGGCTCGGGGTGAGCCTCCACCGCCCGGGTCGTCAGGTCAGGAGCAGGCGGCGAGGACGCGGTCCACGGCCTCCGCCAGCGGGATCTCCTCCTTCGCGCCGGACACCCGGTCGCGGAGTTCCACCACGCCGGAGGACAGTCCGCGCCCGATCACGAGGATCGTGGGCATGCCGAGCAGTTCGGCGTCCTTGAACTTCACGCCGGGCGAGACCGACGGCCGGTCGTCCACGAGCACCCGCAGGCCCCGCGCCCCCAGTTCCTCCGCCAGTCGGAGCGCCACCTCGACCTGGTTCTCCTTGCCGGTGCCGACGATGTGCACGTCCGCCGGGGCGACCTCGCGCGGCCAGACCAGGCCGAGCGCGTCGTGCGCCTGCTCGGCGATGACGGCGACGGCGCGGGAGACGCCGATGCCGTACGAGCCCATGGTGATCCGGATCGGCTTGCCGTCGGGACCGAGCGCGGCGAGCCCTGCGGCGTCGGCGTACTTGCGGCCGAGCTGGAAGATGTGCCCGATCTCGATGCCCCGGTCGATGGACAGTTCGGAGCCGCAGCGGGGGCATTCGTCCCCGGCGCGCACCTCGGCGGCCTCGATCGTGCCGTCGGGGGTGAAGTCGCGGCCGGCCACGACGTCGACGGCGTGCCTGCCGGGCTCGTTGGCGCCGGTGACCCACGCGGTGCCGGTGACGACGCGGGGGTCGACGAGGTAGCGGATGCCGAGGTCCTTCAGCACCTGCGGGCCGATGTAGCCGCGCACCAGGCCGGGGTGCTTGGCGAAGTCTTCGGCCTCGAAGATGGCGGGCTCGCCGGGCGCGAGCGCGGCCTCCAGGCGCTTGAAGTCGATCTCACGGTCGCCGGGCACGCCGACGATCAGCGTCTCGACCTTGTCGGAGCCCGGTGTGGAGACCTTGACGACGACGTTCTTGAGGGTGTCGGCGGCGGTCACCGACATGCCGTGCCGGGTGTTGAGGTGGTCGACGAGGGTCTCGATCGTGGGGGTGCCCGGCGTGTCGAGCACCCGGAGGGCGGCCGCGTCCTCGATCGCGCGGGCGGGCGGGGCGGGGGTGGTGACGGCCTCGGCGTTGGCGGCGTACCCGCAGGAGTGGCAGGCGACGAAGGTGTCCTCGCCGGTGGGCGTCGGCGCCAGGAACTCCTCGGACGCCGAGCCGCCCATGGCGCCGGAGGTGGCGAACACGATCTTGTATTGGATGCCGAGGCGGTCGAACAGCTTGATGTAGGCCTCGCGGTGCTGCTCGTAGGAGCGCTTGAGGCCGTCGTCGTCGAGGTCGAAGCTGTAGGAGTCCTTCATCAGGAACTCGCGGCCGCGCAGGATGCCCGCGCGGGGCCGCGCCTCGTCGCGGTACTTCGTCTGGATCTGGTAGAGGATGACGGGGAAGTCCTTGTACGACGAGTATTCGCCCTTCACCATGTCGGCGAACAGCTCCTCGTGCGTGGGGCCCAGGAGGTAGTCGGCGCCCTTGCGGTCCTTGAGGCGGAACAGGGTGTCCCCGTACTCCGTCCACCTGCCCGTCGCCTCGTAGTACTCCCTGGGCAGCAGGGCGGGGAAGAGGACCTCCTGGCCGCCCATGGTGTTCATCTCCTCGCGCACGACGGCCTCGACGTTGCGCAGCACGTGCATGCCCAGGGGCAGCCAGGAGTAGATGCCGGGGGCGACGCGGCGGACGTAACCCGCGCGGACCAGGAGCTTGTGGCTCGGGACTTCCGCGTCTGCCGGGTCGTCCCGCAGGGTGCGAAGAAACAACGACGACATGCGCAGCAACACGGCTACTCCTTGTTCGGCCTGTGAAGTGAAGGACTACAGGCTATCGACTGGCGGCCGTCCGCCGTGCGGCGTTCCCCGGCGCGGGATGCCCGCGCCGCTCCGGGGCGCCTCGCCGTGGCGAGGTGAGCGGGCCGACGCACCGGGGGAGTTCAGAGGACGGCCAGCGCAAGCGGGGCGGAGAGGGTCGCCGTCACGGCGAGGGAGCGCAGGCGGGCGAGGAGGCGGCGCCGGAGCAGGAACACGCCCGCGACGGACAGCGTGCCGATCACGAGGGCGGGCACGGGCCAGAAGCCGGGTTCGTAGTCCAGGAATCCGGGGTTGGATCGGTCGATCACGTCGGCGATCAGCATGGCGCCGACCAGTCCGGCGGCCAGGTCGCCCCAGAGGCCGGGGTGGCGGGTGAGGTAGGAGAGGAGGCCGAGCGCGACCAGCAGCACGAGCAGGACGTTCAGCTCGGTGGCGCCGCTGCCGACCGTCTCCGCGTGGAGGCGGCCCTGAAGCGCGGAGGTGCCCATGGCGGCCACCAGGGAGGACACGGCGGCGAGGAAGGTGGTCAGCAGCGCCCAGCCGAATCCGGTGGCGGTGGCGCCCACGGCGATGGCGGCGGCGAGGTAGGCGTACGGGTCGTACAACTCCCACAGCAGTTCGGGCCCCTTGGCGGAGACGAGCATGCCGATCATGCCCACGGCCAGTCCCCCGAGGAAGGCGGTGAGCACATGACGTTCGATCCCGCGCTGGCGCCGGTCGTACTCTGCGAAGTCGGCGTATTCCACAGCGGTGGTCTTCTTCCCCATCTCCGTTTCCGCGTCACCCTTCCCCCTGGTAACTCCTAAGGGCGACCATTACCAGAGTATGCGGACCTCCAGAAAAGGCAAAATTAGGTCAACCGATGATAATTCCCGGGGAATTCCGCCGGACCTCCAGAGGCGGATCCCCGTTTCGACGAACGCCGTCTGACGTGCACGGATCATGTGACGGCAGGGACCGTGGAGAATGGATCGACAAGCCGAGGCCGGTGATGCTCGCGGACCCGCTCCCCGGATATGCGGCCGACCTCTCGAAGACTCGCACATCTGCCCGGACATCGCCACGTCCGCGATTACCGGTGCCCGAACTTTGCACGGCGGCCGGCCTTGAGATGTTATTTGAGCAAGTGCTTGGTTAGTCTCAGTGCATGGAGCTGTTGCGTGACACGGTCCGCTCGTACCTCGCCCGACGTCCCGACGCCTCGTGGGGCGAGTTCGCGAACGCCCTCGGGGTCGCGGGGCTGGCCGTCCCCGAGGAGTACGGGGGCGGCGGGTGCGGGTCCCCCGAGGTCGCCGTCGTGGCGGCGGAGCTGGGCAGGGCGCTGTCGCCGCAGCCCTTCCTGCAGACGGCGGTGCTGGCCGTACAGGCCCTGGTGCTGGACGGCACCGAAGCCGCCCGGGACCGCCTCCTGCCGGCCCTCGCGGAGGGCGCCGTGAGCGCCACCCTCGTGTTCGCCGGCTCCTTCCCCGACGAGTCCCCCGACGAGCCGGCACACGATGGGGGCCTGCGGCTGGAAGACGGGCGGTTGTCCGGGTGTGCGGACCATGTGCTGGCCGGCGAACTGGTCCTGGTGTACGTCTCGGGCCTGCTGGTGGAGGCGGTGCCCACCGGCAGGACGTCGTACACGACCCTCGACGCCGGCCGGCCGCTTGAACGGCTGAGGTTCGACCGGGTTCCGGTCAGGGTGACAGGGGGTGCCGCTCACATGGCCCGAGTTCGGGACGCGGGCATCCGGGCGCTCGCGGCCGAGCAGTACGGCGGCGCCGCCCGATGCCTGGAGGAGGCGGTGGGGCACGCCAAGCGGCGGCGGCAGTTCGGACGGCCGATCGGCGCCTTCCAGGCGATCAAGCACAAGCTGGCCGACGTGCTGCTGATGGTGGAGTCGGCCGGATCCGCGGCGTTCGCGCAGACGTGTTCGGCGGAGGACGCGGCGGTCGCGGGCGCGTACTGCTCGCAGGCGTACCTGAGCGCCGCGGGCGAGAACATCCAGGTCCACGGCGGGATCGGCATCACCTGGGAGCACGACGCCCACCGCTACTTCAAACGCGCCACCTCCGACGCCCGCCTCTTCCGCACCCCGGAATCCCACCGGCGCTTCCTGGCGAGCCGCATCTTCGAGCCGACTTCCCCCTGAATCCGCGAAGACCGCATGGGAGCGCCCTGCCGCGGACAAGAGGGGGCAGGCGAGAAGCGCCGGATGCGGGTGCCCGGCCGTGGACAAGAGGGCGGCGTCGCGGCGAGAGGGAGGACAGGTGAGGAGCGCCGTGGAGGCCGGTCACAGGGGACGGCGGGAGGCCGTGGGGCGGCTTCGCCGTGACGACGAAGGCTCGTCGACGAAGGCGCGCCGGAAGCGGGGTCAGCCGCCGAGAAGCTCCTCCCACGGCTGGCGCGCGGTGGTGCGGCGGGTCGTGTCGAGGGCCTCGGACAGGCGCCAGAACGCCGGCCGGGAGCCCACCCGCGCCCGCCCCATCGGGTCGACGGCGCGCAGTTCGAACCGCACCCCCATCACGTCCAGCACGGCGGTGGCGGCGTTGCCCGGCCCGGCGGCCGTGACGAGGGCGCCGTCGAAGTCGGGATCGCGCACGTGCTCGGCCAGCAACTCGGCCACCTCCGCGGCGTACGGCCCGTCGCGCCACTCGATGTGCCAGCTGTCGTCGGACCCGCGCCACCACGTCAGGTCCCGGCACGACTCGATGAAGTCGGCCTGGGTGGCCAGCGCGGCCATGACCCTGCCGAACGCCTCGTACCTGCGGGCGTTCGACGGTTCGTCGTCGCCGGATCCGGTCGGGCGGAAACCCCTCATGTCAGGGAGCGTGCCATCTTTCGCCCGCCGCAGCGCGTGCTTTCGCCTCACGATCATCCACTCTGATCGCCGCAGCGGCCTTCCCGCAAGACCCCGGCCCTGATACGCTCGACCAAGCGAGCGCTTGGTTTACTTGGAGGATGGATGCGGATCAGCCTCGGATACGAGCTGGAGGTCCGCGGGCGAACCCGCGAGGTCGAGCAGCAGGCGTTCCGGAACGTGATCGACCAGGTCGTCCTCGGCGACCAGCTCGGATTCGACACCGCCTGGTTCGTCGAGCACCACTTCACCAGGGGCTTCTCCCACTCCTCCGCCCCCGACCTGGTGCTGGCCGCGATCTCCCAGCGCACCGAGCGCATCCGCCTCGGGCTCGGCGTCGTGCTGCTGCCCTTCCAGTCCCCCGTCCGCACGGCGGAGCGCGTCGCCACCCTGGACGTCCTCAGCGGCGGCCGCGTCGAGTTCGGCACCGGCCGGGGTGCCTCCCCCCTTGAGTACCAGGCGTTCCAGCGGCCGTTCGAGAAGTCGCGGCAGATCTGGGAGGACTCCCTGGAGGCCACCCTCGCGATCTGGGAGGCCGACGGGCAGCCCCTCACCCGGACGAACGAGTTCTTCGAGATCCCCGACGTGTCCGTGTACCCGCGCCCGGTGCAGAACCCCCACCCGAGGGTGTGGGTGGCCTCCACGTCCCTGGAGGGCTTCCTGGCCGCAGCCAGGCACGGGTACAACCTGCTCGCCATGACCATGCTCAAGGGCATCGACGACGTGGCCGACGACCTCGCCCGATACCGCGAGTGCCTGGCCGAGCACGGCCACGACCCGGACAGCCGCCGCGTCGCGCTCATGATCCCCTGGTACGTCGGCCCCGAACGGGACCGGGCGGCCGACGCGGTCCTCTGGTACATCCGCCGCCAGGTCAACCTGGTCACCCCGCCCGGCTACCACGACGCCAGGCACGCCACCCACCGCGTCCTCGGCCAGCTCGCCGCCGGGATGCCGCCGGAGGAGGCGATGGCCACCCTCCGTGAGCACGTCATGGTCGTGGTCGACGACGTGGACGGCTCCCGCAAGGCCGTCGCCAGGATCGCCGAGGCCGGCGCCACCGACCTGATCCTCCAGTGCCAGGTCGGCGGGCTGGCCCACGCGCTGGTCCAGGACTCGATGCGGACCTTCATGACCGAGGTGATGCGCTGATGCCCGGCTGGCTCACCAGGGACGACCTCGCCTCCGGCGCCCGCGCGGCGACCGGCCTGCTGCTGGTCTCCCCCGACGCGGAGAGCGTCGTCCCGCGCTCCCCCGCCGACGCGGAGCGCGTGCGCGCCGCCCTGGCCGCCGCCGGGATCGGCCCCTCGGACCGGGTGGTCGTCGCGCTGGCCGAGCCGGCGGGCTCCCTGTGGGCCGGCGCCGCAGCCGGGATCGGCGCGAGCGCCGCCTCCGTCGGCCCCAGGGGGCGGCTGCGCCTGCACCACGCGCTGTCGGCGCTCGGGGCGACGGCGCTGGTCGCGACCCCGACCGGCGCGATGGACCTACTGGCCAGACTGCACCTGGAGTTCCTGCTGGACCCGCTGGACCTCGGCCTGCGCCACCTCGTCGTCACCGGCGAGATCGCCTCCAAGCGCACGCTGTCGCACCTGGCGGAGGAGTTCGGCGCCCGGGTGAGCGAGGTGTTCGCCAGCCCCTTCGGCGGCGGCGCGCTCGGGTGGCGGGCGGCGGAGGACGAGCCGTTCACGCCGCTCGCCGACCTCGCGCTGGCCGCTCCCGCCAAGGACGAGTTCACCGAGCGGTCCGGCGAGGTGGTCCTCCTCGGCGGGGAGCCAGGCGGGGAGACCGTACTGCGGACCGGGTTCTACTCACGCGACGGCCTGCGCCCGGCGCACACCGTCGGCGAGCACGTGCTGGTGCGCGGCGTGTGGCTGGCGCTGCCCCGGCTGCGGAAGGCGTTGGCGAGGATCGACGGGGTCTCCGGGTGGGAGCTGCGCCTCAGCAGACCGGGCACGCTCGACTCGGCCACCCTGACCGTCGTCTTCAACCGCGAGGGCCTGGTGCGCAACCCCATGTGGAAGGGCCGTGTGCAGCAGGCCGTCCAGGCGCTCACCCCGGTCTCGGTCACCGTGGAGATCGCGCCGGAGGCGGCCGAGAGCGGCGTCCTCGGGGCCGTGACCGACCTGCGCGGCCACCACCTCGGCAGCGACCGCGCACTGCTCGGCTGAGGGGCGGGGAAGCCGACGTGGACACCGTGCCCGCGTGGGGGACGCTGCCCCGCATGCTGCGCGACCTCGCCGCCCGCGACCCCGGCGCGCTCGTGGTGGACGGCCCGGTCCCGCTCACCCTCGGCGGGCTGCGCGAGCGCGCCGCCGCCGTGGGCCAAGGATTGATCGACCTCGGGGTACGGCCCGGCGACCGCGTCGCCGTCTGGGGGGTGAACGACGCCGCGTGGGCCTGGTCCGCCTTCGGCGTGTGGGACGCCGGCGCGGTGCTGGTGCCGCTGTCGGCCAGGTCAAGGGGAATCGAGGCGGCGGAGACGATCGCCAGGACCGGGGCCGGGGTGCTGGTCGCGCTCGACGGCGTCCGGGCGGACCTGCTGCCGCCGGTGCCCGGTCTGCGCCACGTGGTCGGCGGCGGCCTCGGGGCCGAGCCTGCCGGGCCTGCCGGACCGGACGTCGAGGAGCGGGCGGCGGCGGTCCGTCCCGGCGACCTGTGCGAGATCATGTCCACCTCCGGGACCACGGGGACGCCCAAGGGCGTCATGATCGACCACGCGCAGGTGCTGCGCGGCTACTGGGACTGGGCGGAGATCGTCACCCTGGGGCCGGAGGACCGGTATCCGGTGATCGCGCCGTTCAGCCACGGGTTCGGGCTGAACGCGGGGCTCGTCGCCTGCGTGATGCGGCGGGCGCGGATGCTGCCGGTGGGCGCGTTCGCCCCGGACGCGCTGATGTCGCTGGTCGAGTCCTGGCGGCCCACCGTGCTCGCCGGGCCGCCGACGCTGTTCCACCGGCTGCTGGACGAACTGGACCGGCGGGCGGCCGACGTGTCGTCGCTGCGGGTGGCGGTGTGCGGCGCGGCCGCCGTGCCCGCCGCGCTGGTCACCCGGCTGGTCGGCGCGGCCGGGCTGGAACGGGTGATCAACGCGTACGGGCTCATGGAGGGCACGGTGGTCTCCATGACCAGGGCGGACGACCCGGTGGAGGTGATCGCGGCGAGCGCCGGCCGGACGGTGCCGGGGATCGAGGTGAAGATCGTCGATCTGGAGGGGCGGGAGGTGCCCGCAGGGGTGCGAGGGGAGATCCTGGAGCGCGGGTACGGGGTCATGCGCGGCTACTGGGGCGACCCGGAGCGGACGGCGGAGGCGGTGGACGCCGACGGGTGGCTGCACACGGGCGACGTCGGCGTCCTCGACGAGTCGGGGAACCTCAGCGTCGTGGACAGGAAGAAGGAGTTGTTCATCGTCAACGGCTTCAACGTCTCGCCCGCCGAGGTCGAGGCGCTGCTGCTGCGGGAGGGCTCGCTGGCGCAGGTCGCGGTGGTGGGGGTGCCGGACGAGCGTTCCGGCGAGGCGGGCTGGGCCTTCGCCGTGCCGAGGGCGGGCGCGAGCGTGGACGTCGCCGGGGTCCTGGAGTGGGCCAGGGCGAACATGTCCGGATACAAGGTGCCCAAGCGGCTGATCGTGGTGGACGAGTTGCCCGCCAACGCCAACGGGAAGACCGACAAGAGCGCCCTCCGGCGGCTGACCCTCGGCCGAAAGGGCTGATCCGGGAACGTCCGATCCGGCGAGAATCCCGCAGGACCGGGGTGCGGGCGGTTAAGTTGGATCTATGGTGTTCGCGTGGTTTGAGACACGTGCGCGGGTTCCCAGAGATGCCACGCGACCTGGATCCCCTGCTCCTGAGGAGGCAGCGTGACCCTTCGCGTGGCCGTGGTCGGGTCGGGCCCTGCCGGCATTTACACGGCGGAGGCGCTGGTCAAGCAGTCGGTGGAGCCCGTCGAGGTGGACGTGCTCGAACGGCTGCCGACGCCGTACGGACTGGTCAGGTACGGCGTGGCCCCCGACCACACATCGATCAAGTCGATCGCCAACTACCTGCGGCGGGTGCTGGAGCTGCCCCAGGTCCGCTTCCTCGGCGGCGTCACCCTCGGCGAGGACGTCTCCGTGGACGACCTGCTCGCCTGCTACGACGCCGTCGTCTACTGCACCGGCGCCATGGTCGACCGCAGGCTCGGCATCCCCGGTGAGGACCTGCCCGGCAGCGTGGCGGCGACGGACTTCGTCAACTGGTACTGCGGGCACCCGGACGTGGCCGCCGACCGCTTCGAGCTCGACAGCCCGGAGGTCGCCGTCATCGGCGTCGGCAACGTGGCCGTCGACGTGGCCCGCGTCCTCGCCAAGACCGCGGAGGAGCTGGCCTCGACGGACGTGCCGCACGAGGTGCTGGAGCGGCTGGCGGCCAGCCGGGTCAAGGCCCTGCACATGATCGGCAGGCGCGGTCCCGAGCACGCCAAGTTCACCCTCAAGGAGCTGCGCGAGCTCGGCGAGCTCACCAACGCCGACGTCCTCGTGCGCCCCGACGAGGCGGTCGTCCCGGCCGGCGACTACCCCCGGCAGGTGCGCGGCAACATCGACGTGCTGCGCTCGTGGTCGACGCGCGTGCCGGCAGGCCGGCCGCGCAGGCTGGACGTGCGATTCTGGCTGCGGCCCGTGGAGATCCTCGGCCGCGACCGGGTCGAGGGGATCAGGCTGGAGCGGACCCGGCTCTCGCCGGAGGGCCGCGTGGAGGGCACCGGCGAGTTCGAGACGCTGCCCGTCGGGATGGTGCTGCGGTCGGTGGGCTACCAGAGCGTGCCGCTGCCGGGGGTGCCGTTCGACGACAGGTCGATGACGGTGCCCAACGAGGCGGGGCGGGTACGCGGGCGCGAGTACGTCGCGGGCTGGCTCAAGCGCGGGCCCACCGGGGTCATCGGGACGAACAAGTCGGACGCGGCGGAGACCGTACGGACGCTGCTGCACGACCTCGGCGACCGGCGGAGAGAGGGACACACGCCCCTGGACGGGCTTCTGGAGGCCCGCGGGGTGCGGCCGGTCACCTACGACCAGTGGTTGTCCATCGAGGCCGCAGAGGCCGATCTGGCGCGTTCTCTGGGGCGCGGGGATCGCGTGAAGCTCGTCGGCCTGGAGGCGATGCGGCAGGCGGTCCGGGCCCGGTTGTGACATGCTCTCCGGTCTCACCCCGGACTCGATGAAGCA
The DNA here is from genome assembly GCF_039525605.1 of Nonomuraea longicatena. Lineage (NCBI taxonomy): Bacteria > Bacillati > Actinomycetota > Actinomycetes > Streptosporangiales > Streptosporangiaceae > Nonomuraea > Nonomuraea longicatena. The sequence goes on along the minus strand of NZ_BAAAHQ010000038.1, from coordinate 105,755 downwards.
GCGTACGGAGGGACCATGCGCGTCACCGTGGGGCACCGGCCGATCGCCGGGTTCGCCGAGGAGTACCGGCTGCAGTGCGAGCGCTTCCCCTCCGCCCGCCCGGGATGGCAGCCGGTGCACACGGTGTACGTGCCCGCCGACCGGTTCACGGCCGCGACGGTGGCCGAGTGGGGTGAGCGTGCGCTCGCCCTGGCGGGCGCGCACCTGCCGGATCCCGGCGAGGTCGCCGAGGTGTTCGGGATCCCCTCCGCGATCGCCGCGGACGTCCTTCGCAGGGTGACGGCCAAGCTCGGCGCCGAGCCGGTCGAGGACCTGCGGGTGGACTTCGAGGACGGTTACGGCGTGCGCCCCGACGACGAGGACGGCGACGCCGAGCGGGCCGCCGCCGCCGTCGCGGCCATGCACGCGGCGGGCACGCTGCCCCGGCGGTGGGGACTGCGGGTGAAGTCGTTCGCGGACGCCGACCCCGAGCGGTCGCTGCGCACGCTCGACGGGTTCCTCACCGGGGTCGTGGACGCGGCCGGGCACCTGCCCCAGGGGTTCACGGTGACCTTCCCGAAGGTCCTCATGGAGGGGTACATCGGGCAGTTCACCGACTTCCTGCGGGAGTTGGAGCACGGCCTCGGGCTCGCGCCGCTGCGCTTCGAGATCCAGGTGGAGGCGCCGCAGACGCTGCCGTTCCTGCGCCCCGGGCTCGGGGCGGACCGGCTCGCGGCGGCGCACTTCGGCGTCTTCGACTACACGGCCGCGATCGGCCTGCCGCCGCACGAGCAGCGCCTCGACCACCCCGCCTGCGACCACGCGCGCCACGTCATGCGGACGGCGTTCGCGGGCACGGGCGTCGAACTGTCGGACGGCTCGCTGGCCGCCGCCCCCGCCTCCGACGCGGGCGCCGACGTGCACGCGCTGTGGCGCCGCCACGCCCGGCTCGTACGGCACAGCCTGGCCAACGGCTTCCACCAGGGCTGGGACATGCATCCGTCGCACCTGGTCAGCCGGTTCGCCACGGTCTACGCCTTTCACCTGGCCACCCGCGACGCCTACGCCGGGCGTGTGGCGGCATGGGAGCAACGGCGGCGGGTGGACGGCGTGATGGACGAGCCCGCCACGATCAGGACCCTGGTCGCCGCCCTCGACCGCGCCCGCCACGCCCTCGGCGACTGACGGGCAGCGGGGTCGATCGCGGCTGCGGTGGAACCGCGGACCCGGGCCCACTCGCGCTCACCCCGGATCCCCCAGGCTCAGAGGTCGCGGTCGACCAGCGCCCGCCAGCGGGCCACGAGGGCCGGGTCCACGGGCTCCGACCAGGTGCGGCGCACCGCACTTCCCACGTGGAAGGCGCGCACGCCGTTGGTGAGCAGCGAGTGCACGTGCGGGGGCTTCAGCCCGCCTCCGGCGAGGATGAGCCCGGCGTCGCCGGCCTCGCAGCGGGCCTTCAGCACCGGCAGGCCGTCCGAGACCCCGGTGGGGGCTCCGGCGGTGAGGACGGTGGCCAGGTTCGGCAGCAGCCGCACGGCCCGCCACCCGGCCTGGTGGTCGGCGGCGTGGTCGACGGCCCGGTGGAAGGTCCACGGCAGCGGGGACACCGCGTGGATCATCGCCTCCGTGGCGGCGAGGTCGACGACGCCCGCCTCGTCGAGGAAGCCGAACACGAACCCCGCCGCGCCCGCCTGGGTGAGGGCCTTGGCGTCGGCTCTGAGCCGGTCGAGGGCGTCGGGGGCGGAGGTGAAGCCGGCGCTGGAGCGGAGCATCACCATCTGGGGGAGTGCGGTTTCGGCCGCGATGGCGGCGACCGTCTCGGGTGTCGGGGAGAGACCGTCCGCCGACATGTCGGCGACGACCTCCAGGCGGTCGGCGCCGCCCTGCTCGGCGGCCACGGCGTCGCGCACGTCGAGCGCGATCACCTCAAGGAGGGATCCGGTCATGCAGGAGAGGTTATATCGTGCGCTAACCCGTCATGACAGCCCATCCCCTGACAATCCCGACACCGGGCACGCCAAGATCACGGTCAAGGCCATTGTGGGACCACGGCGACGTTCCAGGAGGGCGAACGGCACAGAATCCCGGAACTCCAGGCGCCCGGCAGGCGGCCTCATCCCGGAACGCCGACTGACCGACAGACGGTCTCGGCCCGGAACCCCAGACGCCTGGCAGGGCGGCGTCGGGCGGGTGCGCCGCCGGGCCCGGGTGGCGCCGGGGAGGCCGCCCGCGCGCGGCGGCGGGTGGCGGNNNCGCCGGGGAGGCCGCGCGCCCGCGACGGCGGGCGGCGGCCTGCCCGGCTGGGCCGTGACCGCTGGGGCGGGGTCAATCCGACCGAGTCGTGACGCCCGCGCGACCGCTCACGCCGCCGATGGCCGGAAAGTGAGGCCCGCGTGGCCGGTCACGCCGCCAGAGGGCGGAAGGCGGTCGGGAGCGAGGCGGCGGCGGTGCGCTGGAACAGCGCGCCGGACGCGCGGTGCGGCAGGTCCACCGTGCGCACGTGCCTGAAACCGCTGCGCGCGTAGTACGCCTGCAGACGGGCGTTGGCCTTGGCGCAGTCGAGCCGCAGCCAGCGCAGTCCCGCCTCGTGCGCCGCGCCCCCCGCCCAGTCCAGCAGCGCCCCGCCGAGCCCGGTGCCCGACCAGAGGCGGGCCACGGCGAGCTTGTGGACGTACAGCGCCTGCGCGGGCTCGTCGGCGGGCGACCAGAACTCCGGATCGGCGTGGCCGTCGAGCGCGATCGTGGCCACGGGCCGGCCCGCCGCGTCCGGGTCGAGGAAGCGGAGCTCGTCGTCGACGAGGTACAGGACCCTCTCCTCGATGAGCGGCGCGATGCGCTCGGGCCCGAAGCCCTCGCGCGGCCACTGGCGGACCCCCCTCGAGTGCAGCCACTTCGCCGTGTCGGCGAGGAGGGAGAGAACGCCCTGGAGGTCGGCCGGTCCGGCCTTGCGGAGGGTGAGGGGGTGCAGGAGGGTGTGCGAACGCATCGGTCAGCCCTTCGTCGCGTTGGGTGTCCAAGGGGACACATGACGTGTCCACCGCATGGCACGCGGTAGCTAACCGGATATTTGTGGATAAATTGTGATTTGGGGGAGCATGTAATACTCCCCTGGCCGAACGGACCGAAACCATCGGCGACCGGCCGGAAACCTCAGCTGACGTCGAGCTCGTATCTGATCAGGTGCTTGTCCGCCGGCAGCACCGACACGGCCACCCGCACCGGCATGTCCGAGCGGTCATAGCCGACCCGGACGTACACGACGACGGGCGTGCCGAGTTCGAGCTGGAGCCGGTCGACCTCGGACTGGTTGGGCATCCGCGCCCAGATGTCGTCCACGACCCGCACCTGCGCGTGGCCGAGCTCCTCCAGCACCCGGTTGGCGCCCCGCTTGATGTCGCCCTGGCGGGCGATCTCGGAGCCGCCCACCAGCTCGAAGGGGAAGTAGGAGTCGTTGGTGTTGTACGGCTGGCCGTCCACGAACCGCAGGCGCCGCCGTACGAGTGCGAGATCGCCGTCGCCGAGCTCCAGCCTGCTGGCGATCTCCTCGGCGGGGACCAGGGCGAGCACGTCGATGTGCTGACTGGGCGCGCGGCCCTCCTGGCTGACGGCGTAGGCGAAAGCCTCGCGGGGCTCACCGGTGGGCCGGCGCTGCAGTTCGCGCTGGGGGTGCATGAGCAGGGCACGACGTTCTCTGACGATCGTGCCCCGGCGGGGGGCGCGGGTGACCAGACCCTCGTTGACCAGCTCGGCGACGGCGAGACGGACGGTGTTGCGGCTGACACCGTGGCGCTGGCGGAGCTCTTCTTCTGTCGGCAGCTGTGCCCCGGGTCCGTAGTCGCCGGAGTAGATGGCTCTGCGGAGTTCGGAAGCCACCTGCTGATACAGCGCCGACCTTGCCACTTTCACCCCTTTTGTTCCAACAATTTAGACGATCTGGTTCTAGCAGGCCACAACCCCTTGACCGGACGGGCTTTACAGCCGCATCATCCATTCGTTGGTACAAATCCATCGAAAGGCCGGTGAGGGGGTGAGGGCCGGTGCCGCCGGTCCACGCGGACACGATCCCCGTGACGCAACACGTTTACTGCGTTACGCGTTGCGTCGCCAGGGGTTCGTCCACACCAGCCACGACAGTGGAAGTGGGATGTCCGTGTTAGCCGAGTTGACCGTGAGATGCGAGGACGGGTCCTTCGTCTGGACTGAGGAGGGCGTAGAAGTCCGGCATCCCGCAGCCGACCCGGTCGGGGCCGCGCGACGCATCGCCGCACGCTACCGACAACCGGAGTCCCCCGTGGGTCACTCCTCGGAGGGTCACTCCCCCACCGACTCCGCACGCGAACAGTCGGGTTAGGACTCCATCCCTCGCCGGAGTCCTGGCATCGCCCGCGTCGGGGAAAGGAAGCGCTCCCTGGCGGGTCCCCCACGCCCGCCAGGGAGCGTTCTCCACACAGGCGGCGCCGAGAGGCGTCAGCCGCTCCTCGGTCGCCAGCGCAACAAGGGCCGGGAGCCGTCCGTGGTGAGCACCGCCGCCACCCGCTGCCCGTACTCGGGAGCCCGTTCCCCCGCCCAGCCGCCGAAGACCGTGGCGTCCGGCACGGCCGCCAGCCGGATCCGGACCACCGTCCCCTCCGGGAAGGGCCGGTGACCGATCGTCCACGTCTCCACCCGGCCGACCGGATCCACCCGCACCCAGTGCCACGCCTCGGCGCGGCACCCGGCGCAGAAGGCGCGGGCCGGGAACCGCCGCCCTCCGCAGCCGTCGCATTCCTGAACCACGAACTCGCCCCGGGCCAGCCGCTCCCACCACTGCGCCGAATCCCGGTCGCCCACTGTTCCGCTCATCCCGGTCCTCCTCGGACAGCCGGGGCACCCGTCTCGGTCATCCGCTCACCCGCGCCGCAGGATCAGGGCGGACGTGGCGGGCAGGATGTAGCCGGGCTGGGACGTCGACAACGCCGTCTCGGCCCCCGGCACCTGCCGCTCCCCCGCCTCCCAGCGCAACTGGGAGACCGCTTCCGCGATGTGGTTGAGCCCGTGGACGTACCCCTCGGACAGGAAGCCGCCGTGCGTGTTCACCGGCGGCCCCTCCCCCGAGGCGGCGAACGGGCCGCCCTCTCCCTTGGCGCAGAAGCCGTAGTCCTCCAACTGCACCAGCACCGAGTACGTGAAGCAGTCGTACAGCAGCGCCACGTCGATGTCCCCGGGGCCCAGCCCGGCCTGGCCGTACAGGCGGGGGGCGAGGGCGGCTGCGGCGCTGACCGTGGGGTCGGCGCCCGACAGGAACGACTGCCCGCCGCCCCAGGCGGCGGCGGAGACGAGCACCGGGGTACGGCGCAGCGACCGCGCCCGCTCGGTCGTCGTGAGCACCAGTGCGCAGGCGCCGTCGGTCTCCAGACAGCAGTCGAGCAGTCGCAGGGGTTCGGCGATCCACCGCCCGGCGAGGTAGTCGGCGAGGGTGATCGGCTCGCGCATCAGGGCGCGCGGGTTCTTCACGGCGTGGGCGCGCTGCCCGACGGCTATGGCGCCGAGGTGTTCCTCGGTGGTGCCGTACTTCAGCATGTGCGCCCTGGCGTTCAGCGCGAAGTGCTGGACAGGGGCGGTGAGTCCGTACGGGGTCTGGTACTGGGCCTCGGGGCCCGGGTTCGCGGCCCGGCCCATGCGGAACTCGGAGCGGGCGTTGATCGCCCGGTAGCAGACGACCGTCTCGGCGACGCCGGAAGCCACGGCGAGGGCCGCCTGGGCCACCATCGCGTGGGAGACGCTGCCGCCGCCGAACTGGTCGAGGTACCAGCTCGGCTCGTCGAGGCCGAGTGCGGGGCCCACGAGGGACGGCGGGACGGAGTCGCCGACGCGGTGGGTGGCGAGCCCGTCGACGTCGTCGATGCCGAGCCCGGCGTCGCCGAGGGCGTCGAGGACGGCCCGGCAGGCGAGCGTCAGCGTGCTGACCCCGGAGTTCTTGGTGAAGGGCGTGTACCCGACTCCGGCGACGGCGACCCGGTCCGCCAGTGTGAACAAGCGCTTGGCCACGAGCCCGACGGTAACCACCCGCCCGGCCCCCGTCAACGCGAACCCCTTCCATCCAAGCAAGCGCTTGGTATAGTTCGGTGACAACCCCCGACGAGGAGGCCCGGATGAGCGTCCACGCCGAGCTCGGCCACTCGCCGCGCAAGCGCAGACCCCTCGACGGAGCCGCCATGCAGAACCACGACCGCCACAACGGCCATCCGGACAGCAGGCGCTTCCGATCGGTGCTCGGCAGGTTCGCCACCGGCGTCGTCGCCATCACCGCGCTCGACCCCCACACCGCCGAGCCGTACGGCCTGGCCGCCAACTCCTTCACCTCCGTCTCCCTCGACCCCCCGCTGGTGGCCTTCTGCGTCGCCCACACCAGCACGAGCTGGCCCCGGGTGCGCAGCGCCAAGACACTGACCGTGAACGTCCTGGCCGAGCACCAGCAGCCGGTGTGCGCGCAACTGGCGGCCAGGGGCGGCGACAAGTTCGCGGGCCTCGCGTGGACCGAGTCCCCCTGCGGCAACCCGCTGCTCACGGGCGCGCTCGCCTGGCTCGACTGCGTGGTGGAGGCCGAGCACCCCGCGGGCGACCACGCGATCGTCGTCGCCAAGGTGCTCCAGCTCGACGCCCACGCCGACGGCGGCCCGCTGGTGTTCTTCCGAGGCGGTTACGGAGGTTTCAGTGGATCGTCCTGAACGATTGCGGGCCGAGGCCCGCTCCTGGCTCGCGGAGCAGCTCTCCACGACGTTCGCGCACGCCAGAGGGCTCGGCGGCCCGGGACGCGAGCACGAGGGCCACGACGTCCGCCTCGCCTGGGAACGGCATCTCGGCCGCGCCGGGTGGACCTGCCTGAGCTGGCCGGAGGCGTACGGCGGACGCGCCGCCACCCTGGCCGAGCAGATCGCCTTCCACGAGGAGTACGCCCGCGCCGACGCCCCCGCCCGCGTCGGCCACATCGGCGAGGGCCTGATCGGCCCGACGATCCTCGACTTCGGCACCCCCGAGCAGAAGGCCAGGTTCCTGCCGGGGATCCGGCGCGGCGAGGAGCTGTGGTGCCAGGGCTACTCGGAGCCGGAGGCGGGCTCCGACCTCGCGAACGTCCGCACGCGGGCGGAACTCGTGGCGGGCGAGTGGGTCGTCACCGGCCAGAAGGTGTGGACGTCCCTGGCCCACGTCGCCGACTGGTGCTTCGTCCTGTGCCGCACCGAACCCGGCTCGACCCGTCACCGGGGCCTGTCGTACCTGCTGGTTCCCATGCGCGCGCCCGGCGTCGAGGTCCGGCCGATCGTCCAGCTCACCGGCACCTCCGAGTTCAACGAGGTGTTCTTCGACGGCGCCCGCACCCCCGCCGACCACATCCTGGGCGCCCCCGGCGACGGCTGGCGGATCGCCATGGCCACGCTCGGCCACGAGCGCGGCGCCGCCACGCTGGGCCAGCAGATCGGCTTCCAGCGCGAGCTCGACCGGGTCGTCGCGACGGCCGTCCGCACCGGCGCGGCGCAGGACCCGGTCCTTCGCGACCGGATCGCCCAGTCGTGGCTGGAACTGCGGGTCATGCGGCTGAACGGGCTGCGCGACCCGGGACTGCCGTTCACCAAGTTGTACTGGTCCGAGTGGCACCGGCGGCTCGGAGAGCTGGCGCAGGCCGTCCAGGGGCGGGCGGGACTCGTGGCCGAGGACGGCGAGCTGAACGAGCTCCAGCGGCTGTATCTGTTCAGCAGGGCGGACACGATCTACGCCGGGTCCAGCGAGATCCAGCGCACGATCATCGCCGAGCGGGCGCTGGGGCTGCCGCGATGAGCGCGCCGCAGTACCCCAGGGCGCACGGGCTGCTCGACGGCAAGGTCGCGCTGGTGACCGCGGCGGCGGGGGCCGGGATCGGGTACGCGACCGCGCGGCGCTGCGCCGAGGAGGGCGCGACGGTGGTGATCTCCGACCGGCACGAGCGCCGCCTGGCGGAGGCGGCCGCGTCGCTGGCCGCGCTCACGGGCGCGCGGCCGCTGGCGGTGCCGTGCGACGTGACCTCGCAGGAGCAGGTGACGGCGCTGTTCGACGCGGCCGTGTCCGCGCACGGACGGCTCGACGTGGTGGTCAACAACGCCGGCCTCGGCGGTACGGCGGAGCTCGTCGCGATGACCGACGAGCAGTGGCACGCGGTCGTGGACGTCACCCTCACCGGCACCATGCGCTGCACCCGCGCGGCCCTCCGGCGCATGGCGGGCGGGGTGATCGTCAACAACGCCTCGGTGGCCGGGTGGCGGGCGCAGGCGGGCCAGGCGCACTACGCCGCGGCGAAGGCCGGGGTGATGGCGCTGACCAGGTGCGCGGCGCTGGAGGCGGCGCCGCGCGGCATCCGGGTCAACGCGGTGGCGCCGTCGCTGGCGATGCACCCGTTCCTGGCGAAGGTCACCACGGACGAGCTGCTGGCCGAGCTGAGCGCGCGGGAGGCGTTCGGGCGGGCGGCGCAGCCGTGGGAGGTGGCCAACGTGATCGTCTTCCTCGCCAGCGACTACTCGTCGTACATGACGGGCGAGATCGTCTCGGTCTCCAGCCAGCATCCCTGACCTTCCCCATATCCTGAGTGACAGGATATGGTGGCGGCATGAACATCACCGAGCCCATGTTCCTCGCGCTGACCGCGCTCGTGGACCGGCCTCGGCACGGCTACGGCGTGGTCCAGGAGGTCGAGCGACTGTCCGGCGGGCGCGTACAGCTCAAGATCGGCACCCTGTACGGCGTGCTCGACCGGCTGTCCGCCGAGGGGCTGGTCGAACTCGACCGCGAGGAGGTCCAACGGGGACGGCTGCGCCGCTACTACCGCCTGACCGACGACGGCGCGGCGGCGCTCCAGGCCGAGGCCGAGCGGGTCGCCGCCAACGCCGCCGTCGCGCGGACCCGGCTGCGGGCCCGGCACGTGGCACTCGGAGGAGCCTGATGAACCTGCTCGAACAGCGTTACCGCTTCGTGCTGCGGCTGCTGCCCCGGTGGTACCGGGCCGAGCGCGAAGAAGAGATGGTGACGGCCTACCTGGAGTACGCGGGCGAGCCGGACGACGCGGTCGGCGCCCGCCCGCCCTGGGGAGAGGTCGCCAGCATCGCCGGGCTGTCGCTGCGACTGCGGCTCGGCTCGCGAGCCCGCGTCCTCGCCTGGGGCGACACGGTCCGGCTCATCGCGCTGATCGGTTTGTTCATTTCCGCCGCCGACGGCCTGTCCGGGCTGCTCTCGTGGGCGGCTGTACCCCTTTTCGGCACCGACCCGGACCTCACCCCACAAACCCTCGTCGTCACTGCGGTGAGCGCCATCAGCGTGTCGGCGTACGTGGCACTGGTTCGCGGGCGCGTCCTGCTGGCCAAAGTCTGCGCGACAGGCGTGCTCCTCCACCCGGTCGCCGAGGCGCTGACCGCCTTCCCTGCGCCAGGTGACGCCCCGACGCCGAGCGGCTACCTTCCTGCGATCCCCGCGCTCGTCCCGGTGGCGGCGCTCTACCTCGGCTACCGCAAGGGCCGACGGGCGCCGCACGTGCCGTGGTGGGCGCTGCCGCTGGGCGCAGCGCTCCTCACCGGTCTCGGGTTGGGGATCACCGGCCTGGCACTCGCCGGTCTGGCGGACCTCAGCGTCTTCCAGGTTCTCCTATTGATCAGCGGAAGCTGGACGATCGTCATCGCGATCGTCGTAGCCGCAGTGGTCTGCGCTGTGCGGCGTTCCTCCGCGGCGCCCCTGCTGGCGCTGTCCGTCGTCGCGGCGACCTATCTGGCGTCGCTCACGCCCGAATTGTTCCGCGACAGCTTCTCGCATCCTCTGATCGTCGTACTCGGCGCGACCGTCATCACCACCGCCATAGCCGGATGGCGGCGGCTGCCCGCCGCCAGGCCGATCGAGGTGGCGACAGGCTAGCCCTCGTGGGCCGCGCGGCCCTACCTTTCCGGGTATGAGCACCACGGGCCGCGCGGCTCACCTCCTCGACGTCCTGACCACCGAGTTCGGCGACTCCATCCGGCAGGACCCGGCCGCCTTCTCACGGAAGTTCCGCAAGATGGCGGCCTCGCCGTTCGCCTTCTACCGGGGCAGTGCGGCGGTCTTCTACGCCGACCTGACCGGCGCCTTCGCCGACGACGCCTACCTCGACGAGCGCACCGGCCGGGTGTGGATCCACGGTGACCTGCACGCGGAGAACTTCGGGACGTACATGAACGCCTCCGGCGAGCTGGTCTTCAACGTCAACGACTTCGACGAGGCCTACGTCGGGCCGTACACGTGGGACCTCAAGCGCTTCGCCGCCAGCGTCGCCCTCATCGGGTACGGCAAAGCCCTGTCGGACACCGCCATCACCGCGCTGGTCACCGAGTTCGGCACGGCCTACCTGGCCGAGCTGACCGGCATCGCGCACGGCGGCGACGACGCCGTGGGCTCGCTCACTCTGGACACGACCACCGGCGTGCTGCACCGGGTGCTGCAGACCGCGCGGCTCAGCACCCGGGTCGCCATGCTCGACGTCGAGACCGTGATCCACGACTACGACCGGCGCTTCGCGATCACCGGCGAGCGCACCGCCGTCACCGAGGAGACCAGGGAGCGGGTGCTGGCGGCCTTCGAGCGGTACCTGACCACGCTGCCGGGGCTGCCCGCCGCCGACCCGGTCGAGCACCGCATCAAGGACGTGGCGCTGCGCAAGGGCGTGGGCATCGGGTCCGCGGGGCTGCCGTCGTACAACCTGCTGCTCGAAGGGCGCTCGCAGGCGCTGGAGAACGACGTCATCCTGTACATGAAGCAGGCCCAGGTGCCCGCTGTGGCCAGGCACGTCACCGACGCCAGGGTCGCCGGGTACTTCCTGCACCAGGGACACCGCACGGCGGAGTCGCAGCGGGCGCTGCAGGCGTCTTCGGACCCGTGGCTCGGGTACACGGCGCTCGACGGGGTGGGGCAGCTCGTCGCCGAGGTGTCGCCGTACTCGGCCGACCTCGACTGGGACGACGTGAACGAACCGGACGAACTCCGGTCGATCATGCGCGATCTGGGGCGGGCGGTGGCGCGGATGCACTCGGTCGCCGACGACGAGTCGAGCCACGACCTGGTGGACTTCTCGACGGAGGAGTCGATCGTGGCGGCGGTCGGCGGCGACACGGCCGGCTTCGTGGGGATGCTGGTGGACTTCGCCCACGCCTACGGCCTCCAGGCCCGCACCGACCACCAGACCTTCGTGGACCTCTTCCGCAACGGCGACATACTCTGACACGGCCCGGCCTCCGCCACCACCGCACCACACGCCCGGAGCGCGCTAGCGACCGACCGGTCGGTATGAAATGCTCCCTCTCATGGATCTCTTCTCCGTGAACGGCAAGAAAGTCGTGGTGACCGGCGGATCCCGGGGGATCGGCCGGATGATCGCCGCCGGGTTCGTGGACGCCGGAGCGGAGGTGTACATCTCCGCCCGCAAGGGCGCGGAGGTCGAGAAGACCGCAGCAGAGCTGGGCTGCACGGGGATCCCCGCCGACCTGTCCACCCCCGAGGGGGTCGCCACCCTGGCCGAGGCCGTCGACGGCCCCCTGGACATCCTGGTCAACAACGCGGGTGCCACCTGGGGGGCGCCGCTGGAGGAGTTCCCGTCCGAGGCGTTCGACAAGCTCTGGAACATCAACGTGAAGGGCGTCTTCTACGTCACTCAGCGGTTCCTGCCGCAGTTGCGCGCCGCCGCCTCGGCCGACGACCCGGCCCGGGTGATCAACGTCGGTTCCGTGGACGGCATCCGGGTGCCTCCGCTGGAGACGTACGCGTACTCGGCCGCCAAGGCCGGGGTGCACATGCTCACCCGGCACCTGGCGCGCAAGCTCGCCCCCGACCACATCACGGTCAACGCCATAGCGCCGGGGCCGTTCGAGTCGAAGATGATGGCCTTCGCCCTCGACGACCCCGTGACCAGGGAGATGGTCGCGGGCGAGGTCCCGCTGGGGCGGATCGGCCGGCCGGAGGACATGGCGGGCGCCGCCATCTACCTGTCGTCGCGCGCGGGCGCCTACCTGACGGGCGCGGTGATCCCGGTCGACGGCGGACTGGCCTGCTGAGCGTCCTGCTTGAGCAGGTCGCGAAGGGCCTCGGCGAACAGGCGCGGGGCCTCGGGGGCGAACTTCAGGTAGAGGTACGGCTCGGTCAGCTCCAGTTCGATGACGGCGGGGCTGCCGTCGGGCAGCCGTACGAGATCGACCCGGGCGTACAGCAGCGGCTGCGGGATGGCGGCGAGCACCCGCTCGGCCAGCTCGACCTGGTCCCGAGCCGGTTCGCGCGCTTCGGCGCGCACCGCGTCGGCCTCGCCCAGGTTCCCGGCGAGCATCGGAATCCGGCGGACGGTGTGGCTGAGGCGCCGGTTGAAGTAGACGAGTGAGTGCTCGCCCTCGGTCTCGACCATGTCGAGGTACGGCTGCACCATGGGCGCGCGCCCGGCGGTCTCCAGGGCTGCGGCGTGCGCGGCGGCGGCGTTCCGGTCGCCGGTGCGCACGGTGTCACGGGCGCCCGCCGAGATCGTGGGCTTGACGACGTACTCGGCCCACGCGGGCAGTTCCCGCGACGACCAGTGGGTGGGGACGACGGGGACGCCCAGCTCACGCAGGTAGGTCTTGTCGGTGTTGGCCGCGAGCACGGCGGCCGGGTTGAGGAGCCTGCTCACCGACTCGACCCGGTGGGCCCAGTCGAGGAACTCGGCGCGGCGGTGGACGTAGTCCCAGACCGAGCGCACCACGGCGGCGTCGTAGGAGCTCCAGTCGACGGCGGGGTCGTCCCAGCGGACGAGCTCCCCGTCGATGCCCGCCTCGCGCCAGGCGCCGAGGACGCCGTCGCGCTCGTCGTCGATTCCCTGCGGGTCCTCAAACGTCACATATGCACATGCAGTCATTGAGGCATGCTAATACGGGACATATCAGGATATTGACCGGCTGGACCTTCACAGAGCCGCCCGTTCACCCCTTCGTGAAGGGCCGCCGGATGCGGCGGCCGTTTCACGAAGGGGACGGCGCGAGCGCGCCGATCACGGGCGGGTCGCGCGGAGCGCGTCCGCGACCCGGTTCGCACAGCCCACGAACCGGGCTCCGGCCACGCTCCGCGCCGCCGCTCGCGAGAACCGGCGGACGGGAGGCGCACAGTCACGCCCGTACGGGAAGCCGGGCCGACCGGCCCACACGCGCACCCCGCCCGCACGGCCCGGGAGACGGACCGGCCACGCACGCGCCCGTGGCGGCCCGTCCTCATCACGAGCGGGCCCGCGCATGCGCCCGGCCCGCCCGCGCACCTTCGGGCGAACGGCTAGTCGAGGTCGACACCCAGACGGGATCCGCTGCCGTTCGTGGTGGTCACGGCGTTGCCGTTGACGTTGTTGACATTGGTCGCGCCGTGGCCGCCCACGTTGCTGGCGACGACGGAGCCGAAGTTGTTGCCCGACTGGGAGGAGCCCCAGTTACGGCTCGAGTTGTTGTTCCAGTCGTGGGCCTGAGCGGGGGTTGCGACCAGGAGCGTGGTGCCGGCGGTGGCGGCGACGAGAAGACCGGTAACGCAGAGCTTCTTGATCATTCCTGTTCCCTTCGAGGATTTCCGTGGAGGATCCGCATTTCGCCCGAGGTGTCGTGGACCACGCCGGGCGGATGGAAGTTCTGGTCGGTAATCGTTTACTTGAAGATGTAGACGATCGTGACGCTGCCGTGGGACGACGTGGCCGTGAACCCGTTGAGGTTGTTCACGTTCGTCGAACCGCCGCCCGCCCGGTTGAAGGCGCCGATGCGCGAGAAGTTGTTCCCGGACTGGGAAGACGCGCGGTTGCCGCTCCAGTTGCCGTTGCGGACGTCCGCCTGCGCGGGAGATGCCAACAGGGTGACACCGGCGGCCGCCACCAAGACGACACTGCCGGCACACAGCCTTTTGATCACTTACCGCTCCTGTCAGTCGAGTGCAGGACGGAGGCATGCCAGGGCCCTTGGCTTACGACCATCCCATTGACCTGCCTTGACCCCTGGAGGCCAAAGCCATTGCGATCTTATAACCGAGAGTCCCCAAACGAAAGCACAGAGTAATCAGAAGTTTATTCTACGGCTGTGCGAGCCAGCTCCAGGCAGGGGTCTCGCCGCCTCCGTCGACCAGGATCCTGGCGCCGGTCACGTATCCGGGCTCGGCCAGCCACAGACAGACCCGCGCGACGTCGGCGGGCGTGGCGGGCCGGCCCGCCGGGATGGTGGCGGCCAGCCGTCCGGAGCCGGCCCCGTGGTGGTCGGTCGCCGCCTCGGTCGCGGCCAGGCCGACCACGACGGTGTTGACGCGCACCTCCGGCGCCCACTCGGCGGCCAGACAGGCGGCGAGATGGTGCAGGCCCGCCTTGGCGGCGCCGTACGCGGAGGTGCCGGGTGAGGGCCGGACGCCGCTGACGCTGCCGATCATGATGACGGCGCCGCGCGCGGCGGCCAGGAGCGGGTGGGCGCGCTGCGACAGCAGCAGCGGCGCGGTGAGGTTGAGTTCGATGACGCGGGCGTGCAGGCGCGGCGAGGTGCCCGCGAGCGGCGCGGGCGGCGACCCGCCCGCGTTGTGGACCAGCACGTCCAGCCGGGACAGCCCGCCGACCAGCCGTTCGACGTCGTCCGGGTCGCGCACGTCGGCCCGCACGTAGCGGACGCCGGGGCAGGGGGGCGGGTCCGGCAGGGTGCGGGCGCAGGCCGTCACCCGGGCTCCCGAGGCGGCGAAGGCGCGCACCAGGCCGAGCCCGATGCCCCGGGTGCCGCCCGTGACGAGCACGTGCCTGCCGGTGTGGTCGTAAGTCGCGGTCACGGATGCTACCGTACCAAGCAAGCGTTAGGTGCGACCATGGGAGCGGCGGATGGGGATCACGGTGCGCGGCGGACCGGTAGCCGAGGTGGTGATGGACCTCCCCCCGGTCAACGCGCTGCCCGTGCGTGACTGGTTCGACCTCGCCGAGGCCGTGGCCGAGGCCGGGCGCGACCGGGCCACCCGGGCGCTGGTACTGCGCGCCGAGGGGCGCGGGTTCAACGCCGGGGTGGACATCAAGCAGATCCAGGCCGAGGGCCACTCCGCCCTGGTGGCGGCCAACCGGGGCTGCTTCGCCGCGTTCGCCGCCGTCTACGACTGCGAGGTGCCGGTGATCGCCGCCGTGCACGGCTTCTGCCTCGGCGGCGGCGTGGGGCTCGCGGGCAACGCCGACCTCGTGCTGGCCGAGGAGAACGCCTACTTCGGCCTGCCCGAGGTGGACAGGGGCGCGCTCGGCGCCGCCACCCACCTGGCCCGGCTGGTGCCCGCCCACCTGATGCGCGCGATGGTCTACACGTGCAGGAACGTCACGGCCGGCGAGCTGCACGCCTTCGGTTCCGTCCTGGAGGTGACGGCCCCCGGCAGGCTGCGCGAACGCGCCCTGGAGGTCGCCGGGGAGATCGCCGCCAAGGACCCGTACATCATCCGCCGGGCGAAGGAGTCGCTCAACGGCATCGACCCGGTGGACGTCAGGCGCAGCTACCGCTTCGAGCAGGGATTCACCTTCGAGCTCAACCTGATGGGCGCGGGCGACGAGCACCGGGAGAGGTTCCTTCGATGAGCAAGGTCATGACCGTGGAGGAGGTCGTCGCCGAACTGGACAGCGGGATGACGATCGGCATCGGCGGCTGGGGCTCGCGCCGCAAGCCCATGGCGCTGGTGGCCGGCATCCTCCGCTCGCCGCTGAAGGACCTCACGATCGTCTCGTACGGCGGCGCCGACGTCGGCCTGCTCTGCGCGGCCGGCAAGGTGCGCCGGGTGATCGCCCCCTTCGTCACCCTCGACTCGATCCCCCTCGAACCGCACTTCCGCCGCGCCCGCCAGCAGGGCACGATCGCCTTCACCGAGTACGACGAGGGCATGTTCATGTTCGGCCTGCTGGCGGCGGCGCACCGGCTGCCGTTCCTGCCGACGTACGCGGGGCTCGGCTCCGACGTGATGCGGGTGAACCCGGAGCTGCGCACGGTCCGCTCGCCGTACGGGGGCGAGGAACTGGTGGCGGTTCCGGCGCTGCGGACGGACGCGGCGCTGATCCACCTGAACCGGGCCGACGCCGGCGGCAACGCGCAGTACCTCGGCCCCGACCCCTACTTCGACGACCTGTACGCCAAGGCGGCCGAGCGCGCCTACGTCTCGTGCGAGCGCGTCGTGGCCACCGCCGACCTGGTCGGGGCCGGGCCGGTGCAGTCGCTGCTGGTCAGCAGGTCGATGGTGCGCGGCGTGGTGGAGGCACCCGGCGGCGCGTGGTTCACGAGCTGCGAGCCGGACTACGGCAGGGACGAGGAGCGCCAGCGGCGCTACACGACGACGGACTGGCGGGAGTTCCTCGATGAGCAGGGCTGAGGTGAACAGGGCTGAGGTGAACAGGGCTGAGGTGAACAGGGCTGAGGTGAACAGGGCTGAGGTGAGCAGGGCCGCCATGAGCAGAACTGACATGGGCAAGGCTGACATGAGCAGGGCCGAGGTGTGCGTGCTCGCCTGCGCGGAGGCGTTCAGGGGCGACGGCGAGATCCTGGCAGCGGGCGTCGGCGGCGCGATCACCGTGCTCGGCGCCCGGCTGGCCCGCGCGACGTTCGAGCCGGACCTGCTCACGCACGACGGCGGGTGCCTGCTCACGGGCGACGTCCCGCCGCTGGGGCGGGCGCCTGCGGTGGTGGAGGGCTGGCTGCCGTTCCGCGACCACCTGTGGCTGGTGCTGAACGGCCGCCGCCACGCGATGCTGGGCGCCTCGCAGATCGACCGGTACGGCAACACCAACATCTCCGCCATCGGGGACTGGGCCCGGCCGAAGGCGCAGCTGCTCGGGGTGCGCGGGGCGCCGGGCAACACCAGGTGCGGCCCGACCAGCTACTGGATCCCCCGGCACTCGCCGCGTGTGTTCGTGGAGCGGGTGGACGTGGTGAGCGGGATCGGCGTCGACCGGGGGGCGTGCGAGCTGCGGCGGGTGGTGACGAACCTCGCGGTGCTCGACTTCGGCGGCGTGGGCGGGACGATGCGGCTGGTCTCGGCGCATCCCGGGGTGAGCGTGGACGAGGTGGTCGCGGCGACCGGGTTCGCGCTGGAGATCCCGGCCGTGGTCCCCGTGACGCGCACCCCCACCGACGAGGAACTGCGGGCGCTCGACCGGCTGGACCCCGAGCGCACGCGGGACAAGGAGGTGGCGTGAGGACCCGGCCCGCGACTCCGGACCACGTCCCCAGGACCGTGCCGGCGGCCCGGCCCGGGATTCCAGACCGCGCCCCCGGGGCCGTACCGGCATCCCTGCCCAGGACTCCGGAACGCGCCCCCCGGACCGTGCCGGCATGAGGACCGCGCTCACCGAACTGGTCGGCTGCCGGTATCCGATCGTGCAGACCGGCATGGGGTACGTCGCGGGCGCACGGCTCACGGCGGCCACCAGCGCGGCCGGCGGGCTCGGCGTGATCGCCGCCGCGACACTGCCGGTGGCCGAGATGACCTCGGCGATCAGGCGGGTGAAGGAGCGCACCGACGCGCCGTTCGGGGTGAACATCCGCGCGGACGCCGCCGACGCGGCCGAGCGGGTCGAGGTGATGATCCGCGAGGGGGTGCGGGTGGCCTCGTTCGCGCTGGCGCCGAGACCGGAGCTCATCGCCAGGCTGAAGGACGCCGGGCTGGTGACGATCCCATCGGTGGGCGCGCGCAGGCACGCGGAGAAGGTGGCCGCGTGGGGCGCGGACGCGGTGATCGTGCAGGGCGGCGAAGGCGGCGGGCACACCGGGCCGACGCCGACCACGCTGCTGCTGCCCCAAGTGGTGGACGCGGTGGACATCCCGGTCGTGGCCGCAGGCGGGTTCTTCGACGGGCGCGGGCTCGTGGCGGCCCTCGCGTACGGCGCCTGCGGCATCGCCATGGGCACCAGATTCCTGCTCACCCGGGACTCGCCGGTGCCCGACGCGGTCAAGCGGGTGTACCTGGCGGCGAACGAGACGGTGGTCACCAGGGACGTGGACGGGGTGCCGCACCGGGTGCTCCGTACGCCGTTCGTGGAGTCGCTGGGCCGTACGCGGCTGCTGCGGGCGGTCGTGAACGGCGCGCGCTTTCGCAGGCTGTCGGGGCTGTCGTGGGCCGAGCTGATCGGCGAGGCCCGCCGGATGCGGCGCGGACGGGAGCTGACCTGGGCGCAGGTGCTGCAGGCGGCGAACACTCCGGTGCTGCTGCGGGCGGCCATGGTGGACGGCCGCGCCGATCTCGGGGTGATGGCCTGCGGGCAGGTCGTCGGCGTCATCGGCGACCTGCCGTCGTGCGAGGAACTGATCGGGCGGATCATGGCGGAGGCCGGGACCGTCCTGGACGGGCTGCCGTGAGACCTGCAGGACCGTGAGACCTGCAGGACCGTGAGACCTACAGGACCGTGAGGCCCCTGGCCAGGAGGATGGCGGCGGCCTGGCCGGGGCCGATCACCGCGCCGGACAGGGCGCGCAGCTTGGCGTCGTCGGGCTCGCCGAGGTCGGCGCCGCGCAGGTCCGCCTTGGCGAAGGTGGCCAGCAGCACCTTGGCGCCGATCAGCCGGCAGTCGGTGAAGGTGGCCTCGGTGAAGTCGCAGCCGGACAGGTCGGCGTCGTCGAGGCGGAGGCCCTCCAGCGTCTGCCCGCGAAACAGGCAGCCGCCGAGGTTGGCCATGGTCAGGTTGCAGCGGGAGAGTGTGAAGCCGGTGCCGCGCGAGGCCGTCAGGGAGGCGCCGATCATGCGGCAGCCGCTGAAGGCGGCGTCGGTCATGAGCGCCCCGCCGAACCGCGCCGAGGACAGGTCGACGTCGGTGAAGACGGCGTCGAGCAGGTCGGAGTCGCTGAAGCGGGTGCCGAGGCCGCCCCCGCCGGCGAAGACGGCGCCGTCGAGGTCGGCCTTGCGGAAGTCGGTCCCCTCCAGGACGCAGGACTCGAAACGGGATCCGGCCAGCGAGGCTCCCCACAGGTCGGCGGAGGTGAGGTCGCAGTCGCGGAAGACGTGCGGTCCGTCGCCGAGCCGCTCGGTGAGTGCCTGGTGGGAGAGATCCTCGCTGTCGAAGTCCACGACGCTAGAGCGTACCGGTGATCGTTTCCGCGGCGGCCTGCCCGCAGACGGCGGCCGAGCCGTAGGTGGCGATGTGGACGGCGCCGAGGTCGGTGCGGGCGGGCAGGCCCATCTCGACGACGACCGCGTCCGGGCGTCCGCTGAGCAGGTGCGTCACGGCGGCGGTCTGCCACTCGTAGCGGTGCACGTCGCGCACGACGATCACCAGGGGGCGGTCCCGGCTCTCGGCGAGGAGGCGTTCGAGGGTGGGTCCGCCCGCCTCCTGCGCGGTCAGACGGGTGACGGCGGTGCCGGGCAGCAGTTTGGCCAGGGGTTCGCCGACGCCCCACGGGGTGTCCTTGTCGATGGCGAGGTTCATCTCCGGTGACAGTTCGATCACCTGGGCCGGGGTGGTGACCGGGAGCGAGGGAGCGGCCGAGCGGCGGGTGACGCGCACCGCGCGGCGGGCGCCGGCCAGGCCGTGCGCACCGTCGCCGCCGTGCCCGCCGGGACCGTCCGCGCGGGCGGCGGTGGTCCAGGCGGTCAGTTCGGCGACCCTTCTGGCGGCGTCGGCCAGGCGCTCCTCGGGCAGCAGGCCGTCGGCGACGGCGGCGGCGATGGTGTCGCGGGCCGAGACTGCGGTGGCCTCGTCGGAGTTCTCGCCGCCCACGCAGATGGCGTCGGCTCCGGCGGCGATGGCGCGGGCCGAGGCGCCGCCGATGCCGTACGGCCCGGCCACGGCGCCCATCTCGATGCCGTCGGTGACGATCAGGCCCTGGAAGCCGAGTTCCTCCCTGAGCAGGCCGGTGAGGACCTTGTGGCTGAGGGTGGCGGGGGCGTTGGGGTCGTGGGAGGGGACCAGCAGGTGGCCGGTCATGATCGAGCGCACGCCCTCGGCGATGGCGGCGGCGAAGGGCACGAGGGCCTGTTCGATGTCGGCGCCGACGAGGGGGACGCTGTAGTGGGAGTCGACCGAGGTGTCGCCGTGGCCGGGGAAGTGTTTGGCGCACGCCGCCACCCCGGCCGACTGCAGGCCGCGCACGAACGCGCGCGTGTGCCGGGCCACGAGGTCGGCGTGGGCGCCGAAGGATCGCAGCCCGATGACCGGGTTGTCGGGGTTGGAGTTGACGTCCGCGGAGGGGGCGAAGTCGAGGGTGACGCCCGCGGCGGCGAGGTCGCGGCCGAGGTCGCGGGCGATGACCTCGGTGAGGGCCGGGTCGTCGACGACGCCCAGCGCGTAGCTGCCGGGGCGGCTGCTGCCGCCCTGGACCTCCAGGCGGGTGACCTCGCCGGTCTCCTCGTCCGTGGCCACGACCACGGCGGGGTTCTCGGCGCGGAGGGCGGCGGTCAGCTCGGCGACCTGTGCGGGGGAGACGATGTTGCGGGAGAAGAGCACGACCCCGGCCAGGCCCTCGCCGAGTCTGCGGCGGAGCCAGTCTGGTGGGGTGGTGCCTTGGAAGCCGGGCAGAAGGACGGAATCCGCCAGGCGCAGCAGGTCGCGGCTCATGGGCATGCCCAGAATCTAATAGGAAAGTTTCCTATTTGCTAGTGGCATCTTCGGACGTCAGCCCGATGATCCATTCACAGAACGTGACATGTACCCGTATGGCACGGTGACCTACAACCGCTCCACGATCGTGACGTTAGCCTGTCCGCCGCCTTCGCACATCGTCTGGAGCCCGAATCGTCCGCCTGTCCGGTGAAGTTCGTGCACCAGTTTCGTCATCAGCACCGCACCCGTCGCGCCCAGCGGATGGCCGAGCGCGATGGCGCCGCCGCTCGGATTGACCCGGTCGGGGTCGGCGCCGCAGTCCTTCAGCCAGGCCAGCACGACCGACGCGAACGCCTCGTTGACCTCGAAGGCGTCGAAGTCGTCGATCGCCATGCCGGCGCGCGCGAGCGCGTGCGCGGTGGCCGGGATCGGCGCCGAGAGCATCTCGATCGGATCGCCGCCGCGCGCCGACAGATGGTGCACGCGCGCGATCGGGGTCAGCCCGTGCCCGCGTACGGCCCGCGCGGAGGCGACGAGCAGCGCGGCGGCCCCGTCGGAGATCTGTGAGGCCAGCGCGGCGGTGAGACGGCCGCCGTCCACCAGCGGCCGCAGCGCCGCCATCTTCCGCGCATCGGTGTCACGGCGCGGCCCCTCGTCCTGCCCGACCCCGGCGAAGGGCGCCACCTGCGCGGCGAAGCGGCCCGTGTCGACGGCCAGCGCGGCGCGCCTGTGGGACTCCAGCGCGTACCGCTCCATGTCCTCCCGCGAGATGCCCCACCTGCGGGCGATCAGCTCCGCGCCGGCGAACTGGGAGACCTCGCGGGTGCCGTACCTCTCACGCCAGCCCGCGCTTCCGTCGAAGGGACTGTCGTGGCCGAGGTCGCGGCCCGCGACCATGGCCTGCCCGATCGGCACCATGCTCATGTTCTGCACGCCACCCGCCACCACGAGGTCACAGGTGCCCGACATGACGGCCTGGGCGGCGAAGTGCAGCGCCTGCTGGGAGGAGCCGCACTGGCGGTCCACGGTCACCCCCGGCACCTCCTCCGGCAGCCCTGCGGCCAGCCAGCAGGTGCGCGCGATGTCGCCGGCCTGCGGGCCGACCGTGTCGACGCACCCGAAGACGACGTCGTCGACGGCCGCCGGATCGACGCCGGTGCGTTCGACCAGCGCCGTGAGCACGTGCGCGCCGAGGTCCGCGGGGTGGGCGGCGGCCAGGCCGCCGTTCCTGCGCCCGACCGGGGTCCTGACCGCGCCGATGATGTACGCCTCGCCCATGGGCGACATTGTAGCAAGCGCTTGGTAGACTAGCGTTCGGTGAACAAGCGATTGTGCGAAGGCTCATAATGGAGGACGTGACCACGCGAAAGAACTCCGGCGCGACCGCGGCTCCGGCCAAGCGCCCACGCGCGACCTCAACAGGGCCCGCGTCCGAGCGCCGCGACCACCTCGTCAAGCTCGCTGCGGAACTGTTCGCGCGCAAGGGCTTCCAGGCGACGACGGTACGCGAGATCGCCCTGGAGGCGGGCATCCTCTCCGGAAGTCTCTACCACCACTTCGACTCCAAGGAGACGATCGTCGACGAGGTGCTGTCCACCTTCCTCGACGACCTCATCGCGCGCTACCGCTCGGCCCTCGACAGCGGCGGCGACCCGCGCACCGTGCTGTCGGAGATGGTCCGCATCGGCTTCGGCACCCTCGAACCCCACCGCGCGGCGATCACCGTCATGCAGAACGACTGGAACTACCTGCGCCAGTTCGAGCGCTTCAACTACCTCGTCAAGGCCGAGGACGAGGTCGAGCAGATGTGGGTGGGCCAGATCAAGGCGGGCCAGGCCGCCGGGCAGTTCCGCCCCGACGTCGACCCCAAGCTCACCTACCGCATGATCCGCGACACCATCTGGGTGGCCGTGCGCTGGTTCCGCCCCGGCGGCCGGCTCAACACCTCGGGCCTGGCCGAGCACTACGTCACCGTGCTCTTCGACGGCCTGGCCACCGGCGAGCGGACCACGCAGAAGGCATGAGCCTCCGCAAGACGGTCAGAGCCGCGCTGGAGGAGGCGGCCGACCCCGCCAAGGCCACGGGCATGCAGGCGTACATGAAGTCCGACATGCCCTTCCTCGGCGTGCAGGCGGCCCCGCGCCGCGCGCTGCTCCGGAAGGTCTTCGCCGAGCACCCCCTTCCCGACGCGCCCGCGTGGCGGCGGGCGGTGATGGAGCTGTGGCACGAGGCCGAGTACCGCGAGGAGCGCTACGCCGCCGTCGACCTCACCGGCCACCGCCTGTACCGCGCCCACCAGACCCTCTACACGGTGCCGATGTACGAGGAGATGATCGTCACCGGCGCCTGGTGGGACCTCGTCGACGAACTGGCCACCCACCGCGTCGGCGGGCTGCTGGCCGCCTTCCCCGACTCGATGCGCCCCCTCATGCTGGAGTGGGCGGGCGACTCCGACCTGTGGCGGCGCCGCACGGCGATCCTGTCGCAGAACCGGTTCAAGGAGCGCACGGACACCGCGCTGCTGTACGCCTGCATCGAGCCGAGCCTGTCGGACAACGACTTCTTCGCCCGCAAGGCGATCGGGTGGGCGCTGCGCGAGTACGCCAAGGTCAACCCCGGCGAGGTGATCCGCTACGTGCGGGCCAAGGGCCTGTCCGGGCTGAGCCGGCGCGAGGCGCTCAAGAACCTCAGCGGGTCCACAGCGCCTCCTGCACCACCCGCACCAGCGTGATGAGCTCCGGCGCCACCGGCTCGCCGAGCCAGGCCAGGCCGTAGGTCAGCCGCAGCTCGGCGCCCTCCAGAGGCACGAACCTGACGTCCTCCCTGCGTACGGCCCGCGCCACGAGCTGCGGGATCGGCAGCAGGCCCGCGCCCGCCGCCACCAGGTCGAGGGCGGCCGCGAAGTCGTCCTCGGCGACCTGCCGGTGGATGCCGGGCAGGCGGGCCCAGCCTCGGCCGGGGATCAGCACCCGCTGCTCGGCCAGTTGCCCGGCGAGCACCCGGTTGCGCCAGGGGTGGTCGGCGGGCACGGCCAGCCGGTCCACGCTCACGTGGAAGCGCGCCCCGGTCGTGAACCGCGCCGGAGCGGGCATGGCGACGATCGCCGCCGCCACCTCGCCCGTGTCGAGCGCCCGTGCGGCGGCCGCGCGCCCGGCCACGCTCAGCTCGACGGCGATCGGCGGGGTGCGCGCGGCCAGCCGCCTGGCGATCCGCGCCACCAACGGCCCGGCCAGTGCCGGATAAGCGATCCTGATAGCCGGACGGGTGAGCCGGGCCGCTTCCGCCTCGAATCCGTCCATGGCGGCGAGCACCTCGTCGGCCTGGGCCAGCAGCCCCCTGCCCGCCGGCGTCAGCCGCACCTCGCGTGGGGTCCGCTCGAAGAGCCTGAGATCCAGGGCGGTCTCCAGCCGGGTGATGGCCTGGCTCATCGCGGGCTGCGACATCCCCAGGTCGGCGGCGGCCCGGGAGAAGCTGAGCCGGTCGGCGACGCGGGCGAAGCACTGGATCTCACGCAGCATAAGCAACACCAATAGATGATGCACCACCACCTGCCGCGCGGGCACGATCCAGACGTTTTCCTCATCGGCTTGGGAGCGGAACCATGCAGTCATCGACCGTGCTCGGATACCCCCGGATCGGGCCCCACAGGGAGCTCAAGCGGGCGCTGGAGTCCTACTGGGACGGCCGCTCGACGCGGCGGGAACTGGAGGCAGAAGGCGCCCGGCTGCGGGCAGGCACCTGGCGGCGGCTGGCGGAGCTGGGGCTCGACGGCCTGCCGTCCAACACCTTCTCCCTGTATGACCAGGTGCTCGACACCGCCGTGATGCTGGGCGCGGTGCCGGAGCGCTACCAGGCCGCCGACGACCCCTACTTCGCCATGGCGCGCGGCACCGACGGGCTGGCGCCGCTGCGGATGGTCAAGTGGTTCGACACCAACTACCACTACATCGTGCCGGAGATCGGCCCGGAGACCGTCTTCAAACTGGACGCGGGCAAGCCCGTCGGCGAGGTGCGCGAGGCCCGCGCGCTCGGCTACGAGACCCGGCCCGTGGTGGTCGGGCCGGTGACGTTCCTGCTGCTCGCGGGGGCGCTCGACCGGCTCGGCGAGGTGCTCGGCCACTACGAGGAGCTGCTCGCGGCACTGGCCGGCGAAGGCGTCGAGTGGGTGCAGTTCGACGAGCCCGCGCTGGTCCAGGACCGCACGCCCGACGAGCTCGCGGCCGTGCGCGCGGCCTACGAACGCCTCGGCGCCCTCCCCGTACGCCCCAAGCTGCTCGTGGCCTCCTACTTCGGCGACCTCGGCGAGGCGCTGCCCGTGCTGGCGGCGACCCCGGTCGAGGCGCTGGCCGTGGACCTGGTGCGCGGCCCGGTGCCGCCGCCGCTGCCGGGCAAGACCGTGGTCGCGGGGGTCGTCTCCGGCCGGGACGTCTGGCGCACCCCGCCGGCGGCGGCGCTGGCCAAGCTGCGGGCGGTCGAGGCGGACCGGGTCGTGGTCGGCACCTCGTGCTCGCTGTTGCACGTGCCGTACGACGTGACGGTCGAGGACGGGCTCGACCCCGGGCTGCGGGAGCGCCTGGCCTTCGCCGAGCAGAAGGCGGCCGAGGTCGTCGCGCTCGCGCGGGCGCTGGCCGCCGGTGAGACGGGGGGCGCGGCCGGTACCGTACCCACGAGGCGGGCGGAGCTGCCGCCGGTCCCCGCCCGCAGCCCGTACGCCGTGCGGGCGGCGGCGCAGGCCGAGCACCTGCGGCTGCCGCCGCTGCCGGTCACCACGATCGGCTCGTTCCCGCAGACCGGCGAACTGCGTGCGGCCCGCGCGGCCGTGACGGCGGGCACGCTCGCGCGGGAGGACTACGAGCGGCTGGTCGAGGCCGAGATCGAGCACGCCGTCCGGGTGCAGGAGCGGCTCGGCCTCGACGTGCTCGTCCACGGCGAGCCGGAGCGCAACGACATGGTGCAGTACTTCGCCGAACACCTCGACGGCTTCGCGGTGACCGCGCACGGCTGGGTGCAATCCTACGGCTCACGGTGCACCCGCCCGCCGATCATCCACGGCGACGTCGGCCGGCCCTCCCCCATCACCGTGCGGTGGGCGAAGTACGCGCAGTCGCTGACCGCGAAGCCCGTCAAGGGCATGCTGACCGGCCCCGTCACGATCGTCGCCTGGTCCTTCGACCGCGCCGACCTGCCGCTGCGCGAGGTGACCCACCAGGTGGCGGCGGCCATCGCCGAGGAGGTGCGCGACCTGGAGGCCGCCGGGGTGTCGGTCATCCAGGTGGACGAGCCCGCGCTGCGCGAGCTGCTGCCGCTGCGGGCCGCCGAGCAGGCCGACTATCTGGAGTGGTCGGTGGCCGCCTACCGGCGGGCGACGGGTGCGGCGGGCGACCGTACCCAGATCCACACCCACCTGTGCTACTCGAACGCCGACCAGATCCTGTCGGCGATCGACGGTCTGGACGCCGACGTGACCACGATCGAGTCGGCCCGTTCCGGCACCCGGATCCTGGACGCGGTCACCGGGTACGCCAGAGGGCTCGGCCCCGGCGTCTACGACATCCACTCGCCGAGGGTGCCGCCCGTGGAGGAGGTCGCGGGCCGGCTGGCGGCGGCCCTCGCGGTGCTGCCCGCCGAGCAGGTGTGGGTCAACCCGGACTGCGGCCTGAAGACCCGCACCTACCCGCAGGTGGAGGCGGCGCTGGCGAACGTGGCGGAGGCCGCGCGGCGAGCCCGCGCGGCCCTGTGACACCGGGCTAACGGAGGGTGAAGAGCCTCGGGCTGGTCAGCTTCACCCGGTTGCCGTCCGCGTCCCACGCCTCGGCCCTCAGGCTGACGGCGCCCCTGCCGCCGTAGCGGGCGCGGGCGGTGAACTCGCCGTCGCGCTCGCGCCTGAGGTCCACCGGCGTCCAGGTGGCGCCGTCGTCGGTGCTGGACCACAGCTTCAGCCCGGCGATCCTCGGCATCGCCGTCGTGGACTGCGAGTGGTAGGCCGTCACCCGGAAGGTGTGGGCGGGCCCGGCCTTGACCCGGTTGTCCATCGTGACGTCGTCGCCGAAGTCGTAGGCCACGAACACCGAGGGCACCGGCCGGCAGTGCTCGACGGGCCCCTGGATGTTCCACGCCCGGCAGCCCGCCCCGCGCTGGGTCTGCCCTTGCGGGGGCGGCGCCCGGAACGTCCACTCGACGTCGTGCGCCGCGTTCTTCGCCGTCAGCCGGTACTCCCCCTCGCCCTGGAGCGGGAAGGCGGGCAGCTCACGGAACCAGGGGTTGTCGAGCCGGTCGAGCTGCCTGCCGTCCCGATAGAGGCGTACGTCGTAGCCGGGGGTGAGGACCATGCCGCCCTTCCAGAACCCGGCGCCCTGGAACCACTGCTTCTCCGAACGGCCCGTGAGGACGAAGTCGGCCCACAGCACGTCCTGCTGCACGCAGATCGAGCACATGACGCCGGTCCCCTTCGCGGCCAGCGGCGGCAGCGACGGGTCGGCCAGGCGCAGAACCTCGTCGGGCACGATCGCGGCGCCCGGCGTGCTGCCCGGAGTGAACCAGCGCTGCTTCACGCGTCCCGCCTTGCCGTACGCCTCGGTGCGGTAGCGGGTGTCCAGGGTGGCGGTCCCGGCCTCTGGCACCGAGGTCAGGCCGCGTTCCTGGATGACCGCCGGGTCGGGCGGCCCCACCCACTCGGTGCGCCGGGCCGGTGCCGTGTAGGCGAAGGGCTGGAACTCCTCGATGGCGACGGCGGTCTTGATGCCGTCGTCCTGCTTGAAGACGTAGCGCCAGTCGGAGATCCGCGCCGACGAGGCGGCGTGCACGGTCGAGTCGACCCTGGTGAGCTGCCGCTCGGTCAGGACGCGGTGCTGGTCGGCGGCGATCCGGTCCTCGTCGTACGGCTTCAGCGTGTAGCTGTAGGGCGTGTCGGGCGTGCCCGCCACCCGCAACGTGAGCGGTCCCCGTGCCAGCAGTTCCTTCAGCCGCCGCGCCTCCGTGTGGCTCAGGAACGCGTTCGGCACGCCGATGGGCTTGGCGTCGCCGGTGAACGGCTTCTGGGTGATGGCCATCGGCAGCCCGCACGCGCCGGTGCGCGTCGGGGAGATGAGCACGAAGGCGGCGCCGGCCTCGCGCAGCGGGCCGATCCGCTCGATGGGGGCCTCGCAGAGCGGTGCGCCGCCGTCGTCGGCCATCCCGGTGTCCATGAGCACCAGCCTGCCGCGCAGGTCGCGGCCCGCGAGGTCCTCCGGCCGGGCCTGGCCGACGTCCGCGACGGGCAGGTCGCGGATGCCGGTGAACTGCACGAAGCCGGGGTGGCCGCTCTGCGTGGGGCCCTGCGCGTTGACACTGTGGACGGGAGCGAGGACCTTCAGCGGGTACGGCTCGCGCCCGCGCACGCTCATAGCCAGCTCGGACTTGCCCAGCGTCCAGTGCGAGAACCAGCGCAGCCTGCCGACGGTGACCTTCTCCGTGGGGGTCACCCACAGGTTCATCCAGGCTCCGTACGGGCTGTTGGGCGTGATCCCGGCGCCGTACACCTCGCCTGCGGCGGTGGTGCGCTGCACGTTGGCGACCCAGTCGTTGTTCAGCGGCTCGGCCGGCTTCGGGGTGGTGAAGCGGACCTGCCTGGCCTTGCGCAGGTCGAGGGTGATCTCGGTGTCGCCGTCGACCCGGACCTCCGGGTCGACCAGGTAGCCGAAGTTGAGGCGGTCGTCCTCGTCCGCCCAGTCGATCCACTGGGTCACGTGGTGGACGCCGGGCGGCACCCGCGTGACGGTGACGCCGGTGTCCACGAGCCGGGTGCCGCCGAGGAAGCCGTCGGTGCCGCTCACGTCGAGGGTGTGCTGCGCCCACGGGTTGGCGGGCTTGCCGTCCCTGCCGATCGTGCGGACCGTGAGCTGCACCTTCGGGCTCTCACGGACGGCGCCGACCGGGGTGCGCAGCCGCAGGCCGTCCGCTTCGGCGGTGACCGCGCCGCTGAAGGCGCCGAAGGCGGCTCCGGCCGGGGTCAGGGTGACCTTGGTGGTGGCGGTGCCGTTCGCGGGCACGGTCAGGGTGGGGTCGGCGACGGTGAGGCTGCCGGAGGCGTCGTCGCCGCCGACCCTGCGCAGGCTCGCCCTGAGCGTGAGCGTCACCGGCCGGTCGCCGGTGTTGCGGTAGGCGAGGTCCTTGACGACGGGCCGCTCGTCGTTGACCGAGGCGAAGTCGAGGCCCGAGGTGGCGGTGTGCACCGTCTGGCCGTAGGCCCTGGCCACGTCGAGGCGGCCGGCGCCCAGCTCGTACACGGTGGCGCCGGTGTCCTTCGCGCTGCCGATCAGCGCGGCCTTGAGCTGCGGGCCGGTCCAGTCCGGGTGCCGCTGGGCGAGCAGGGCGACGGCGCCGGAGACGTGCGGGGTGGCCATGGAGGTGCCGCTGGCCCGCGTGTGGACGTCGTCCACGGGCTCGCCCATCGAGGTCCCGGCGGCGCGGGCGGCGGCGATGCTCACGCCCGGCGCGGCGAGGTCGGGCTTGAGCCCGGAGTCGCCGAAGCGGGGGCCCTGGCTGGAGAACCAGGCGCGGGTGTCGTTCCGGTCCACGGCCGCGACGGTGAGCGCGGCGTCGGCGGAGCCGGGCGCGGCCACGGTGCCCTCGTCGGCGGTGTTTCCCGCCGCGACGACGAACAGGGTGCCGGTGGCGGCGCTCAGGTCGTTCAGCGCCTGGCTCACCGGATCGGTGCCGTCGGTGGGGCCGCTGCCGAGGCTCATGCTGACGACCTTGGCGCCGGAGCGGGCGGCCCACTCCATCGCCTCGATGACCCACGAGTCCTGGCCGGAGCCGCTGTCGCCGAGCACCTTGCCGATCACGAGCTGGGCGCCGGGTGCGACGCCCTTGTTGCGCCCGGTGGCGGCGCCGGTGCCCGCGATGGTCGCGGCGACGTGGGTGCCGTGGCCGTGACCGTCGCGGACGGCCTCGCCCGGGACGAACGAGCGGGTCTCGGCGATGCGGCCGTCGAGGTCGCGGTGGGCGGCGTCGACTCCGGTGTCGAGGACGGCGACCTTGACGCCGGTGCCGTCGTGTCCGCCCGCCCAGGCGGTGGGGGCGCCGATCTGGGGGACGCTGTGGTCGAGCGTGGGGGTGACCTTGCCGTCCAGCCACAGCTTGGCGACGCCGCCGGCGCGCTGTTTCGCCTGGCCCGCGACGGTGTCCCAGAATCGTGCCGTCTGCGCCTTGGCCACGTCGAGGGCGGCGCCGTCGAGGCTCTCCAGGGTGTTCGTGGTCGTGGCGGCGGGCAGCGCGGAGCGGGCGCGGGTGCCCTTGGCGTACTGGACGATGACGGGGATGCGCGGCGTGCCCGAGTCGGCGTAGCCGTTCTCCGCGAGGTAGCGGACGTTGAACAGTTCCCGGTCGACCAGCCCCGAGTCGATGGCGGCGACGGCGTCCTCCGGCAGGACGTAGACGCCCTTCGGGGTGTACTGGGTGCTCAGCCTGGGGCGGCTGCCGTCGGCGCGCCGGCCCGGGGTGCTGCGGACGATGTACTGCCCGGCGCCGGACTCGGTCAGGGTGACCCGGTCGCCGGTGATGAGGGTGATCTCGTGGGGGCCGGGGCCGGGTGCCGTACGGGCCGGGGTGGGGCCGGTCGGGGCGGGAGCCGCGGAGGCGGCCGGTGGGAGTCCCGAGACGAGCCCGGCGGCCAGAGTGGCGGCGAGTAGGCCGCGCAGAGTGTGGCGGCGTAACGGATGTGCGGTCATGAAGCGGTGCCTCTCTGCGGTAACCGGCTAAAGGGGTTCATGCCGGTCGTCGGACGGTGTCTCGTCCTCTGCCGCCTCCACCAGCCCGGCGGTGGCGGGTTCGGTGGCGGCGGGCTGTTCGGGGTCTGGTTCCACGTGGCTCATCGTCCGCCCGGCCCGGCCGCCCCGCGATCCGGGAAATCACCCAATTAACTGCCCCACGGGGTCAGCTGTCGGCGTCGAGGAGCCCGGCCGAGGCCGCCACCAGCGCCGTTCTCGTGGTGACCGACAGTTTGCGCATCGCGGCGCTCAGGTGCCGTTCGACCGTGCGCGGCGACAGGCTGAGGTCCTCGGCGATGCGCTTGTTGGTCCAGCCCTGGGCGGCCCTGGCGACGATCTCGCGCTCGCGCGGCGACAGGCGGTCGCCGTAACCCCTGCGGCCGCCGCGCCAGGGGCGGGCGACGCCGACGCCGTGGCCGCGCAACACGTGGGCGACCCGGTCGGCGTCCCAGCGGGCGCCGAGCGCCACGAACCCCTCCTGCGCCGCCGACCAGGCGGCCAGCGCCTGCTCCCGCCGGTCGGCGGCCAGGAGCGCGTGGCCCTGCCGTTCGGCCGTCAGCCACCGGTCGTACGGCCTGGGCAGTTCCTCCCACGCCAGCGCCGCCTGTGCGAACCGGGCGGCCGCCTCCTCCTCGGCGCCGGCGGCACGGGCGACGATGCCCCGGCAGACGAGCAGGGCGGCGGCGGGGGCGGGGGCATCGCGCCCGGCGAGCCCCGCCGCGAACGCCGACACCGTCGCCCGCGCCTGCGCCACCTGCCCGGTCGCCACCAGCGCGTCGAGGTGGACGGGCAGCGGGTCGGTCGCCCACAGCCACACGCCCTTGCCGACGATCACGTCCATGGCCCGCCCGGTGCAGGCGAGCGCGCCCGTCACGTCGCCCGCGTCCAGCAGGAGACGGCCCAGGGCGGCGTTCGGCGCGGTGAACGGGTCGGCGTGGCCGCTCGGCCCGACCGAGGCCAGGAGCCTGCGCAGCCGCCGCTCGGCGCGGACCCGGGCACCGGAGGCGAGATCGAGCTGACCTTGGAGCAGCGCGGCCTCCAGGCGGGTGCCCTGGTCGGCGGACTCGGACACGGCCAGTTCGCCGACGCGTTCGGCCAGCCCCGCCCATTCGCCCTGGTGCCAGGCCAGGCGGGCACGGCCGATGGCGACGGTGCCGTCCACGCGCCGGTAGCCGGTGTCCTCGACCAGTTCGGCGGCCGTGTCCAGCAGGCGGGCCGCTTCGGTGTGCCGTCCCCAGACGGTCGCGAGCTGGCCTATGGCGAGGCGGCCCCTGGCCAGCTCGCGGCGTTCGAGGCGGCTGTCGGCGGCCTCCGGCAGATCGGAGACGACCTGCCAGCCGTCGGCGTCGCCGAGCAGCAGCAGTGCGATGGCCAGGCTGTTGAGGCAGACCAGGCGTTCGGCGGGCGAGCGTACCTGGGCGAAGATGCGGACGGCCGCGTCCGCCCAGGCGCGGTGGCGGTCGGCGGGCCAGGCGGCGTTGAACGGGGTGGCGAGCAGCAGCATGGCCTGGGCGGCGAGGGTCGGGCGGTGCTCCAGTTCGGGAACGGCGGCCTCCAGGTCGGACAGCCCCTCCTCGTACTCTCCCAGGTGCAGTTTGAGGCGGCCGAGGCGCAGACGCAGCTCGCCGCGCTCGGCCGAGGGCAGTTCGGGGTCGGCCAGCGCCAGTCCCAGCGCGGCGCGGACCTTCCGGCCCAGCTCGGACAGCGGCTCGGCGCTGAGCGTGACCGCCTCGCCGAGCCTGCGGGCCAGCCGGACACGGCGTTCGAGCGGGTGCTCGGCGGTGGTCAGGAGTTCGTGCAGGGTGGCGACGGTGGTGTGGCCGTCGCCGGACTCCAGGGCCAGTTCGGCGCTGGCCTCGGCGTACTCGCTCCACGCGCCGACGTCGCCCGCCTCGCGGAAGTGCCTGCACAGCCGGACCACCGGCGGGTGCTCGCCGTCCCTGAGCGCCCGGCCCGCCCGCCGGTGGAGCAGGCGGCGCTCCGGCGCCGGGATCGCGTCGCCGACGGCGCGGGCGGCCAGGACGTGGCGGAAGCCGAAGGCGCCGCGCTCGACCTCGCGCATCAGGCCGCCGGCGAGCGCTCCGGCCAGGCCGTCCCGGGTGCCGTGCTCGTCGAGCCCGGCCACGGCGCCGAGCAGCGCCTCCTCCGCCGGCGCCGCCAGTACGGCGGCCGCCCGCAGGACCGCCCGCGTCTGCGGGGCCAGCCGCGCCACGCGTTCGAGCACGGAGTCCCGCACGGTCGGCGGCACGCTCAGCTCCTCCATGAGCCGTCTGCGCCAGCCGCTGTCCGAGCGGAAGATGTCGCGGCGCTCGCGCAGCAGCCGTACGGTCTCCTCCAGCGCGAACGGGATGCCGCCGGTGTGCTCGTGCAGGAAGGCGGCGAACCGCTCCGACACCTCGGGAGCCCCGAACATGGCCTCGACCAGCGCCCGCGTCTGGGGCACGTCCAGCGGCTCCAGGCTGACCCGGGCGGCGGGCGAGCGCGAGGTCAGCCGCAGCAGCGGCGAGCCCGGCGCCACGTCGAGCGGCCGGTAGGTGAGCACGAGCGCGTGGTCGCGGCTGCGCGAGGCGGCCAGCGTCAGCAGCCAGTCGAGGGTGGCGGGGTCGGCCCAGTGGGCGTCCTCGACGGCGATGATCTCGACGCCGAGCGCGCCGACGAGTTCGGTGAGGGCGCGGAAGAGCCGGTGCCTGGTCTCCCGAGGGTCGCGCAGCGCCTCCAGGGCGGGCGGCAGCAGCGCCGCCCACTCGGGGAACAGCGGGCGCAACGCCCCGGCCAGCGGGCTGAGCCGCAGGTCGGCCAGGCGCCCGTGGAAGGGGCGCAGCCCTTCGACCACCGCGCCCAGCGGGAACGGCTCTGCGAGCGGCGGGCAGGCCGCCACGAGCACCCGCCGCTCCCGCAGGCCGGGGGTGGCCAGGCACTCGTCGAGCAGGCGGGACTTGCCGATGCCCGCCTCGCCCTCCACGAGCACCAGCGCCCCGGCGCCCGAGAGGGCGCGGGTCACCGCCGCGAGGTCGGCCTCGCGGCCGATCATCTCCACCGCGTGCCCTACTTGAGCGCTCCGGTCGTCAGACCGGACTGGATCTGCCGCTGGAAGACCGTGTAGACGACCAGCATGGGCAGGATGGCCAGCGTCAGGGCGGCGAACAGGGCCGCCCAGTCGGCGTCGTAGCCCGCCGCCGTCGAGATGTCGGCGATGCCCTGGGTCAGCACCCACATGTCGCGGTCCTGGAGCAGCACCAGCGGCAACTGGTACTGGTTCCACTGGCCGAGCACGTTGAAGATGGTGATGCTGACCAGGCCGGGCCGGGCCATCGGCAGCATGATCTGGAAGAAGACCCGGGTGTGCGAAGCCCCGTCGACGCGGGCGGCCTCGGCGACGGCGTTCGGGAGCGTACGGAAGAAGGCCGCCAGGAAGAAGATCGTGAACGGCATCGAGTACGCGATGTAGACGAGCACCAGGCCCGCGTGGGTGTTGAGGCCGATGAACGGCCCGATCAGCGGCAGCGTGCCCATGTTCTGCACCACGAAGAACAGCGGCGTCAGCGCCAGGTAGACCGGGAAGGCCAGGCCGGAGACGAACAGCAGGTAGAGGGCGCGGTTGCCCCTGAACGGGTAGCGGGCCAGCACGTAGGCGCCCATCGCGCCGACGAGCATGGTGCCGAACGTGCTGAACGCGACGACGACCACGCTGTTGAGCATGTACTGCCCGATCTGCGCCTGCTCCCAGGCTCGGGCGAAGTTGTCCCAGCGCAGCGTGGCGGGCAGCCCCCACGCCTCGCCGAAGATCTCGTCCTCGCTCTTGACCGAGGCCAGGAACGTCCACACGATCGGCACCACGACCAGCGCCGTCCAGATGACCAGGGTCACGTGCGTCAGCACCGACAGCGGGCCCAGCCGCTTCTTGCGCTCGCGGCGGGCGAGCTTGCGCGAGTTGGCCGCCGTCCACGTCGTCGTTGCCATCTAGTACTCGATTCGTTCGCGGCGCGACAGGCGCAGGGACAGGAACGCGAAGCCGACGGTGAAGAAGAACATCACCACACCGAGTGCCGAGGCGTACCCGAAGCGGAAGTACTGGAAGGCGTTGCGGTAGATCTCGGCGGCCATCACGGTGGTGGAGTAGTCGGGCCCGCCGTGCTGGTCGGTCATCACCCAGACGATGGCGAACACGTCGAGGGCCAGGATGCCCAGGTAGACCCAGGCGACCTGGACGGTGTCCCACAGCAGCGGCAGCGTGACACGGAAGAACAGGCTGACCCGCCCGGCGCCGTCGATCTGCGCGGCCTCGAACAGGTCGCGCGGGATCGAGGCGAGCCCGGCGGAGAAGAGCACCACGTAGAAGCCGACGGCCTGCCAGACCATGACGCCGAGCACCGACCAGAACGCGATGTTCGGGTTCGACAGGAAGCCGACGGGTTCGAGGCCGAGCGCCATCAGCGGGCCGTTGAGCATGCCGCTGCCGTCCGGCCGGAAGACCTGCTGGAACAGCACCGCCACCACGGCCACGGCGAGCACCTGCGGGAAGAAGAACACCACCCGGTAGAAGCCGGAGCCCTTGATGCCCTCGGTGCCCTTGGCGCCGCCGACGTTGAGCAGGAAGGCGAAGAACAGCGCGATCACGATGGTGATCAGCGGCAGCAGCACCAGCAGCAGGCCGTTGTGCGTGACGGCCTTCCAGAACACCCCGTCGGACAGCAGGCGCCGGAAGTTGTCCAGCCCGACGAACGTGGGAGAGGCGCTCACGCCCCGCCAGTCGGTCATCGAGATGTAGAACGCCTGGACGTACGGCGCGATCACGTAGACGAGGTAGAGCAGGACCGGTGCCGCCAGGAACACGGTGATGAACAGTCCCCGGCGGTACCTCTCGGACAGGCGCATGTCAGCGCTTGTACTTCTTGATCGAGGAGTCGGCCTTGATCTCGTCGGCCTTCTTCTGCATGCGTTCGAGGAACTTGTCGGGGGTGATCCGGCCGCTCATGAGCTCACCGGTCGCGGCCGCCGACTCGTCCTTGAGCTGCAGGTACCAGGCGTTCCAGCGGAAGTAGACGGTGTTGTCGCCCGCCGCCGCGTAGGCGTCGGCGGCGCTCTTGACGCCGGTGCTCAGCTCCAGCCCCTCGCCCGCGCCCTTGACGGTCGGCACGGTGGAGACCATCTGCATGAACTGGCCCGCCGCCTTCACCGACAGCATCGCCCTCAGGTAGTCGATGCCACCCTGGGTGTTGGCGGCCTTGGCGGGGACGAGGTAGTTCTCGCCCGGCTGGGTGTGCAGGGCCCCGTAGGGCATCTTGTCGGCGGAGGTGACGTCCGGGATGGGGAACATCGCGTAGTCGAAGCCCTCGGGGGTGGTGCTGCGCTGCTCGTTCTCCAGCCAGGACGCCGACGGCAGCATGGCCACCTGGTACTTGTTCTGCGCGGTCTGTGTCTGTACGTGGTCGAGGCCGTTGGTGCCCTCCATGAGGTACTTCGCGCTGATCTCGGCCCAGCGGGTGGCCGACTCCTTCAGCGCCTCGGCCTTCCAGGCCCCGTCCTCCAGGTTGTCCAGGTTGCGCAGGACGTCCTTGCCGCCGATCTTGGCGGCCATCGTGAGGATCGGGTCGAGGGCGTAGCCCGGGTGCTTGCCCGCGTAGGTGAACGGGGCCATCTTGCCGGACTTCTTGATGGTCTCGCAGAGCTGCAGGAAGGCGTCCCAGGTCTTCGGAACCTCCCAGCCGTTGTCCTTGAACGCCTTCATCGAGTACCAGATGCCGTAGATGTAGTTGACGTACCCGACGACGTGGAACTTCCCGTCGTAGGTGCCGATCTCGATCACCGACGGGTCGAGTGTGTCCCTGACCTTGACCGACGGGTCGTCCCAGCTCTCCGCGTCGAGCAACGGGGCCAGGTCGAGGAGCTGGCCGTCCTGGGCGAGGGCGCCGAAGTCCATCGCGTTGGCGCCGGAGTTGTCGATGACGTCGGGCGGGTTGCCGCCGGCGAAGCGCGGCTGGAGGATCTTCGTGACCTCTTTGGTGAAGTTGTGCTTGACGGTCACGTCGGGGTACTTGGTCTTGAACAGCGGCTGGTGGATGTCGGTGGCGTACTTGTGGCCGAAGCCGCCGTCGAAGACCCACACCTCCAGCGACTTGGCGGCGCCCGGCGAGGCACCGGCCGTGGGCTGGGCCGCCGGGGTCGCACAGGCGGCCAGCGCCCCTGCGGCCGGGATGAGGGCGGCGCTGCGCAGCAGCGCCCGCCGGGACATGCGGGGGGTGTCGTTCACGGGCTTACATCTCCTTACGCTCCACGTCTGATCCGACCTGCGTAGCGGCTCTCCAGCGCCTGGTTGTGCGCGTCCCCGCCGGTCATGTTGACCGACAGGTAGACAGGGGGTGACTCGCCGAGGGCGACGAGTTCGTCGATCGCGGTGGTGACGACCATCTGCGCCAGCAGGGCCGAGGTGATCGTCGAGACCGCGCCGTAGGTGCCGCCGCCTTCGAGGGTGAGGACGGCGTCGCCGTACGGGGAGCCGTTGTCGAGCACCACGTCGGCGAGGTCCATGAGCTTGCGCCCGCTGGGGTGGCGGGAGGCCATCGCGGTGCTGTGCGCGACGGAGGTGATGGCGACGAGCGGGTGGCCGCGCTCCTTGACCAGCGTGGCCAGTTCGACGACGGTGCCGTTGACGCCGGAGCTGGAGACGAGCACGAACACGTCCTGCGGTTCGACCGGCGCCAGGTCGTAGATGCGGCGGGCCACCGTGGGGTCGCGCTCCAGCTCCGGGGTGAGGACGGAGGCCGGCTCGCCGCCGTAAAGGACCAGGTCGCGCGGGGAGAGGCGGTTGCTGGGCACCAGCCCGCCCGCGCGTCCGGCGATCTCCATGGCGATGGCCTCGGAGTGGCCGGAGCCGAAGGCGTTGACCACGCCTCCCGCGCGCAGCGAGGCGACGATCAGCGCGGCGGCCCGCCGCACCGGGTCGCGCTGGCTCTCGGCGACCTGCCCGGCCAGGTGCAGGGCCTGGCTTGCGTACGACATTCAGCCTCTTTCCACTCGGTGGCTCTCGACCGCGTTGATCGTCAGGTGGAACGCCTCGTTGGTGCGTTCGTAGGTGCGCTGGGCGACGGCGACGAACACCGCGTCCAGGACCAGGAGCTGGGAGTGGACGGCCGTGAGGCCGCCGAGCCGGAAGGCGGGCTCCCAGCTCGCCGTCGTCAGCACCAGGTCGGCGAGGTCGGCGAGCGGCGAGCGGGCGGAGGAGGTGACCGCGACCGCGGTGGCGCCGTGCCCGGACGCCTCGACCAGCGTCTCCATGACCTCGCGGGTACGCCCCCGGTGGCTGATGCCGACGGCGACGTCCCCCTCGGCGAGCAGTGCGGCGTCGGCCAGGGCGACGTGGGGGTCGCCGGTGCTCCAGACCGGGATGCCGATGCGGCGCAGCCGTCCTTCGAGCATGCTGGCGACGTTGGCACTGGTGGAGACGCCCACGAGCAGGACCCGGCGGGCGGCGACGATCGCCTCGGCGACCTCCGTCACGATGGCGGGGTCGAGCTGGGCGGCGGTGTCCTGGAGGATGCGGGCGTCCTCCTGGGCCATCACCTGGATCGCCGACTCGATGGGGTCGTCCGGGCCGATCTCGTGCCCGACCCCGGCGCCCCAGCCCGCCTGGGCGGCCCGGCCCATTTCGGTCGCGAGGGCCACGCGCAGTTCGGCGTATCCGGAGAACCCGAACGCGCGGCAGAAGCGGGTGACGGTGGCCGGGGAACTGCCCGCGCGCTCGGCCAGCGTGATGATCGTCGAGCGGGCGGCCTCGGCCGGGTCGTCCAGGATCACCTCTCCGACCCGGCGCAATGCCTCGGGCAGAGAGGGCAGTTCGGTCTCGACGCGTCTGAGGGCACCTGAAGTCACGAATATTCCTTCCGAATACTCGGTCTTCTGGCGAAAATTATTCTTGCTTCTCGGTCGAGTCAAGACCCACAATCAGGTTCGTGACAAATGCGCTCGTGATCGGTGTGGACGCCGGCGCGACCTCCACCCGCGTGTCGGTCCACCGGCTCGACGGCACCCGCGTCGGCTACGGCAGAGCGGGCGCGGGCAACCCCACCGCGCACGGTGTCCCCAAGGCCGCCGCCGCGATCGGCGAGGCGCTCACCCGGGCGCTCGACGGCCTCGACGCCGCCCGCGTCGTCGCCTCGCACGCCGGGGTCGCGGGGAAGACCGCGGGCGTGTTCGACGACTTCGACGCCGAACTCGCCCGGCTGTGGTCCGCGAGCGGCGTCGGCGGCCCGCTGGAGATCAGCGGCGACGTCGTGACCGCGTACGCGGCCGGCTCCCCCGAGCCCGACGGCACGATGCTGCTGTCCGGCACGGGCGCGATCGCGGCCCGGATCGTCGGCCACCGGCTCGACGCAACGGCCGACGGGCTCGGCTGGCTGCTCGGCGACGCCGGATCCGGCTTCTGGATCGGCCGCGCCGCCGCGAGCCGCGAGGTCGGCGCCCTCGACCGGGAGCTGCCCGCCGGGCTGCTCGGCGACCTCGTCACCGAGCACTTCCTGGGCGCGGCGCGCGGGGCGACGCCCAGGCTCACGGCCGCGCGGATCATCCAGCTCGCGCAGGCCGACCACATGCGGCTGGCCGCGCTGTCCGTGCTGGTCGGGCAGGCCGCCTCGGCGGGTGACCCGATGGCCTTGGTGATCACCCGCGAGGCGGCGGCGCACCTGGTGGAGACCGTCCGCCGGGTGCGCGTCGAGGGGCCGGTGGTGCTGGCGGGCAGCGTGCTCACCAACCCGGGCCCGGTGCGTCAGCGCGTCGAGGAACTGCTCGGCGCCTCGGTGGCCGTGCGCACGGCGGGCGACGCCGCCGGGGCCGCGGCGTGGCTGTCGGCCCGCGAAGGGCTCGGTGCCTCGGCCGCCGAGGCGCACGCGCGGTTCGTGGCTAGCCCTTGCTGACCTCGCTCTTCCTGCCGCCGTAGATCGGGTTCTTCGCCACCCGCTTCTCGGAGACGAGCAGCTTGACGACGCCCTGCCGCAGGTCCATGGCCTCCCACACCACCCAGTCCGCGCCGACCGGCCGATTCTGGTCCTTGGGGTTCGCACCGAAGCCTTGGCCGTCCGGGCTCGGTTCGATGATCTCGTAGACGATCTCCAGACCCCGGGCCTCGATCACCGGGCGGACCGTGCCCACGGTCTTCTCGTCCACCGGGTAGTCGGCGAGTTGCCCGCCCTCGTCGGTGGCGGTCGCGGGGTTCTGGTATGTCTCACCGGGCTCGGCCTGCCGACCTACCAGGAAGAAGTGCTCCGTCCCCACCCCGGAGACACCGATCACCAGGAC
Source organism: Nonomuraea longicatena (assembly GCF_039525605.1). Lineage (NCBI taxonomy): Bacteria > Bacillati > Actinomycetota > Actinomycetes > Streptosporangiales > Streptosporangiaceae > Nonomuraea > Nonomuraea longicatena. The sequence goes on along the minus strand of NZ_BAAAHQ010000038.1, from coordinate 66,212 downwards.
GCAGTCCGGGCTCGTCAGCAGGCAGCCCGCCGGATCCGTGCCGAACCCGGTTCGGCCGCCCACCGCCCCGCCTCCGCTACCGCCCCTGATCAGGCTGCCCACCTTGTTCGGTGTGACGGGCACGCGGTCCAGCCGCACCTTGGCGCCCATCGCCGCGAACGCCTCCTCGTATCTCTTCTCGTTGGCCTGCATGTCCTTGATGCGGGCGCGGAGGGTGTCGCCGTCGCGCCACACCTCGATCGCCGAGTTCGCGTACGACTGCGACGGCCCGCCGTCCACCACGACCGGGGCGACCACCGCCGCCGTGGCCAGCACGCCCGTGATCGCGGCGGCCGTGAGCCAGCGGCCCCGGCGGCTGCGCCTCGGCTGCTCCGTCATGATCGAGGCCAGCAGCGTCCGGGCCCCCGCACCGGACGCGCGGCCGGACAGTTCCTCGTCGCGCACTCGTGCGAGGTGCTTCAAGTCGTTCATTTCGCCTCCGTCACGAGGTGGTGGGACGTCACTCCGGCCGCGCGGAGCGCGCGCGACAAGCGCTTGCGGGCGCGGTGGAGCCTGATGCGTACGGCGTTGCGGGAGACGCCGAGGACCTTCGCCAGTTCGGCGTGGTCCAGGCCCTCCCAGGCGACCAGCGACAGCAGTTCGCGGTCGCCGTCGGACAGCTCGCGGAACGTGCGGGCGATCGTGCTCAACTCCACGGCCGAGTCGGGGTCGTGGGCGTACAGATCGGCCACGTCCGCGTCGAGTTCCGCGCTGTGGTGCTGTCTGCGCACCCGGCCTCTGCGGTGGTTGGCCAGGGTTTTGCGGGCTATGCCGTACAGCCACAGGCGGGCCTCGTCGCCGTCCGGCAGCGCGTGGACGCGGCGCCAGGCGGTGGCGAAGGTCTCGGCCACGACGTCGGCCGCGTCCTCCGGGTCCTCGCAGCGGCGGACGGCGTAGCCGAGTATCTGTTCGTAGGTCGCGGCGTAGACGCTCGCGAACCGCTCAGCTTCGGTGGTCACACTCTGTCCATGTCGCGGGGATCGCCGGCATTTCACCCGTCTGCGGTGAGGAGGGCGGCGCTGCCGTACGAGCCGCCGAAGCCGGTGATCAGGGCGACCTCGCGGTCCTGCCTCAGCTCGCGGACGGCCTGGGCGACGTTGTTGAGGCCGTGCACGTAGCCCTCCGACAGCAGCCCGCCGTGGCGGTTGACCCAGTCGTGGCGGCGTTCGAGCAGGTAGGGGCCGGGATCGTCGGCCAGGCCGAAGTCCGTGAGCTGCCTCGGCACCAGCCAGGAGTAGGCGTCGTACAGGAGCGCGGTGTCCACGTCCACGGGCTTCAGGTGGGTGCTGCCCCACAGCGCGGGGGCGACGTACGAGGAGAAGATCGCGCTCACGTCGGCGGCGCGGTCCATCGCGGAGCAGCCGGGACCGCCGCCGCGCGCCACCGCGCGCACGCGCGGGCCGTCGAGGACGCCGCTCACGACGAGGGCGCAGGCGCCGTCGGTCTCCTGGCAGCAGTCGACGGTGCGGAGCGGGGTGCAGACGTACGGCGCCGCCAGGTAGTCGGACAGGGGCAGGGGATCGCGGCGCAGGGCGCGGGGGTTGGTGGCGGCGTTGGTGCGAGACTGGGCGACGACGGCGTGCAGGTGCCGCTCGGTGAGGCCGGTGTCGTGGAGGTAGCGGGTGGCGGCGAGGGCGAACATGGGGACGGGTCCGGCCATGCCGTGGCGCCGCGCGTCGGGCGGTCCGGTGGGAAGCCGGTTGACCCGTTGCCCGGATCGCCCATTCAACGCCCGATAGACCAGGATATTTCGTGCTAAACCGGCTTGTATGAGGAGAGCGGCGTCTCCCAGGATGGAGGCCGTCTGGGTGCCGCCGCCCGCTATGTCGTTGTGCCAGCCGAGGTGGTCGAGGTCCAGGGCGCGGGCGACCTGGATCACCGGGGCCGAGTCGCCCAGGTGGTAGCTGAGGATCGCGTCCACGTCGCGGGGTTCGATGCCGGCGTCGGCGCACGCGGCCCGGCAGGCCGCGACGGCGAGATCCTCTTCGGTACGGCCTGAGGCCCGGGTGAGCGCGGTCATGCCGATCCCGGCGACGGCCGCCTGCCCGGTGAACGGCGTCGGGTTCCTCGGCATGGCGCTGCTCCTCTGACCGGCTGCCGTCACGGTAGCCCGGGCGCCCATTGCGGGCAAGCGCTTGTTCGGTCAGGCGATGACGTGACTCTCCCCGCCGTCCACCAGGATCGAGACCCCGTTCACGAACGAGGCGCGCGCACTGGCCAGGAACGCCACCACGTCCCCCACCTCCTCCGGGCGCCCGATCCGCCCGACGGGGACCGCCTCGCCGCGTCCGGCCAGGCCGTCGCCGGCCAGTTCACGCAGCCGGTCGGTGTCGATCGGACCCGGCAGCACGTTGTTGACCAGCACCCCGTCGCGGCCCACCTCGCGTGCGAGCGTACGGACGACTCCGGCGACCGCTGCGCGGGTGGCGTTCGACAGCGCCAGCCCGTCGATGGCCTCGCGCACCGACCTGCTGGTGATCGTCACGATCCGGCCCCAGCCGCGCGCCCGCATCTCGGGGAGTACGGCGTGCACCAGCCGTACCGTGCCGAGGAGGTTGCGCTGCACCGCCACGTCCCAGTCGGCGAGGCCGACGTCCACGAACCGGCCGGCGGGCGGGCCCCCGGCGTTGGCGACCAGGATGTCGACCGGGCCGACCACGTCACGCGTCTCGGCCACCACCCGGACGGCCGCGGCGGGGTCCTCCACGTCGGCGAGGACGGCGTGGACGATGCCGCCGAACTCCTGTAGCTCCACGACGGCGTTCGCGAGGCGTTCCGGGTTGCGGGCGCTGACGCAGAGATGCGCGCCCTCGCGGGCCAGAGACTTGGCCGCCGCCAGCCCGATGCCCGCACTGCCCCCGCTGACCAGGGCGACCTTGCCCGCGATACCGAGATCCATAGGGGCGACTATAGGCCCAGGCGAGCGAGCTGGGCCGAGTTGAGCCCGCCGTGAGCACCAACGCCCCCACGTCCACAGGCGTGAGCGCGGGAAGGGTTCGGCTACAGCGAGCAACTGCGGGCGAGTCCCTGCGGCACACGATGCTCCCGCAGGGAATCTCTGCGATCCCCCCGGACAGGACCGTTATGGCTGTGCGGGAGTGATGTCAGTGTGCGGGAAATCCTCGCCTTTGAAGAGCAAGGGCTGATCGAGGTCCTTGGCGAGGGCGTAGGCGAAGCAGTCACCCATGTTGAGTTTGGCCTTGGAGTGGTTGCCCTTGCCATATGTCTGGTACGCCCGACGCGCGATCCTGGCCTGATTGGGTGTTACAGGCTCGACGATAAGACCCATCTCGTTGACGAGCGTGTCGAAAGCGTCACGCATGGCCTCACCGCGATTGTCGGCCACGATGGCCGCTTCGACGTAGTTGACAGCTGAGATACGACATACGGCCGCGGCGATGGCCTGAGCGAAGTGGACGGCTTCAGGCTCCCCGTTGATGACGGCGATGATGGCGCTGGAATCGATGATCATGCGGGAAGGCCGGTGTCCGGGTCGTACAGGTCTTCAACGGACAGCCGGTCCTGACCGAGGCGAGTTCGCATGTCGGCGGCAACGCTCAGGATGCGCTCGGCTCTGTCGGCGGCTCCGGAGCGTCGTTCCAGCGCATCCAGACGGCGTTCGAGCACTTGAGCGGCGTGCTGGGTTTCCTCGGCCAGCCGGATGACCCGGCGGGCGAGGTCATGAATGGGCTCGTGTTCGAGGTCCACGCTCACCGTCGCTCGACTCCTTCGGTCGCGTTACCTGAGGTGCATCTTCAGCGTAGCCGGTGGCCAAGCCCTTTCTCGCGCCGACAAGTGGCATCCGACCGCGTCACGGCGTTTTCGTCGAACCGGGCTACGGGTTCTCCTCAGACCTGATGCCGACGTCGTGGACGATGCCGCCGAACTCCTGGAGCTCCATGACGGCGTTCCTGGTTGCGCGCGCTGGCGCAGAGGTGCGGGCATCGGGCCAGGGATTTGGCCGCCGCCGGCCCGATGCCCGCACTGCCCCCGCTGACCAGGGCGACCTTGCCCGCGATACCGAGATCCATAGGGGCGACTATAGGCCCAGGCCCTGCTCTGTTCCCGTCCGTGCGGCCACGGACCCGTGCCGTCGCAGACTCGCGCCGCGGGGCGGAGCGGCCCGAACACCGTGCCTGAAGCTCCGATAGCGTCGGGGGATGCGGCTTCATGTGGGATGTGCGATGTGGACGCTCGCGCCATGGCAAGGGCGGTTCGTGCCGCATCCGCTGCCGCCGACCGAGCGGCTGCGGGCGTACGCGGGCTGGTGCAACGCCGTCGAAGGCAACACCACCTTCTACGCCACCCCGGCGCGCGGCACCGTCGAGACGTGGGCGGCACAGACGGACCCCGACTTCCGGTTCGTGATCAAACTGCCCAGGACGATCACGCACGAGCGGCGGCTCAGCGGAGCCGCTACCGAGCTGACGGCCTTCCTCGACGCGGTCGAGCCGCTGGGGAGCCGGGAGCACGCGTTGTGGGTGCAGTTGCCCGGGTCGTTCGGGCCCGGCGATCTGGGGGTGCTCGCGGGGTTCCTGCGGCAGCTGCCCGAGGGGCGCCGGGTGGCGGTCGAGGTGCGGCACCGGGACTTCTTCACCGACGACCGTACGGCGGCGCGACTGGAGCACGTACTGGGTGCGGTAGGGGCGGAGTGGGTGCCGTTCGACACGGTGGCGCTGTTCCAGCAGCCGCCGACCAGCGACGCCGAGCGAGAGGCGTGGACCAAGAAGCCTCGGCTGCCGAGAAGGGCGCGGGCGCTCACCGGGTGGCCGATCGTGCGGTACATCGGGCGCGATGACGCCGATCAGACGGTCGAAGGGTGGGCGTTCTGGGTGGAGACGGTCGTCGGCTGGCTGCGCGAGGGCCGCTCGCCGACCGTCTTCATCCACACGCCGGACAACGCGGAGGCGCCGCCGTTGGCTCGCAGGTTCCATGAGGAGGTGCGGGTACGGGTACCCGACCTGGCGCCGCTGCCCACGCCGGAACCGGTCGAGCCGCTCACCTTGTTCTGAGGTCGGCGCACTCGACAAGCTCCAGCGGCGCCGAGCCGGTCAGCCCTGCGCTGCGGGCCGGCCAAGGAGGTGGGCGGACTCCGACTCCTGGACGAGGCGACGGAGGGCGTCGAATGCTCTGCCGTACAGGACGGTGCCCAGGACCAGCGCCTCCACGGCGGCGTCCCGAGGGCCGTCGAACGGGACCTTGCTCATCTCCACCTCCGTGACCAGCCGATTGGCCGCCTCGGCATACGGTCGCAGGTCGGCCTTCATGCCGAGGTGTCGCATGCGGACGAGGATCTCGGTCAGTTCGGCGCGGGCGGGCGCGCGGGCGTGGATGTCCCAGCCGTATTCGTCCACCAGGTCGTCCACCTCGGCGGCGGCCTGCTCCCAGGCTTCGGAGGCTTCAGGGGCGACGGCCGGGGAGAGGGCGTACTGAGCGGTCCCGAGCATCCTGTGAACGGGCATGGTCTCGTCCTCGACGGCGGCGATGATCTGCTTGATTCCCGCCACGGGAAGCTTGCCGACCTCCAGCAAGGCCCGGATCAGGCGAAGACGGCGCAGGTGGGAGTCGTCGTAGTCGGCACGGGTGGCGGCGAGTTGCTCGCCCGGGTGGAGGAGTCCTTCCCGCAGGTAGTACTTGACCGTCGGCAGGGCGACGCCGGACCGGGCGCTCAGCTCCGAGATACGCATCACTAGATAATAGCGCTATCCGACAGTGCCGCCACCCGCAGCACCCGCCCGCGCCGCCCCAAGGGGCGCCCACCCCGACCATGACCCTGGCGCCGCACCAGGCGCTCGCGCACGCCGACCGCGGCACGCCATGTCATGCCCTCTGTCTCGCCACACTACCGATAGAACGATCAACGCACGGAGCGGAACGCCGCCGGCCTGGACACCATCGCCCGGATCCTGCCCAGCGACTGCTGCGGGCCCGCCAGGACACGATCACCCTTCCGAGTCGGCCCGGGTACGGGAAGCCGGTGTCAGGCTGTCGGTGAGGGCGCCGGTCAAGACGGCGTCGAGGAGTCCCGGGTAGCGCGCGTCGAGATCCTCGCGGCGGAGGGTGAGGAGGTTCTCCCTGCCGGAGGGCCGCTGCCAGATGACACCGCTCTCGCGCAGCACCCGCCAATGGTGCGTCATGGTCGACTTCGCCGTGACACCCAGGACGTTCAGCAGACTCGTGCAGTTGTGCTCGCCTCCGGCGTCGAGCAGCCGGACGACCTCCAGACGCAGGTGGTTTCCCATTGCCGACAGGACGTCTTCGACACGGATCTGATCGCGATCGGGATGACGGACGCTCATAGTCCCACCGTACCGCGACATACGAACAATCCGGCGCCACCCGCTTGCGAACTGTACGACTGTACGTAAAACTACGTACAGTCTTTCGGAGAGCCGCCCGTCCCACCGACGGCCGTAGTCCCGAACAGCACCGACGAAGGGCGCCCCATCACATGTCCCATTCACCCATGCCGCACGGGCAGACCCCGAGCGGCGCCAAGCGACGTCTCGGCTGGACCTTGGCGCTACTGGCCCTCGCCCAGCTCATCTATGCGCTCGACCTGAACATCGTGTTCGTCGCACTCCCCCAGATCGGTTCCGACCTGGGCTTTCCCGGACAGACCCAGCAGCTGGTGGTCAGTGCCTACGTCGTCTTCGCCGGCGGCTTCCTGTTGTTCGGCGGCCGCGCGGCGGACCTGCTCGGCCGCCGCCGCCTCTTCGTCCTCGCCCTCGCCCTGTATGCCGTCTCCTCGCTGGCGGGCGGCCTGGCCGACAGCCCCGAGGTCATCATCGCCGCCCGCGCCGTCCAGGGCATCGGCGGCGCACTGCTGCTGCCGTCCACCCTCGCACTGATCAACACCTTGTTCGCCGAGGGCCCCCAGCGCAATCGGGCTCTCGCGATCTGGGGCGGCGCCGGCGCCAGCGGCCTGACCGTGGGCGCGCTGCTCGGCGGCCTGCTCACCGAGAATTTCGGCTGGCCCGCCGTCTTCTATGTCAACGTCCCGCTCGCCGTGCTCGTCGCGGTGGCGGCCTTGTTCGCCATCCCGCCGGACCCGGCGCGGCGCGAACGCCGGAGGTTCGACGTCCCAGGAGTCCTGAGCGTCACCGCCGGATCGACCCTGTTGGTCTTCGCCCTGGTCCAAGGCCCCGAAGTGGGCTGGGACAGCCCACTGGTGATCGGCGCCCTGCTCCTGGCTGTGATACTGCTCGCGATCTTCGCGATCGTCGAGGCTCGCAGCGCCGACCCGCTGATGCCGTTCCGGCTGTTCCGCAACCGCAGCCTCACGGTCGGCATGGCCGTCACCTTCATCTACATGGCCACCTTCGGCGTGCTGCCGTACTTCCTCACCGTCCTGATGCAGAACGTGCACGGCTACAGCGCCCTGCAGACCGGACTGGCCTTCCTCATCCCTTCGCTGGCCATCGCCGCCGGCACTCAACTCGGCGAGCGTCTGACCACGCGGTCCGGCGCCCGGGCCACCCTGCTGACCGGCTTCGCCACCGGTATGGTCGGGACGGCGGCGCTCGCCTTCGGTTTCGGCGCCGACGCCGGGTACGGGCTGCTCGTGCCCGGGCTCGTCGTCTCGGGTATCGGGCAGGGCATCGTCTGGACCGCCATGTGGATCACGGCCGCGACGGGCACCGCCGCCCATCAGCAGGGCGTCGCCAACGGGATCGCCTCCACCGCTTTCAACATCGGCAACGCCATCGGTCTGGCGGTCTTCGTCGCCATCGCCGACCTCGGCGTCGACGGCCAGACCGGCCACGCGCTACGGACCGCCATCGCCGACGGCTCCGTACTCGTGGTGCTGCTGGTGGCGGCCGCGATGATCACGGGCATGCTCGTCACACTCGCCCTACGGCGGCCCGCCAAGACCATGACCGTCACCAACCCGCCGGAACCCACACAGGATCGAGCCATCCGCTGAACCACGTCGGAAGTGCGAATCGTCCGGTTCGGACCGGAACCCCTGCCGATCGGACGGCGACAGGCCGTACCTCCTGCCCATGAGTCAGCGATCGACCCCGGGATGCAGGAGTTTGGCGAGAATCGCGCTCAACTGGCCGCGCTCGTCGAGGGTGAGGGCCTGGAAGGTGTCCTCAAGGAAGGCGGGGATCGAGGCTTGGGCCTCGGCGAGCCGCGCTCGGCCCGAGTCGGTGATGGTGACGGCGTACGAGCGCCGGTCGCGGGGGTTGCGTTCCCTGCGGGCGTGGCCCGCCCGCTCCAGCTCATCGCAGATGCCGACCATGACGCTGCGGTCGATCCGGAGTTCCTCGCTGAGTGTCTGCTGGGAGCAGGGGCCGACGACGTCGAGCATCTGGAGCACGAGATGCTGCCCGACCCCGAGCCCTTCCCCGGCGGCATGCGCCTCGGCCGCGCGGGACACGGCGGCCGAGGCCCGGCACAGCGCGATGTCCAACCGCTCGGCGGCGAGTTGCGGAAAGTAGGCCGCCCCGCGATCCGTCGTCCTGGTCGTCGTCGCCATCACTCTCCCCTTGCGTTCAGCCGTCAGCCTATCGCAAACCCATCTCCACGCAGACTGTTTGACAGCAGATTATTTGTGGCCATACGGTCTAAATCATCTGTCCACCAACTGTCTGCATGCAGACGGAGGGTGATCGTGACCCGACGTCGGCCGCCAACTGGTGGACGAGACGGCGAGCATGTCCCGCACCCACTGCTCGAAAGAGGCATATCGTGACGCTGGATCTCACCCCCGACGAGTTGCTGAGCACCACTCGCGCGGTGCGCAAACGCCTCGACCTCACCCGCCCGGTCCCGCGCGAGCTGATCGAGGAGTGCGTGGACCTGGCCGTGCAGGCACCGACCGGGCGCAACCGGCAGCGCTGGCACTTCATGGTCGTGACCGAGCCCGAGCAGCGGCGGGCCGTGGCCGACATCTTCCTCCGCGCCCTCCCCCTGGCCACGGGGCAGCCGCTGACCGAAGGCGACGTGCGCAGGATGAACCACCGTTCCGGCTCCACCGAGCGGGTCTTCGACGGCCTGCGGCACCTGGCCGACAACATCCACCGGGTGCCCGCGTTCGTCATCCCGGGCGTGGAGGGACGCACCGACCGAGCCCCGGCGACCGTACAGGCGGGGACGTGGGGATCGATCCTGCCCGCAGTGTGGAGTTTCATGCTGGCCGCTCGGGCGCGCGGCCTGGGCACCGTGTGGACCACCGCGCAAGGGCCGCTCGAACGCGAGTTGGCCAGGGTGCTCGGCGTACCGTACGACGAGGTGATGCTGGCGGCCTTCATCCCCCTGGCCTTCAGCATCGGCACCGGCTTCAAGCCCGCTCACCGCATCCCCCGCAAGGAGGTCCTGCACTGGGAACGGTGGTGAGCCGGCCGCACCCGGCCGGGGATGTCACGGGCGGTGACGGCTCAACGCGGAAGTCACCCGTTCAGCGGCGAGAAGTTCCACACGCGCGCGGCAACCGTCAGAGGAGGCCCGGCCGCAGATCGCTCACTGAGGCGGACGCGCGCGACCGTACTTCTGAGTTCGACACTTTCCGCGTTCGACACCTCTGAGTTCGACACCCCTGAGTTCGACACCCCTGAGTTCGACGCTTTCCGAGTTCGACGCGGACGGCTACGTCAACAAGGTCCGGACGACGGTGTCGGCGAAGGCTTCGTTCGTGTCGGGGAGGTCGACGAAGGCCGACAGGTGCGCCCGCTGGTAGCAGGCGCCCATGAGGAGTACGGCGAGAGCGTCGCAGTCGGCGCCGGGTCGGACACGTCCCGCCTGTTGCTCACCCCACAGGATGGCGCCGAGGGCCCTGATCGGCATGTGCGGCCCCAAGTTGTTGGCGGCCAGCATCTCACGGAACCCGGCCATCAACGCGGGCTCGGTCATGACGCCCGCCGCCGTGGGGATGGAGTTGGTGTAGAACTCCACGGCCGCCACGGCGAACTCGGTCAGGTTCGCGGCCAGATCCCCCGTGCCCGCCGAGTCGCCCAGCCGCTTGAGCGCGGGCGCCAGCACGGGTGCGTGTTCGAGGATCACGGCGAGGACGAGGGATTCCTTGCCGTCGAAGTGCTTGTACAGGAGCGCTTCGGAGCAACCGGCCAACTGGGCGATGCGCTTGGTGGTCGCGCCCGCTATGCCGTACTCGCGAATGGCCCGCTCTGTGGCGGCGACGATGCGCGCCCTCGTGTCCCCGGCTTGACGGTGAGTAGGCACTCACTCATCATAGTGGTTAGTGAGTACTCACTAACCACTCGTACGCACCTTGCCCAGGCACCCCTCCCACACGGGCGAGCGCCTCGCCCACGTGGGCGTGCTACCTCGCCCGCACGGCAGGCGCCCGTCCCTGCGGCGGGAGCCCTCTCCCGCACGGGCGGACGCCCGACCGCGTGGCAGGTGCTGTCCGCACGGACGGGCCCCGGCTCGCACGGGCGGACGCCCGGCCGCGTGGGAGGGCGGTCTCCGCACGGGCGGGCCCCGGCTCGCACGGGCGGACGCCCGGCCGCGTGGGAGGGCGGTCTCCGCACGGGCGGGCCTCGGCTCGCCCGTGCGGGCGCCGGTCCCTAGGGCAGGGGCGCCGGCCCGAGCGGGCAGGTGCCACGTCCGCACGGGCGAGCGCCCGGCCACACCGGCGGGAGCTTCGCCCACGCGGCGGGAGCCACGTCCGTGCGGGCGGGAGCCGCGTCCGTGCGAACCGGGCCCGGCCGTGTGGGCGGGTGTCCGTGCGTGTGGCGGGTGCACGGGCGCGGGTGGGGCGTGGAGCTCTCCGCTGCGCCGGTGAGAAGCAGAGTTCGACAGTCAGGGACGGGCGGAATCAGATGGGGGTCGGGATGAGGCTGACGGTGTTCGGTGCGACGGGGGGCACGGGGCGGCTGGTGGTGCGGCGGGCGCTTGAGGAGGGGCATCTCGTCACCGCCGTCGCTCGCCGGCCGGAGGCGGTGGACGAGCAGCATCCGGGGTTGGAGGTGGTCAAGGGGGACGTCATGGACCCACGGACCCTCAAGATCGCCACCGACACCGACGCCGTCGTGTACCTGGTCGGGCCCACCGGGTTCGGGAGCACGGCCGTGTACACGCGAGGTGTCGAGAACACGGTGGAGGCCATGACGGCGGCCGGGGTGAAGCGCGCGGTGATCGTCACGAACGGGCTGGTCAACACGCCGTCGGACGGGTTTCCGCAGCGGTTGCTCAAGATGGTGCTGCGCAGCACGGTGCTGAAGGGTTCGTACGACGACCACGTCCGGCTGCAGAAGATCGTCCACCGGCTCCCGCTGGACTGGACCGTGGTCCGGCCGCCTCGGCTGCTCGACTCCCCCGCTCGCGGGGTCTATCGGACGGCGCTGGACGTCGGGTTGAGGAACGGGCTCGCGATCGGCCGGGCGGATCTGGCCGACGCGGTCCTCCAGGTGGTGGGCGACCCCAAGACCTACCGGCACGCCGTGGACGTCGCGTACTGACCCCGGACTGATCCGGACTGCCCCCGGACTGCCCCCGGACTGCCCCCGGACTGATCCCCGGGCTGATCCGGACTGATCCCGGGCTGATCCGGACTGCCCCCAGGCTCGGCCGTGGGCAGAGTGATGGTTCGAGGTCCCCACAGGGTCCGTATGGGCGGTGGAATCGGCGAGGGGCGGTCGGGGTGGGCGAGAGCGATGGGCCGGCAGGCACCGGTAGTTGACCAGAGGTACCGGTGTGGGATGGGCGGGAGCGGCCGGACCCCGGGTGGACAAGGCATGACATCCTTCCCTTAAGAAGCATGGGGAAGGCAGGGGCATGGACAAGCCGGTCATCGTGACGGTCGACGACGACCCCGGCGTCTCGCGAGCCGTGGCTCGCGATCTCAGGCGCCGCTACGGTCAGCAGTACCGGATCGTCCGGGCCGAGGCGGCCGACCAGGGCATGGCGGCAGTCCGGGAGATGCGGCTGCGGGGCGACGACGTGGCGGCCATCCTGGCCGACTACCGGATGCCGCAGATGAACGGCGTGCAGTTCCTCGAAGCCGCCATGGACATGTACCCGTACGCCCGGCGCGTCCTGCTGACCGCGTACGCCGACACGGACGCCGCCATCCAGGCGATCAACGTGGTGGACCTCGACCACTATCTGCTGAAGCCGTGGGATCCGCCGGAGGAGAAGTTCTACCCGGTCATCGACGACCAGTTGGACGCCTGGCAGCGGGCCGACCGCCAGGAGCGGGCCGAGCTCCGGGTCGTGGCCGACCGGTGGTCGGCGCCGTCGTACGCGGTCAGGGACTTCCTGGCGAGGAACCAGGTGCCGTACCGGTGGATGCTGTCCGACGACCCCGATGCGACGCAGCTCATCGCGGCGGCGGGCCAGGACTGCAGACTGCCGCTGGTGGTCACGGCCGACGGCACGACGCTGGAGTCCCCCGACCAGGAGACGCTGGCGACGGCGGTGGGCCTGTCGACGAGCCCGGCGACGGACTTCTACGACCTGATCGTGATCGGCGGCGGCCCGGCGGGGCTGGGCGCGGCGGTGTACGGCGCGTCGGAGGGCCTGCGGACGATGCTCGTGGAGTCGCTGGCGACGGGCGGCCAGGCGGGTCAGAGCTCGCGGATCGAGAACTACCTCGGCTTCCCCGACGGCGTCTCCGGGGCCCAGCTGGCCGACCGGGCGCGGCGGCAGGCGCTGAAGTTCGGCGTGGAGTTGCTGACGGCCAGGAAGGTGACGCGGCTGGAGGCGCACGGGCAGGCCCGGGTGGTGGGTTTCCAGGGTGGCGGCGAGGTGGCGGCGCACTCGGTGATCCTGGCGACGGGGGTGAGTTACCGCAGGCTGGACGCTCCCGGCCTGGAGGACTTCGTGGGCAGGGGCGTCTTCTACGGCGCGGCGCTGACGGAGGCCCCCTTGTGCCAGGGCAGCGAGGTGTGCGTCGTGGGCGCGGCGAACTCGGCCGGGCAGGCGGCGGTCTATCTGGCGGGATTCGCGAGCAAGGTCCACTTGTTCGTACGAGGTGAGGGCCTGGAGGCGTCCATGTCGCATTACCTCATCGAGCAGATCGCCGCGCTTCCGAACGTGGAGGTGCACGTCCAGACGCAGGTGAGCGCCGCGCACGGCGACGACCACCTGGAGCGGGTGACGGTGGCGACGAAGGGGGAGGAACGCGACGTCGACACCCAGTGGCTGTTCGTGTTCATCGGCGCCGAGCCGTACACCGACTGGCTGGGCGAGACCGTGGAACGGGACGGGCGCGGCTTCGTGCTGACCGGCCCCGACCTGGTGCAGGGCGGTAAGCGCCCGCGCAACTGGACGGCGCGGCGGGAGCCGTACTTCCTGGAGACGAACGTGCCCGGCGTGTTCGCGGCCGGGGACGTGCGCGCGGACTCGATCAAGCGGGTGGCCTCGGCCGTCGGCGAGGGGGCGATGGCCGTCTCGCTGGTCCACCGGTACCTGGAGAAGCAATGAGCGTTGACATAGCCGAGCTGCGCAAGCTCTTCCTGTTCGAGCGGCTCGACGACGGCCAGCTGACGAAGCTGGCGGAGAGCGGGAAGATCGTCGAGTTCGGCCCGGACGAGAACATCGTGACGCAGGGCGAGCCGGCGGAGTGCCTCGCCGTACTGATCTCCGGTGAGATCCAGATGGTGCAGCAGACCGTCAGCGCGGGGACGGTGGTGATGCCGAGGGTGTCGCAACCCGGCGTGTACGGCGGCGCCGTCGCGGCCTATCTCGGCGACCGCGCCCCGCAGACCTACCAGCACACGCTGCGGACGACGGCGCCGTGCCGGGTGTTCATACTGCCGGCGAAGAAGTTCGCGCAGATCGTGGCCGAGTGGTTCCCGATGGCGATGCACCTGCTGGACGGCATGCTGTCGGGCGGCAGGATGGCCAGGGAGGTGATCGACCGGCGCGAGCGGCTGACCGCGCTCGGCACGATCACCGCGGGGCTGACGCACGAGCTGAACAACCCGGCGGCCGCGGCGGTGCGGGCGGTGGGCGAGTTGCGGCAGCTCACGAAGGAGTCGCGGATCCAGCTCGCGCAACTGGCCGAGGACGGGATCGCGCCGCAGAAGCTCCGCCACCTGATCGAGATGGCCGACAGGTGCGTGTCGGCGGTGGGCAGACTGCGGGCGCGTACCCCGCTGGAGGTGTCGGACGCGGAGGACGCGCTCGGGGAGTCGCTGGAGGACCTGGGCGTGGAGGACGCGTGGGACCTCGCGCCCGCGCTGGTGAACGCGGGCTTCGACGACAGCAACCTGGACAAGGTGATCGACCAGGTGGGCCGGGAGTACGCGCCGGGGGCGCTGCGCTGGCTGGCGGACGCGGTCGAGATCTCGCAGATGCTGAACGAGATCACCGAGGCCACCGAGCGCATCACCAAGCTGCTGAAGGACGCCAAGCAGTACTCGCAGATGGACCGGGCGCCGTTCCAGATGGTGGACGTGCACGAACTGCTGGACAGTACGATCACCATCTTCCGCGGCAAGATCGGCCCGGGGATCTCGGTGGTGACCGACTACGACCGGACGGTGCCGCAGATCCCCGCGTACGCCGGCGAGCTCAACCAGGTGTGGACGAACCTCATCCACAACGCCCTCGACGCGATGGGCGCGGAGGGCACGCTGACGATCAGGACCGTGCACGACGCCGACTGGGCGATCGTCGAGATCGGCGACACGGGTCCGGGCGTGCCGGAGGCGATCAGGGAGCGCATCTTCGAGCCGTTCTTCACGACGAAGGCGGTCGGCGAGGGCACCGGTCTGGGCCTGGACATCTCCTACCGGATCGTCGCGGGCCGGCACGGGGGCGAGATCAGGTGCCGGTCCGTGCCGGGTGACACGTGGTTCGAGGTCCGGCTGCCGCTGCGGGAGAACTCTCAGGTCTGACAGCCGGAGCGGGTCCAGAGCTGCCAGTGCCGGCTCCTGCGGACGAGCGTCCAGCCCTGGGGCGGGGCGGCGGCGTCCGGCTTGACGATGGCGGAGCAGGCGTCGGCGGGCGGGGTGTCTCCCTCGAACCGCTGGAGGGGGCTCCACGAGACGAACCACTGCATGGGCGTGTGGACACCCCAGTGCACCTCGCGCGCGATGGCGACGGGGCCGTGCCGGGGCGGCTCGGGCAGCCAGCCGGGTCCGCTGGGCGCGGCCTTGGGGGCGAGGTGGGCGACGAAGGCGAGGTTCGGGACGGCGAGGGCGGCGGCCAGCAGCGCCGTACCCCACTGGCGCCGGGTGAGGGTACGGGCGGCGATCGCGGCAGCGGCGAGGCCGGCCAGCAGGAGGAGGGCGATCGCCATGGTGCGGCCCAGGTCGAGGCGGTCGTTGAGCCGGGTGAGGAAGATGACCTCGGGGAAGTCGAAGGCGATGAAGGTGTAGCGGGTGAGGCGGTCGCCGGCGTGCCAGGCGGCCAGCGCGCCCATGGCCACGGTGAGGGCCGCCGCCGCACCGGTGGCGGCGAGGACGGCGCGGCGGGCGGCGCGGGCGAGGACGGCGATGCCCGCGACGGTCCAGGGGACGGCGACGGCGGCGAGGTAGCGGCCGTAGACGTAGTTGCCGACACGGTGCTCGTCGGGGAGGGCGGCGGCGGAGGTGTAGGCGATGCCGAGGGTGACGATCAGCAGGGCGGCGGCCACGACCAGGAGGGCGAGCCGTCCCGGCACGGCGCTACCCCGGGCGCGGATGAGCAGCGTGCGGGCCAGGAGCGTGCGGACGAGCAGGGCGAGGGCGGCGACCAGGCCGAGGGCGGCCAGGCCCCAGGTGCCGACGCCGAGGTACCAGATCTGCCCGGCGGCGCCGGCGAGCGCTCTGGCCTGGCCGTCGAGGCTGGTCATGCGCTGCATGGCCTGGCCGGACAGGTCGCGGGTGCCGCCGGAATAGAGGGTTGCGGCGAGGTGGGCGTTGAGCGCCAGGCCGAGTCCGGCGGCGAGGGCGGCGGAGCCGAGGGCCCAGAGGGCGGCGGGGCGGGGCAGCCGCCTGAGGATCAGCAGGGCGGTGACGGCCAGGACGAAGGTCACGAAGACGATGGTGCCGCGCAGGTGGATCGACAGTGCCAGGCCCGACAGCAGGCCGCAGGCGACGGCGGGCGCGGCCGTGCCCCGGTCGACCAGGTCGTACAGGGCGAGAAGCCAGGCGAGGACCAGCGTCGGCAGGACGGCGTCGACGAGCGCGAGCCCGGCGAAGACGACGACGGCCGGGGACAGTCCTGCGGCGAAGCCGAGGACGAGGGCGGGGCGCAGGGCCAGGCCGAGGCGGCGGAGCAGTGCGTAGGCAAGGGGGAAGGCGGCGGCGGAGACGGCCGAGCCGATCGCGGAGATCGCGCGGTAGGCGGTGACGGAGTCGTCGGTGAACCAGAAGACCGGGACGAGGAACAGCGGGTAGCCGCCTCGGTAGAAGGTGTGGCTCGACATGTCGCCGCCGACGCCGCCCGCGAACAGGCGGGCGGCGAGCAGGTAGCCGGTCTCGTCGGGGTTGGCGACCGGGCCGGTGGAGTAGCGGGTGATCCAGAGCCGGACGAGAAGCTGGACCCCCCACCCGACGACCAGCAGCCACGGCAGCGCCCGGAACCTGCGGGGCGCGGGGGCGGTCGGGGTGGGGCGGGTGAGAAGCGCGGTGCCGTCCATAGGACGGCAATTGCACCGTCCGGCCGCTAACGCGCCCGTCACCCGATGTGGTTACGCCCGCGTTAGGTGCGGGCCCGATAGAAGCCCATCCCCTACGGCACAGCCGTCCTGACCGCCACCCGCCGCACTCCGGCCGAGGGCCTCCAGGGAGACGCTCCTGTGCGGGCGAGGGCCGCCCGCCGTCACGGCGGTGGGCGCTCATGGCGGGATCCCATGCGCCCTGATACGCTACCCAAGCGAGCGCTTGGTTTCCGAGGAGAGGCTGACGCATGAAGTTCTCGACCTTCCACCTCTTCCACCGGTTCGACGGGCAGAGCTTCCGCGAGGTCTACGACTACCACCTGCGGCTCATCGACCTGGCCGAGGAACTGGGCTTCGACGGGGTACGCGTGGCCGAGCACCACTTCCGCGACTACGGCGTCGTGCCCAACCTGTTCACCCTGCTCGCCCACGCCGCCGCCAGGACCAGCCGGATCAGGCTCGGCACCGGCGTCGTCGTCCTGCCGCTGCACCACCCGGTCCACGTCGCGGAGGAGGCCGCGCTGGTCGACGTGCTGTCCGGCGGGCGGCTGGAACTGGGCGTCGGACGCGGCTACCAGAGCTTCGAGTTCGAGGGCTTCGGCATCGACCTGGCCGAGGCCCGCGACCGCTTCAACGAGGCGCTGGAGGTCGTGCTCGGACTGTGGACGTCGGCGGCGTTCCGGTACGAGGGCAAGTTCTACCGCACCGGCACCGAGGTCTCGCTCGCCCCGCGCCCCCTCCAGGATCCGCACCCGCCCGTCCACGTCGCCGCCGTCTCCCCCGAGACCGTCACCATGTACGCCGAGCGCGGCCTGCCGATCCTGGCCGACCCGGCGGCGCCGTTCAGGAAGGTGGTGCGGGCGGCCGAGACGTGGCGGGAGACCGCGCGGCGGGCGGGGCACGACGACGGCGCCGAACTGGTGGTGGCCCGCAGCGTGTACGTCGCGCCGACGGTGGAGCGGGCGCGCGCCGACCAGGCCAGGTTCGAGGCGTCCTTCGACCGTTCGCGGATCTTCAACGAGAAGAGCGCGCCCATCGACCGGCAGACCGGCCGGGCGGCCCAGGGGTTCGAGTACTACCAGGACCGCTACCTCAAGGGCGGCACGGTCTCCGACGACTTCCGCTGGGAGCAGTTGGAGGTGATCGGCGACCCGGCGCGGGTGATCGAACAGATCACGGTGCTGCGGCAGGCCGGGTTCGCCAACCTGCTGTGCGACTTCGGCAGCACCCGCGAGATGCCCCTTGCGGAAATGGAGCGGGTGATGGGGTTCTTCGCCGCCGAGGTCATGCCCGCCTTCCGCTGACGCGGGCCGCCGGGAGACCCGCAGAGACGGACGGCGGCGGGCCCGGGAGACCCGCCGGGACGAGCCCAGGGAGGCACGATGATCCACGACCTGACCCTCTCCGACGTACTCGCCGAGCACGCCCGCAGCCGCCCCCTGAAGACTGCGGCCGTGGACGGCGGAACCCGGCTCACCTACCCTCGGCTCGACGAACGGGTCAGCCGTCTCTCCGACGCCCTCGCCGCGCGCGGGGTCGCGGCGGGCGAGCGGGTGGTGTGGCTGGGCCAGAACTCCCACGCGGTCCTCGAACTGCTGCTGGCCTGCTCCCGGCTGGGCGCGATCTGCTGTCCGGCCAACTGGCGGCAGTCGGCCGACGAACTCCGTTTCGTCCTCACCGACCTCGCACCCCGGGTCGTCGTATGGGAGCACTCCGAGACCGCCGCCGCCCTGGCCGGCGGGCCGGTGACCGTACCGGGCGGGTGGGACGCCGGCCCGCGCGCCGTGGGCGCAGCCGCCCGAGAGCCGGACGCCGAGGGCGCGACGCCGTTGTGGGTGAGGGCCGGCGAGGAGTACGAGGAGTTGGTGGCGGGCGGGGCCGTACGAGAGTTTCCGCAGGTGGCCGATACCGAACCGGTGCTGGCGCTGTACACGGCGGCCTTCGGCGGGCGCCCGTGCGCGGCCCTGCTGAGCAATGCGGCGCTCGTGGCGCACAGCGGCGCGCTGCTGGCCGTCCGGCGGATGGAACCGGACTTCACCTTCCTGTCCAGCGGGCCGCTGTTCCACGTGGGGACGATGATGTTCTGCCTGGCCACCCTCCAGATCGGCGGCACGAACGTCTTCACCCCCGCCTTCGACCCGCAGGAGGTCTGCCGCCTGATCGAGGCGGAGAAGGTGACGCAGGCGTTCCTGTTCGGCCAGATGATCGACGCACTGGTCGCCGCCAACGCGGACCGGAGGTACGACCTGTCCTCGCTGCGCTTCGTCTCCCACTCCCCCGCCTGGGACGAGATGATCACGGTGGACGACTCGCCGTGGTGCCGCTCCTCCATGGGCGGGTACGGCCAGACGGAGGTCGCCGGGATGCTCACCTTCCTCGGCCTGGCCCCGGGCGCGGCGGGCCCGGCCGGTAGGCCGTCGCCGTTCACGCAGGTCAGAATCCTGGACCCGGACGGCGCCGAGGTCCCACAGGGCGAGGTCGGCGAGATCTGCGCACGCGGCAAGTCCCTCTTTTCCGGATATTTCGCCCGGCCAGACTTAAATGCCAGCAAGTCCTTGTACGGCTGGCATCACACCGGCGACCTCGGCCGCCGCGAACCCGACGGCACCATCACCTTCGTCGGCCCCCGCCTGCGCCTGATCAAGTCCGGCAACGAGAACGTCTACCCCGCCGAGGTCGAACGCGTCCTCAAGACCCACCCAGCGGTGGCGGACGCCGCCGTCATCGGCGTACCGGACCGCCGCTGGCGCCAGGCGGTCAAGGCGATCGTCGCCCTGCGCCCCGGCGCCACCGCCACATCCGCCGACCTCACCGCCCACGCCGGCGCGCACCTGGCCGGGTACAAGAGGCCGCGCCACGTCGAGTTCGCCGACGCCATCCCCAGGAAGGGCCCCGCCCCCGACTACGACGCCCTCGACGCCGCCCACGGCGGGGGCGGCTACCCGGGCGCCCCGGTCACAGGATCACCGGCGGATTGAACGCACCACCGGACGCCCCGGTCACAGGATCGCCAGCGGGTTGAGCGCGCTGCCCGTACCGCCCACGATCCGCAGCGGAGCCGCGACGAACACGAACTCCGTGCGCCCGGCCGCCGCGAGCTCCTCCAGCCACAACATCTCGGCCAGGTGGATGCCGTGACGGTGCAGCAGGATCAGGTGCAGGTCGTCCTCCAGCGCCTCGTCGGCGAGTTGGCGCGCGTTGAGCCCGCCGACGGCGGCGTTGTCGGCCGCGACGACCGCGACGTCCCGCCCGGCCAGCCACCGCCCGGCCTCGGCGGACAGTCCCGGCTGCCCGGAGCGGTACTCCTCCGGCGAGCGCCCCCACACCAGCGGCCACCCGGTGCGGACCACCGCCACGTCCCCCGGCCCCACCTCGCCGCAGGCCGCCAGTTCCTCGGCGGAGACCCGGTGGGCGGCGGGCAGGTGCCCGACCCCGAGCAGCCGGGGCACGTCGAACAGCACCCCCTTGGCCACCACCCCGCCCACCTGCTCGATCCCGCAGCGCCTGGCGCCGTAGGAGTGCACCTGCGCGGCCGGGTGCCCGTTGTACAACTCCTCCCCCGACCACATGTGGCACAGCGCGTCCATGTGTGTGGTGGTGCCGTGCGCGGACACGATCAGCGCGTCGTCCGCCATCCGCAGCCCGGCGCCGACCGGCCGGGTGCCCGCCGCGAAGTCGGCGCCGTCGATCGACATGTAGTGCTGCGGCGCCGGGCGTCCCCGCAGGCGCGGAGCGCCGCGCCCGATCGGCGCCGACAGGCTCAGCACCCGTCCCGTGACGGCGTGCCCGAGCGCGGCGAGGACCCGGTCACCGCCGAGGAGGTTGAGCGTGCCACGCTGATCGTCTGGGCCGAACCGGCCCCAGTTGTTAGGCTCGGCAACCATGTGAGTGCTTCCTTTCGGCTCGGAGGGCACGATGCACTGCGATCCCCGGTTCTCCCGCGTGCGCGAGGTCTTCGAGGAGCACCTCGACAAGGGCCTGGACCTCGGCGCCGCCTTCGCCGTCCACGTCGGCGGCGAACTCGTCGTCGATCTGTGGGGCGGGGTCGCCGACCGCCGCACCGGGCGGCCGTGGGAGCGTGAGACGCCCGTCTTCGCCTACTCGTGCACGAAGGCGCTCACCGCTGCCGTGGCGCTGCGGGTGATCCCCGACCCGGCCCGGAGGGTCGTGGACTTCTGGCCCGAGTACGCGGCCGGCGGCAAGGCCGACACCACCGTCGAGCACCTGCTCACCCACCAGGCCGGGCTGCCCACGGTCGAGGAGGAGGTGCCGGTCGAGGAGTTCGGCGACCTGCCCGCCATCGCCGCCCGCCTCGCCGCCCAGACGCCGCTGTGGCGGCCGGGCACGGCGCACGGCTACCACGCGCTGACGTACGGGTTCCTGGTGGGCGAGGTGGTCCGCCGGGTCACCGGGCAGTCGGTCGGCGAGCTGGTGGCCGAGTCGGCGGCGCCGTACGGGCTGGAGACGTGGGTGGGCGCCCCCGACGACGTGATCGCCCGCGCGGCCCGCCTCACCGCCTCGCCTCCACGCGACGACGCCCCGGCGGGCGGACTGCTCGCCGGAAACACCCCCGCCGCGCTGGCGGCGCGCGATCCGGGGAGCCTGATGAACCGGGCGCTGGGCAATCCGGGCATGCACCGGCTGAAGGGCGGCGCCAACCATCCGATCGTGCTGCGTGCCGGGTGGCCGGGGGCGGGGGTGGTCACGACCGCCAGAGGGCTGGCCGGGTTCTACCGCGAGCTGATCGCCGGGAGCCTGTTGCCGCTCGACCGGCTGCGCGACGCCGTACGGGTGCGCGTCGAGGGGCCCGACCGGGTGCTGATGACCGGCAGCGCGTTCGGGCTCGGCTTCGCGCGGCCCTCGGCGGCCTTCCTCACCCCGGTCCCGGCGGCGAAGGCGTTCGGTCACGGGGGGCTGGGCGGCTCGATCGGCCTGGCCGACCCGAGCAGGGGCCTCGCGCTCGCCTACGTCATGAACCGGATGGCCGGTACCGACATCGACAGCCATCTGCGCGCCTACCGGCTGGTCGAGGCGGTCTACGACGCGTTCTGAGGCCCTCACTGCATGGTCACACCGCCGCTCACCGACAGCGTCTGCCCGGTGATGTAGGCGGCGCGCTCGGTGCACAGGTAGGCGACGAGCCCGGCGACGTCGTCGGGTGTGCCCAGGCGGCGGAGCGGGATGTTGCGGACGATCCGCTCGACGAGCCCGGGTTTGTCCGCCTCGATCCGGCGCAGCATCGGGGTGTCGGTGGGGCCGGGGCAGACCACGTTCGAGGTGACGCCGCCCTTGGCGGCCTCGCGGGCCAGCGTCTTGGCCAGCCCGAACAGGCCCGCCTTCGTGGCCGCGTACGCGCCTTCGCCGCCGGAGCCGGCCCGCGCGCCGTCCGACGAGACGAACACCAGCCTGCCCCACCCTCGCTCCACCATGCCGGGCAGGAGCAGTTTGGTGAGCAGCATGGGGGCGCGCAGGTTGACCTGCCACATCAGGTCCCATGAGGCGGGGTCGCTCTCGGTGAACGGCTCGACGACGGTTACGCCCGCGTTGTGGACCAGGATGTCGACCGGCCCGGCCGCCTCGGCGAACCGGGTGATCCGCGCGGGGTCGGCGAGGTCCACCTCGCGGGCCTCGGCCTTGCCCTGGTCTTCACTCCACGCGGTGCCGCCGGGGTCCACGACCCAGGGGTGGGCCAGGGCCAGTCCCTCGACGACCTTGGCGGCCGCGTCCTGCCTGACGTCGGCGACGATCACGTGGGCGCCCAGCGCGACCAGGTCGGCGCAGACGGCCGCGCCGATCGCCCCGCCGCCGCCAGTCACGACCGCGAGCCGGCCATCCAGCCGGGTCCCCCGCATCATCGCGCCTCCGCTTCCCTTCGGCCGCCCGCGCGGCGGTCGGTTCCCCGGCAGTGCCCTGCCCGTACTCTTCCGGCCCCTCCGGCACGGATTTGCCCGAGCGCTTGCTTGGCGATCAGGCTAACACACGTCACTCCCGGTCCGTGAGCCGCGACGACGGGGCGTCCTCGTCCCCGACCACCCGCTTGATCGCCACCCACAGCCCGTACGGATGCCCGCGCACGGGCAGCGGCCCCGCCCCCGGGTCGGCCCGCAACTCCTTGATCAGCGCCCAGCACAGCAGCAGCATCACCACCACGAACGGCAGCGCGATGAGGATCGTCGCCTGCTGCAGCCCGGTCAGCCCGCCCGACAGCAGCAGCACCACGGCCACCGCCCCGATGAGCACCCCCCACACCGCGACCAGCGCCCTGGGCGGGTGCAGCGACCCCCGCGTCGTGAGCGCCCCCAGCACCAGCGCCGCCGAGTCGGCCCCGCTGACGAAGTAGAGCGCGACGAGCACCACCGCGATCACCGTGGTGACCCCCGCCAGCGGCAACTGGTCGAGCAACGCGAACAGCGCCGCCTCCGAGCCCTTCTCCACGGCCGGGGCGAAGTCGGCCGTGTGCTGACGCTGCATCGTGAGCGCGCTGCCGCCGCTGACGCAGAACCAGACGGTGCTGACCCCGCTCGGCACCAGCATCACGCCGACGATGAACTGCCGCACGGTCCGCCCCCGCGAGATCCGCGCGATGAACGCGCCCACGAACGGCGCCCACGACAGCCACCAGGCCCAGTAGAAGATGGTCCACGTCCCGAGCCAGCCCTTGTCGGTGAACGCCCCGGTCCTGGTGGACATGGGGATGAGGTTGTCGAGGTACCCGCCGACGGAGGCGGGCACCAGGTCGAGGATGGCGACGGTGGGCCCGAAGACGAAGATGACGATCGCCAGCACCGCCGCCAGGTAGACGTTGACCGTGCTCACGTACTGCACGCCCCGGTGCACACCGGTCGCGGCCGAGACGACGAAGCAGAGCGTCAGCACGATGATGATGGCGACCTCGGCCTGTCTGCCGCCGATGTCCAGGAAGCGGTTGACCCCGTACTCGACCTGGAGGGCGCCCAGCCCGAGGCTGGTGGCCGTACCGAAGACGGTGGCGAGCACGGCGAGCAGGTCCAGCGCCCTGCCCACGCCTTTGCGCTGCCCGAACAGCGGCTCGAAGGCGGCGCTGAAGCGGTTGCCGCGCCCCTTCCTGAAGGTCGAGTAGGCGAGCGCGAGGCCGGTGATCGCGTAGATCGCCCACGGGTGGAAGGTCCAGTGGAAGAGCGTGTACTCCATGGCGACGCGGGCGGCGGCCGAGGAGTCGGGGGCTATGCCGAGGCCGGGCGGCGGCGCGAAGAAGTGGGTGAGCGGCTCGGCCACGCCGTAGAACATCAGGCCGATGCCCATCCCGGCGGCGAACATCATCGCCATCCAGGCGAGCTTGGTGAACTCGGGGGTGTCGTCGTCCTTGCCGAGGCGGACGTTGCCGTACCTGCTGAAGGCGAGCAACACGGCGAGCACCAGGAAGAGGTCGGCCGCGACCACGAACACCCAGCCGCAGTTGACGATCACCCAGCCCAGGGCGGCGGTCGCGGCGGCGTGCAGCGAGCCGGGCGAGGTCGCGCCCCACACGACCACGCAGAGCAGCAGCGCCACGGCGACCGCGAGGAGCGGGACGTCCGGCTTACTAGGTCTCATTACGGAGCGTCATACCCCAATAGCACAGGGCGAAATATCTCCGGTCGTGACAACCGGAACGGTGGGTGAGACCGTCGATGGCGAGACGCCGTGCGATGGGGGTGACCTTGGTCCCTGGCTACCGGGAGACGCGCCAGCTCGGCGCCGGACGCTCCGGCCGGGTGTTCCTCGCCACATACCGGGCGACGGGCGCGTACGTGGCGATCAAGTACCTGAACGCCACCCTGCGCAGGGACGCCGGGTTCATGGCCCGCTACCGGGCGGAGGCGCCCCGGCTCGTGGAGCTCGACGACCCCGGCGTGGTCACGTACTACGAGTACGTCGAGACCGGCGGGCAGGCGGCCGTGGTGACCGAACTCGTGGACGGGGTGCCGCTGCGGACCCTGCTGGCCGAGCACGGCCCACTCGCGCCGGAGGCGGCGCTGACGCTGCTCAAGGGGGTGCTGCTGGGGCTGGCAGCAGTCCACGGGCAGGGTCTGGCGCACCGGGACGTCAGTCCGTCCAACTTACTCGTCCTGGCCGACGGGACGGGCAAGCTGACCGACGTCGGCGTCGCGGTGCATCCCGAGGAGCCGGGGGCGCCGGCGGGCAGCCCGCCGTACATGGCGCCCGAGCTGTGGACCTCGGGGGCGGCCGGGGTCGGCGCCGACCTGTACGCGGCCGCGTGCGTGCTGTTCGAGTGCGCGACCGGACGTCCGCCGTTCATCACGCCGGACCTCGCTACCGGGCACCCATCTTTCACCTCAACGGACCCCGCGACCCGGCAACCACCTTTCACCACGGCAGACCCCACGACCCGGCAATCGCCGTTCGCACCGGCGCACCACGACGCTGAGCGGGCGGACCGCCTACCGGGCCGCACTGGGCCACGACCTCGGCGCGGTCCCCTGTGGCGAGTACGCGCACTTCGGCGTGGTGATCCTCACCGACCCGGCGGCGGCCAACGGCCCGCAGGTGCGGGAGGTCGCCGTCACCGGCCCGCCCTGCCCAGAGACCCCGGACGACACCGACCACGACGGGACGCACAGCGAGACCGGTACCAGACCACTGCCCTTGAACACCGAGCCACGCGGAACCGACCACGACGGGAGGCCCGGCGCGAACCGCGCCGGGCCGCCGTCCCCTGCCGGGGTCCGGTCGGCGGACGACCTCTGGACGCCGGAGGGCGGGAGTGGTTGAAAGGGGGCACACGAGGATGTTGTGGGGTGACCAAGCGTGCGCTAGCTTGGCTAGCGTGTGCGAGGTGACGACCCTGGGCACGGTGCACACCTTCACCGTGGTGCACCGCTCGTTCGTGCCCGAGTTCCGGGGCCGCGAGCCGTACGTGCTGGCCTGGGTGGACCTGCCGGACGGCACGCGCGCGTTCGGCCAGGTGGTCCACTGCCCGCCCGAGCAGGTCCGCATCGGGATGCCGGTGCGGATGACGATCGTCGACGACCTACCGCAGTGGAGGCCAGCGTGAGGCTCGGCAACGTGTTCATCCCGGTCAAGGACCTCGACGAGGCCATCGCCTTCTACGGCCTGCCGGTGAAGTTCCGCGACGGCGACCGCTTCGCCGCGCTCGACGCGGGCGGCGGCGCCACGCTGGCGCTGGCCGGGCCGGACGAGCACGTGAGCGCCGTCAGCGCCCCGTCGTACAAGGTGGACGACGTGGCCGCCGCCGTCCGGGAACTGCTCGACCGCGGCGCGGAGGTGATCCGCCCGCCCGAGGCGGGACCCCACGAGTGGCGGGCGGTGCTGCGCGACCCCTCCGGCAACGTCCTCGTGCTGTACTCGGCCCTCTGACCAGCGGAGGCACCCATGGCCCGCTCCCCCTACGGCAACTACGGCCACGCGATCCTGACCGCCGGGGCGCTGCGCGCGCCCGACCGGGTGGCGCTGACCTACTGCGGCGAACGCAGCCTCACCTACGACCGGCTCAACCGGACCGTCAACCGCCGCGCCCACGCCCTGCTCGCGGCCGGGATCGGGCCGGGGCGGCGGGTGGGCGCGCTGCTCAACGAGACGCTGCGGGTGGCCGAGGTCTACCTGGCCCAGGCCAAGATCGGCGCGATCACCGCCGCCCTGAACCCGTACTGGCCGGAGGAGACCGTCCGGGCCGTGACCGAGCGGTCGGGCTGCACGGCCTTCGTCCACGACTCGACCGTCGCGGACGTGGTCGAGCGCCTCCGCCCGGCGCTGCCGTCCGTCACGACGTGGATCGACGCGGGCGAACTCGACCACGAGGAGGAGGCCGAGCCGCCGCTCGGCGGGTACGGCGACGACCCGCTGGCCCTCTACTACACCTCCGGCACGACCGGTCTGCCCAAGGCGGTCGTCCACACGCACGCCTCGTCGCTGGCCACCGCGCGGATCTGGCTGGACGTGCCGTTCTCGCCCGACTCCGTCTTCGGCACCGGCGCGATCATCTGGGGGATCGGGTTCCCCGCGATCGTCGGACCGGCGCTGCACGCGGGCATGCGACTGGTGCTGGAGCAGGACTGGGGGCCGGGCAACTTCCTGAAGGTGGTGCCCAGGGAGAGGGTCACGCACGTCTCGCAGATCCCCTCCTTCTACGCGACGCTGCTCGGCGGGTCCGAGCACGAGGCCGTGGACCTGTCCTCCCTCAAGGTGATCATGCTCGGCGGTGAGCCGCTGACCCCCGCCATGCTGGCCCGGATCAAGGAGCGGCTGCCGGGCGCGGGCGTCTACTCCTACTACGGCCAGACGGAGGCGCCGTACTCGTGCGTGGGCCGTGTGGACGACGGCTCGACGCCGCTCGGCGCCTCCGGCCGGGCCCGCACGGGCCACGCCGTACGCGTCACCGGGCCCTCCGGCGAACCGCTCGTCGGGCGGCCCGGCGAGATCAACCTGGCCGGGCCGCACCGCATGCTCGGCTACGACGGCGAGCCGGACAGGACGGCGGAGGTCCTGCGCGGCGAGTGGGGCGAATGGTACGTCGGCGGCGACCTCGGCACCCTGTCCCCCGACGGCGTGCTGCGGGTGCTCGGCCGCCGCGAGGACGCCATCGCCAAGGGCGGGCGGTGGACCCAGCCGTCCACGGTCGAGGCGGCCGCCGCCGCGCTGGACGGCGTGGCCGAGGCGGGCGCCGTGGGCGTGCCGGAGGGGGCCGCCGAACAGGAGATCCTGCTGGCCGTGGTCCCGCGCGCCGGGCGGGTGCTTTCCCCCGGCGAGATCGCGCGTGCCCTCGCCGAGGCGCTGCCCTCCCACGAGCGGCCCGATCGGGTCGTGGTCGCGGACGCGCTCCCCCACTCCCAGGACGCCTCCGGCGGCCCTGGCAAACTGCTGCGCCGCGAGCTGCGCGGCCTCCTGGAAGGCATCGATGACTGACCTCGGGAAGCTCATGGAAGCGACCGGGATCCCGGTCCCGCGCGGCGTCGTGGCGGGCGCCGCCGATCTCGTCGAGGCCGCGGAGGGGCTCAGGGAGCCCCTGGTGCTGAAGGGCCTCGGCCCGCTGCACAAGAGCGACGTCGGCGCCGTACGGCTCGGCCTCACGCGCGCCGACCTGCCCTCGGCCGCGGCCGAGATGGCCGGGCGGACCCCACTCGACGGCTTCCGCGTCGAGGAGCAGGCGCCCGGCGGCGTCGAACTGATCGCCGGGCTGGTGCGCGACCCCGCGTTCGGGCCCGTGCTGCTGGCGGGCATGGGCGGCGTCTTCACCGAGGCGCTGGCCGACACCGCGCTGCGGCTCTGCCCGGTGACGGAGACGCAGGCACGCCGCATGCTGGCGTCGCTGCGCGGGGCCCCGCTGCTGTACGGCTACCGGGGCGGGCCGGTGGTGAACCTGGACGCGGTGGTCGCGACCCTGCTGGCGCTGGGCGGTGAGGGCGGGTTGTGGGAACGGCTGGAGCTGGGCGAGTTCGAGCTGAATCCGCTGATCGCCACCCGGGCGGGCGTGAGCGCCGTGGACATCAGGTACATCCCCGGCCCCAGCACCGCGACGGCGCCGCCCGCGCCCGCTCCGGCGGACTTCGGGCCGCTGTTCGAGCCCCGGCGCGTGGCCGTGGTCGGGGCGTCCGCGCGGCGGCCGACGTTCGGGAACATGTTCCTGGAGTTCTACCGGGAGGCCGGGACGCCCGTCGTCGCCGTGCACCCGACGGCGGCCGAGGTGTCCGGCGTCCCGGCGGTGGCCTCCCTCGCGGCTGCGGACGTGGACTACGCGCTGGTGTCCGTGCCCGCCGAGCGGTGCGCCGAGGTGGTGCGGCAGGCGGGGGCGGTGCCGTACACGCAGGTCGTGAGCGGCGGTTTCGGCGAGAGCGGACGGCAGGACCTGGAGGCGGAACTGGTCGCGGCGGCCCGTGCGGCGGGCACCCGCCTGCTCGGCCCGAACTGCCTCGGCGTGTACAGCCCGCGCGGCCGCCAGACCTTCACCGGTGGTGGCCTCGGCGCGCCCGGCGGCATCGCGCTGATCTCCCAGAGCGGCGGCCTGGCCGGTGAGGTGATCAAGGTGGGCGAGCGGCGCGGACTGCGTTTCAGCCGGGTCGCCACCGTGGGCAACTCCGCCGACGTCACCCCCGCCGAACTGCTGCGCTGGCTCACCGGCGACCCGTACACCGCCGCCGTCGGCCTGTACCTTGAGGACCCGCGCGACGGTCGGGAGCTGTTCGAGGCGATGGCCGCCTGCCCGAAGCCGCTGGTCCTGCTGGTCGGCGGGCGCAGCGCCCAGGGGCAGCGGGCGGCGGCCTCGCACACCGGCGGGATGGCCGGTGACGGCCGCGTCTGGCAGGCGCTGGCCGACCAGACCGGCGCCGCCCTCGTCACCGGGCAGGACGACCTCGTGGGCGCGCTCTGCTACTTCCAGGCGCACGGCGGGCGTCCGGTGTCCGGCACCGGGGTGCTCGTGGTGGGTCCGAGCGGCGGCGCCGGGGTGCTGGCCGCCGACGCGCTCGACCGGGCCGGACTGCGCCTGCGGCCGCTCCCCGAGGAGGCGCGGGAGTCGCTGGCGGCACTGGACGTCGGCGGCTCGCTCGCCAACCCGCTGGAGATCCCGGTCGGTCCGCGCGGGCGTCAGGACCTCGTGCGCTCGGTCGTCGCGGCCGTCGCGGCGCCGTACCGGGACGTGCTGGCGCACGTCAACGTGCAGAGCTTCTTCTCGTACGGCACCCGCCCCGAACCCCTTCTCGGCTACGCGAGCGCGCTGGCGGCGGCGCAGGAGTCCGTCCCGGCCCGGATCACGCTGGTCGTCAGGAACGCCGAGTGCGCGCCGCCCGGGGTCGAGGAGGCGGTCAGGGAGATCGTCGGCGCGGCCGGGATACCCGTCTACGTTTCGATGGAGGCGGCGGCGGTGGCCGTCGTGGCAGGAGGGCGTCATGGGGATGCTTGACGGCAAGGTCGCGTTCGTCACGGGCGGGGCGCGCGGGATGGGGGCCGCGCATGTGCGGCTGTTCCTGGAGGAGGGGGCGCGGGTCGTCTTCGGCGACGTCCTGGAGGAGGAGGGACGGGCGCTGGCGGAGGAGACCGGAGCGGTGTTCGTCCCACACGACGTGACGAGCCCCGCTGAATGGGAGCGGGCCCTGGGCACGGCGGTGGAGGCCCATGGGCAGCTGGACGTGCTGGTCAACAACGCCGGGATCCTGAAATTTCGCTACATCGCTGATATGTCGCCTGAAGAGTTCGATCAGGTGATAGCGGTGAATCTGAAGGGCACCTGGCTCGGAGTCCGCGCGGCGACCGGCCCCATGCGGGAGTCGGGAGGCGGGTCGATCGTGAACATCTCCTCCATCGAGGGGTTCGTCGGCGCGGCCGGGCTGTCGGCGTACGCCGCCTCGAAGTTCGGGATCCGGGGGGTGACCAAGGCGGCCGCCCGCGAGCTGGCGCGGTACGGGATCCGGGTCAACTCCGTGCATCCGGGGGCGATCGCCACGCCGATGGTGCTCGACCCGGACCTGACCGCCGACCTCGACGGCGACCTGTTCGCCAAGGCCATGGTCATCAAACGGATCGCCGAACCGGTAGAGGTGTCGCACGTGGTGGCCTTCCTGGCCGGCGACCGGTCGAGCTACTGCACGGGCAGCGAGTTCACCGTGGACGGCGGACTCCTGACCGGCGCAGGCTACTGACCACCCCCGTCCCCTTGCGCGCGGCGGGTCACGGGCGGCGGCGTCTGGTGCGGGTGGCGGCCACCGGGTCGACGGCGGCCCAGCCTGCGGCTCGCTCGACCGAACGCTCGCGGCCCGACCGGATGTGGCGCAGCGCCTGGGCGGCGGCCCCGTCGGCGTCACCCGCCGCCACGGCGGCGTACAGGTCGTGGTGCTCGGCGCACTGCTGCTCGGGGTCGTAGTGCGTGAGGCGGAACAGCCACCGCATCCGCGCCTCCAGCGGCCGCATCATGTCGATGAGCAGCGCGTTGCCCGACAGTTCGACCACCGCCGTGTGGAAGGCGGCGTTGGCGAGCGCGATGGCCCGCGCGTCGCCCTCGCGTGTCACCTCGTCGGCCCGGGTGAGCGCCGCCTGCAGCCGGGCCCGCCCGGCGTCGTCGACGCGCGCGGCGGCCAGCCGGGCGGCGAGGACCTCCAGGCTCTCCCGTACGTCGAAGAAGTCGCTGACGTCCTGCGGCGCGAACGGGCTGACCAGCACACCCTGCCGCGGCACGAGCACCACGAGCCGTTCGGCCTCCAGCCGTCCGAGCGCCTCACGCACCGGCACCCGTGAGACCTGGAGTTCGGCGGCGAGATCCCGCTCGACGAGACGCTGGCCGGGATGCAGGTCGCCGTCGACGATACGTTCGCGGAGCGTCGTGTAAACCGTCTCCCTGGCCGTTGCCATGGCCCCAAGCCTACGTGCCCAGCGCCCTCACGCCCTCCGTCAGCGCCCCCACGCCCTCACGCCGGAGGCTTACTCTCCCAGCCAGGCGGCGGGGGTGACGAACAGGCCGGTGGCCTCCACCAGGACGGTGCCGTCGGTGAGGGCGATGCGCCCCTCGACCCAGGTCTTGCGCCCTTCCTTGCGGGTGAAGGCGCCGGTGGCGACGAGCGGGACACCGTACGGGACCGGTTTGCGGTAGTTCACCGAGAGCGAGGCCGTCATGCCCGCGAACCCGGCCACCACGACGGCCTGCCCCAGGACGTGGTCGAGGATCATCGCCGAGATCCCGCCGTGCACCGATCCCGGCGGGCCCTCGTGCAGCGGCCGGAAGGACAGCTCGGCCCGGACGCTCTCGCCGTCGCTCGTGACGACGAGCGGCAGGGCGTGCGGGTTGGCGGCGCCGGTGACGGCGTTGCCGAGGTGGCGCAGGGTGCCGTCAGGGGCGAATTCGAAGGGCTGCGGCGTCTCACGGGCGACCGCGCGCAGGCGGGCGGTGAGCGCGGCGACGTCGGCGGTGATCGCCTCCAGCTCGTCCTCGGGCACGTCGGTGAGGGCGGTCGCATCCATCAGCTCGCGGACCTGCTGGGAGAGCGCGCAGAGTGCCGTGATGCGGGATTCCCCGGTGGCCGCCTCGATCGTCATGGAACGCAGCCTACCGAATGATGTTCCAGAGCAACTTTGCCACCAAACCACGAAATTTCTGGACACGCGGTTGACCAGCGGTTTTATATGGAGTCCTGGGATTACCGGTACTTTGCGGATGCTTGACCTGTTGTTACCAACCTGTAGCCTCACCTATCACGGAAGAGTAGATTCCTCCTCTGTCGTCACTCGTGTCCTGGGTTGGGTGCAGTACCCAGGCTGCGCGGAAGGTGCCACCGGACGTCCATGACCCCCGAGATGAAGAAGTTCATCGACCTGCTGGAGAGCCAGCTCGGCTACCGGGAGAAGTCCGGCAGCCTGTACACGAAGTTCGGCGACTGGTACGGCAAGACCGTCGAGTTCGACGCCGACTACAGCGGGGCTCCCTGGTGTGACATGTACCTGTCCTGGGCCGCGTACAAGCTCGGCTACCAGGACTGGATCGGGCAGTTCGCCTGGACGGTGGCGCACGCGAAGTGGTTCCGCGAGCAGGACGCCTGGGGCAAGACCCCCAAGCCCGGCGCGATCGTCTTCTACGACTGGCGCGGCACGAACAACATCGACGCCATCGACCACGTCGGCATCGTGACCCGGGTCGAGGGCGGCAAGATCTACACCATCGAGGGCAACATCGACGGCGGCGTCGCCAAGCGCAAGAAGCGCGACACCGACAAGGTCGTCGGGTACGGCTACCCGGAGAAGATCAAGGCCAGGCTGGACAAGGAGGCGGCGGAACGCGCCGCCGAGGAACAGCTCAAGGAGGCCAACGCCGGAACCGGTATGGAGACGGGCGCCTCCCAGAGCCTCGCCGCGCACATCCCCCGCCTCTCGGACTCCGCCGCCCAGCACCACGCCCGTGGCCCGCTGGCCCTCGTTCCCGGCACGCCGGGCGGGAACCCGGCGACCTCCGCCGACGGCCGCCAGACGCTGGCCCAGCCCGCGAAGCCCGTGCAGCAGCCCCAGGCGCCACAGGCCGCCCAGAACAAGCCCGCCCAACCTCAGGCCGCCCAACCTCAGGCCGGGCAGCCCCAGGCGGGGCAGAAGCAGGCCGGGCAGAAGCAGTCGGGGCAGAAGGCGTCGCCCCAGAATCAGGTCCAGTCCCCTCAGGACCAGGCGGCCCGGCCCCAGCAGCCCGCCGACCGGCCCGCACCGCAGGGGCAGCCCACGCCGCAGGGCCAGACGACGCCGCAGGGCCGGACCGACGCGGCCACCCTGGGCAGTCCGCAGGGTGACGCGGCGGCGCATGGACGGGCCACCACAGAAGCCCCGAGGAAGGGCAAACACGCCAAACACTCGACGGCCGACACCAGTGCCACGACCACCGCGCCCCTTCCGGTGATCGTGGATGCCTCGCCGTCGTCCACCTCGCAGGCGCTCGACTCCCCGGCCCTCATCGGCTCGGCGCTGATCGCCGCACTCGCCGTACTGGCCGTGGCCAAGTCCAGGCAGTCGCGGGTACGGCCGGCGCCCCCGGCGACGGTCGGCGCGGTCCCCCGTACCAAGCCCGGACGTGGACGCCGTCGGCGCCCGCGCCGCACACCGAGATTCCAGCCGGTGTTCGCCAGATCGGCCGCGGCGACGCCCACCCTCGCGCCCTCCCTCACGACGGCCGCCGCACTCGGGGACCTCGCGACCACCGCCGTACCCGGCGACCTCGCGACCGCCACCACGCTCGGCAGCCTCGCGACGACCGCCGTGCCAGGCGACCTCGTGACCGTCACCACCCCCGACCTCAGCGCCCTCGGCACGCACGACCTCGTCACCTTCGACACGCCCGAACTCGCCACCGTGGGAGCCCCCGTCGGCGCGGAGTCCGCCATCGTGGGCGCGGCCATGGGCTCGGAGTCCGCCACACGAGACCTCAGCGCCTTCGACGCCTTCCGCGCGCCCGACCACCGGGGTAACGGCGGCGCACGGACGACGGTCTCCCACGACACACGCCTCACCCGGCAGCGCATGGAGTTCGGCGCTCCTGGATCCGGGACGCCCGGATCGAGCGGACCCGAGTCGCCGTCCATCGGGAACAGCGGCTCCGAGCGCCGGTTCATGGGCCGAGGCGCCTGGGAGCGGTCGCGCAGAGCACTCGGCGCCTCAGAGCCGCAGATCGGCAGGGGCGGCGCTCCCGAGCCCGCCCACCGACCTCTCAGCGGCCCGGAGGCGGCGTCCACGGGCAGCGCTCCGGCGTTCCCCGCGGCGGACGAGACGCCGCTCGACACGGCGGCGATCCTCTTCACCGAAGACACCGCCGCGATCCCCCGCATCACGGACGGCACCCCGCTCACCACGAGCCGGCCCACGACCGGCGCCCCTGACGACACCGCAGCCCAGAACGCGGGCGGCGTCCACACCCCCACCACGGGCCGGTCCGCCGGTCGGGGTATGGCTGGCGAGCCGGTCACCGGTGACATCGCCGCCGACGCGGGCGGGCGGCCGACGGTCGATCTGGACGCGCTCACCGCACGCGCGCTGGCGCACCTCGACGCCGCCACCGCGCGGGCCGGCGCCCCGTTCGACGCCTTCGCCGCCGGGCCCCGCCGTACCAGGCCGGAGGCACCTCACACACGGCGGTCCGCAGAGTCCGCGCCCGTCCGCCACACGCAGACCGGCAAGGGGCCGCGACCCCAGCGGGCGTACGCGACCTCCGAGGGGCTGCGCGCCTTCCAGGACGACACGGACCCGGCCTACCAGGGGCGCAGGCGGCGGAGTCAGTTGTCCCTGCCGAACCCGCTCGCGGACGACACCCGGTTCCGGGACGTCCTGCCCTCAGACGCGTACGGCGGGACGTACGACACCATGAGCGCCGCCTTCACCGACGACGCCCCGTTGCGCGGCCGCCGCCACCGTGCCACGCGCCGGGACGGCGCCGTCGTGACCAGCGCCGTCGTGACCGGCGGCGTGATGACCGGCGGCGTGATGACCGACCGCTCCGTGACCAGAGCGACCGGCACCGGGGCGGCCGGGGGCACCGGGGTACGGCCGGGCGGCGACGAACCCGCCACCGGCCTGTTCCTGCCGCCCATCGAAGGCTTCGCCCAGGACGCGCCGCTGCGCGGCCGCCGCCACCGGGTCCCCAGCGTCTGACCACGGGCGGCGTACCTCGGCTGGTGTCTCCTCGCAGACGCGGTCGGCAGTGCGCCGTGTACGACCTGTTCTGTCGGTTTGGTCATTGATTGGTCATCAAATGGGCTGTCGAGCGATCAGCGAGACGGCCGAGACTACACCCGCCAGAAGATCCCTAGCCTTGGTGGAGTTGTGAAGTCACCCCTCCGCAAGACCTTCGACCGCCGACGCGGTCGCCATGGTGTCCCTCGCCGTGTGAAGTCGCGTATGGCGGCTCATGCGCTGACAGTGGTCCTGGTCGCCGGCTTGGGGGTCGTGGGTCTCAGCTCGCCCGCATGGGCCGAGCCGCCGCCTCCCGAGATCCCCCAGAACGCCAGCGCCGTCCAGCTCAAGTACCAGCCCTACATGGCCTACGACAGGGACGGCTGCTACCCCTCCGTGGCCGTCGGCGTCGACGGCGCCCTGAACCCCGGCCTGAGCCCCACCGGCGCCCTCGACGGCTCGTGCCGCGACGCCTCCGATCTGGAAAACAGCAACATGTACGCGCGCACCCGCTGCAACGCCAACGGATGGTGCGCCCACAAGTACGCGCTGTACTTCCAGAAGGACCAGACCACGCCGCTCGGCTGTTCGCGTTGCGGGCACCGGCACGACTGGGAACACGTCGTGGTCTGGACCCAGGACGATCAGCTCAGATACGTCGCCGCCTCCGCCCACGGCAACTACCACATCAAGCCGGCGGCGGACGTCGACTTCTCCGGCACCCATCCGAAGATCGTCTACCATAAGGACGGCGGCTCCTCGCACGCGTTCCGGTTCTCCGTTCCCGCCCAGGAGCCGGAGGACGGCAACCGGAGCTGGCACTTCCCGGACCTGGTGAGCTGGAACGGCTTCCCCCCAGGGGTGCGGGACAGATTGACCGGCCACGACTGGGTCGCGGCCACCCTCGCGCTCAAGGACGAGAACGATGTGTTCCGGACGGACCTTGACAAGGCTCGCAAGGGCCTGACCTTCGAGTTCAACACCTCCACCAACATCCTGCCGCCGGGGATGCCGGACCCGAACACCCCGCACCGGGCCGACGACGGCCCCGCGGATTCGCTGCGGGTGATGGGCTTGGGGTCGTCCACCACGTTCGGGGAGTACAGCCCGGACGGCAACGGCTACCGGAACGTGGCCGACCGGGGGTTAAACGACCTGTTCGCGGGCCCGGGCATGGCGGCCGCCGCCCAGGACACCACTCCCCTGGTGAACTGGGTCGGCTCCAAGCGGGTCGGGACCATGCCGGACCGGGAGGTCGAGGGCTGGCGGGGGTTCAAGATCTCGGAGATCGCCGGCAAGGCGCAGTGCGCCGTCAAGACGTACCAGCCCAACCTCATCACGCTCATCGCGGGCGGGAACGACGTCTTCTTCGACCACCAGATGGGCGGTGCGATCGGGCGGCTCGAATCCCTGATCAAGCAGGTCATCGCGGACGACTCGCGCGTGACCGTGCTGGTGGCCGGCATGCAGCCGTTCCGCGACGTCGGCACCGACCAGCGCGGCGAGGCGTTCACCGCCCAGATCGCCCAGTTGGCGGAGCGGCTGGCCCAGGACGGCCTGCGGGTGGTGTACACAGACATCTCCGGGCTGGGTCCGTCCGACCTCGTCTCCGACGGCGTCCACCCGAACGGCGAAGGCTACCGCAAGATCGGCGAGGCTTTCGTGAAGGCGGCTCGCCAGGCCAAGGACAGGGGGTTGATCCGCAAGCCGCATCCGCAGGCGCCGGACGCGAGCACCGACCCTTGCGGGATGCTCGACCGTGGCGACGGCGTGAGCAACCCGCCGCCGCATGACCCGAACCTGCTGGGCCCGCACTGGGACGACCGAGGCGTCATCCAGAGCACGCAGTTCCCCTCCACCAACCGGTTCTGGATGGTCGACGTCAACAAGGACGGCAAGGCCGAGTTCGTCACCGTCGACAAGGACCAGAACTTCCGCTTCTGGTGGAACGGCGGCCCCTCAGGCAAGGACTGGGTGCCCTTCGTGGAGGGCCAGAACTCCTACCGGCCCCCCGCCGGCGCGGTCGGCAACATGCTGCGCTTCGCCGACGTCGACGGTGACGGCTTCCCCGACTGCCTGGTGGTGCATCTGACCGGGCAGGTGGACGCCCACACCTGGAACGCCGACGCTCCGGCCGGAGCGCGCATGTGCATGAAGAAGTACGACGGCGTGGCGAGCGTCTTCGACAACGGCTCCACCGGCGGCCCACTGGCCATCGACCCGACCGCGAAGATCCGATTCGCCGACGTCACCGGAGGCGGCCGCGACGACTACCTGGTGATCGGCCAGGACGGCGCGACCGCCGCCTGGTACAACAGGGGCTTCCAGGTCATGGACGGCCGCAAGTGGCTGGACTGGACCCCTTTCCAGCGCATCAGCGGCCCTCTGGAGAACCCCCGCGAGATCCGCTACGCCGACCTCAACGGCGACAAACGCGCCGACCGCATCCTCATCACCGCCAGAGGCGGCGCGCGCGCGTGGATCAACGAAGGGCCCAGGGGCTCGGGCGGCACCTTCCGTGACATCGGACGGATCGCCGGCGACGCCGAGGTGCCGCCGAAGGACATCCAGTTCGCCGACCTCGACGCCGACGGGAAGGCCGACTTCCTGCGCATCGGCTGGACGGGCGTCGCACACGCCTGGCTGAACAAACTCCCGCCCGGCTACTTCGACACCTTCCACCCCTGATCGGCAAGGAGCCGCCGGTCCCTCCGGCGCCGGCGCACGCGTCGGCGGACGCAGCCCCCGTCACCCCGAGCGACGAGGTGTCCTTCGCCCCCCTGCGTGACCGCGCCCCTGCTCGGAGGTGCCGGCGCGCAGGAAGAGCCGGCCGATGTCGCGTAGGTGGTCGCGGAACTCGGGGGGATCGACGACGTCGAAGCGCGCGCCCACCGCGGCGAGGATGAACACCGGCCAGTCGAAGGCGTCCACCTGCATGCGAAGGCGGCAGGAGCGGTCGTCGACGGGTTCGACGTGGCCGCCGGTGACTGCGACGACCGGCTCGACCGTACCCGCCGGGGCGTGGAAGCGGACGGTGATGTCGTAGCGGGTGGGGCGGGCGCCGAGCCGGTCGGCGACGTAGGCGGCGGCGTCGGCGGCGGGCAGCTCGCGCGGCCGGAAGCGGGCCCCGGTGGCGGCCGGGCCGGTGAGGCGGTCGAGGCGGAAGATGCGCCAGTCGGCGCGGTCGAGGTCCCAGGCGACCAGGTACCAGCGGCGCTTGAGCGAGACGAGCCGGTGCGGTTCGACCAGCCGGGTGTCCGGTTCGCCGGACGGGGCGGTGTAGGTGAAGGTGAGGCGTTCGTCGTCGCGGCACGCCTGGGCGATCACGGTGAGCGTGGCGGCCTCGATCTGGGGACCGCCCGCCGGCGCGGTGACGGTGAAGGCGCGCAGGGCGTCCACCCGGCGGCGCAGCCGGGGTGGCATCACCTGGACGACCTTGGTCAGCGCGCGGAGCGACGTCTCCTCCAGTCCTTCGACGGTTCCGCCGGCGGCGGTGCGCAGGCCGACGGCGATGGCGACGGCCTCCTCGTCGTCGAGCAGCAGGGGCGGCATCGCGATGCCGGACCGCAGTTGGTAGCCACCGGCGGAGCCTCGGCCGGAGTGCACCGGGTAGCCGAGTTCACGCAGCCGATCGATGTCGCGGCGCAGGGTGCGCTCGCTGACGGCGAGCCGGTCGGCCAGCTCCAGGCCGGGCCAGTGGCGGTGGGTCTGCAGGAGGGACAGCAGTCGCAGCATGCGCGCGCTCGTGTTCGCCATGATTCCCAGACTCCCCCGCCTTCCGGTCAGAAAGTGACCGGAAGCCACTCTAACGTTGCTCTCGTGAACGACACAGCGGAGGCGACGCAGATGAAGATCCTGGTGACCGGAGCGACGGGGATCGTCGGCCGCCATGTGGTGGACCAGCTCGTACAGGCGGGCCCCGAGGTGCGGGCGCTGACCCGCAACCCCGCGGCGGCCGGGCTGCCGCCTCAGGTGGAGGTCGTCCCGGGCGACCTCACCGCACCCGCGAGCGTGGCCGCCGCGCTGGACGGCGTGGACCGCCTGTACCTGTTCCCGGTGGAGGAGAGCGCCCGTGAGGTCGTCGCGCTGGCCCGGCGGGCGGGCGTACGGCGCATCGTGGTGTTGTCGGCGGCGTCGGTGACCGCCGGTCTGCACGTCAGCCCGGTGGAGCAGGCGGTGGAGGAGTCCGGGCTGGAATGGACGCATGTGCGGCCGTGCGGCTTCATGACGAACCTGCTGCAGATCTGGGCGCCGTCCATCCGGGCCGAGCGGGTGGTGCGCCACCCGTTCGCGGACGAGCCGATGAACCTGATCCACGAGGCCGACATCGCCGCGGTGGCCGTCGCCGCGCTGCTGCGGGACGGCCATCACGGCAAGGCGTACACCCTGACCGGGCCGGGCCTGGTCACCGTTCGCGAGCAGGTCGCGGCCATCGGCGCGGCGCTGGGCGAGGAGGTCCGCTACGAGGAGGTCAGCCGCGAGCGCGCCCGTGAGCTCATGAGGGCGCAGGGCGGGTTCGCCGCCGAGTCGGCCGACCTCGTGCTGGGCTTCGTCGAGTACGGCGGCGCCGCCCCGGACGACGGCGGCTACGCCGAGCAGGACTGGTCGGCGCTGATGCGGGTCTGGCCGGACGTGGAGCAGGTCACCGGGCGCCCCCCGCGCGGCTACGCCGAATGGGCCCGCGACCATGTCGCGGACTTCCGCTGACCTGCCTGGAAGTGGAACCCGGGGTCCGGCTCTCACGGGTACCGGGGCGCGGAGGTCAGCGTGGCCCGTACGGTGGCCCGGTGCCGGGCGCTGGTGCCGTACAAGGAGGACAGGGACCGGGCCCGCGCCATCCAGAACCGCA
This sequence comes from Nonomuraea longicatena, assembly GCF_039525605.1. Lineage (NCBI taxonomy): Bacteria > Bacillati > Actinomycetota > Actinomycetes > Streptosporangiales > Streptosporangiaceae > Nonomuraea > Nonomuraea longicatena. The sequence goes on along the minus strand of NZ_BAAAHQ010000038.1, from coordinate 26,646 downwards.
GGTCCAGCTCCTCGGTGTACCCCACGGCCCCGTGCACCTGGAGCGCCACCCGGGCGGCCAGCATGGCGGCCTCCCCCGCCGCCGCCTTGGCGGCGCTGACGTCCCGCACCGCCGAGGCCGACGCGGGCGGCCCGGCCGTGAGCGCCGCCCGGTACACGAGCGGCGCGGCGAACTCGAGCGCGACGGCCGCGTCCGCGAGCTGGTGCTTGACCGCCTGGAACGACCCCACCGGCACCCCGAACTGCGTGCGGGCTCGCGCGTAGGCGACGGCGCCGTCCACCAGGTGGTGGCCGACGCCGAGCAGTTGCGCGGCCGTGGCCACGGTGACGAGCGGCAGCGCGACGGAGGTGTCCACGGGCGCGGACCCGGCGAGCTCGACCTCGAACATCCTCCGGCAGGGGTCGGTGCCGGGCACGGGCTGGAGCCTCGCCGTACCGGAGATCCGGCCACAGGACACGATCAGGTCGGCGAGGTCGGCGTCGGCCACGAGCTCCGCCGGGCCGAAGGCGACCTTGAGGCCGGCCGAAAGCGAGGGCTCCGCCACCAGGTACGGCCCGGCGACGGCGGTCTCGGCGACCGGTCCCGGCAGGCACGCCCGGCCGGTCTCCTCCAGCGCGGGGACGAGGTCGGCGAGCCGCAGTCCGAGCCCGCCGGCCGTCTCGGGGACGAGCGCGGTGAACAGCCCGAGCGAGGCAAGCTGCTCCCAGGCAGGGGTGCGCTCGGTGCGCAGCGCGGCGGGCGGGCAGTGCGTACGGAGCACCTCCCGCACCGCCCCGGCGAAGGCGAGTTGGTCGTCGGTGAAGGCGAAGTTCATCGGGGCATCCCCAGGACGCGTTCGGCGACGATGTTGCGCTGGATCTCGTTGGTGCCCGCGTAGATGGGCCCGGCGAGCGCGAACAGGTACCCGTCGTGCCAGGCGGTGGCGGCCGCCCGGGGGCCGAGGATGTCCATGGCCAGGGTGTGCATGCGCAGGTCGAGCTCGGACCAGTAGATCTTGCCCATGCTGGCGGCGGCGCCGATCTCGTGGCCGTCCGCGAGCCTGCGGGCGGTGGCGAAGGTGTGCAGCCGGTAGGCCTCGGCGTCGATCCAGCAGCGGGCGGCCCGGTCGGCGAGCACGGGGTCGTCGGTGGCCAGCCCGAGCAGCCGGTCGGCGGTGGCGAGGAAGCGGCCGGGGCTGCGGAGGGCGAGGCCGCGTTCGGAGGAGGTGGTGGCCATGGCGATCCGCCAGCCGTCGCCCGGCGCGCCGAGGACCATGTCGTCCGGCACGCGCAGCCCGTCGAGGAAGATCTCGGCGAACCCGGTCTCGCCGTCGAGTTGCGCGATGGGACGGACGTCGGCCCCGGCCAGCGGGAACAGGAAGTACGTCAGGCCCTTGTGGCGGGTGCCCGAGGTCCTGAACAGGCCGAAGCCGTGGGTCGCGAACGCCGCCCGCGAACTCCACGTCTTGTGTCCGGACAGGCGCCAGCCGCCGGGGACCCGTTCGGCGCGGGAGGTGAGGGCGGCCAGGTCGCTGCCCGCCTCGGGTTCCGACCACGCCTGCGCCCACACGTCGTCGGCGCGGGCCATGCGGGGCAGCCAGCGGGCGCGTTGCTCGGGTGTGCCGAAGCGCATGAGGGTGGGGGCGAGCAGGAAGATCCCGTTCTGGGTGACACGGCCGGGGGCTCCGGCCGCCCAGTACTCCTCCTCGAAGATGAGCCATTCGACGAGGGTGGCGTCGCGTCCGCCGTACTCGCGGGGCCAGGAGACGGCCGACAGCCGGTCGGCGGCGAGCACGGCCTCCCACGCGCGGTGGGCGGCGAAGCCGTCGGCGGTGTCCATGGACGGCAGCGCGGCGGGCGTGTGCGCGGCCAACCAGGCGCGGACGGTGGCGCGGAACTCCAGTTCTGCGGGCGTGAAGTCGAGATCCACGCCACCAAACTAGCGCACGCTTGGTAAAGCCGCCACACGCCCGGCCATGAATCGACGCGGGCCGCTTGTTCACCTGACCGCAAAAAGAGGATGGCGGGATCACCAGGGCGACCTGCCGCATTCCACCTGGTAGCAGCGCGAATGACAGCGTCATGGGCGAGGACGGCGGAACACCGCGACGGGCCAGCCCCCGACACCGCACGGCAATTCCGCTGTCTGAGCGTTCGGACCTGCGATTTGGAGAAGAGAATGCGAATCACACTCGGCGCCTCCGCCCTCGGCGCGGCCCTGCTCTCGATCGCCGCCGTGGGCGTTTTGCCCGCCCAGGCCGCCCCGCCCACCGAGACCGGACGGCACTGCCGGGTCGTCCTCGACACGCTCAAGCCTGGCGAGTCGGTCTCCCGCGTCGTCTCCAGGACCTGCTCGGACAACGCGGAGGACCTGCACGTCAACCGGGCAAGCCTCCTCACGACCTGGTACGAGCACGCCGGATACCAGGGCGGCTCGACCACCTTCGAAGGCCGGTTCGGCCCCTGCGACGGCGAGGGCTACGGCTTCCGGGACACCGGCTCGTGGGGCGGCAGGGTCTCCTCCTACCGGCTGTTCAACCGCTGCCACAACGCCCGCCTCTACACGGCCGCCAACTACGGCGGCTCCGAGATCCACCGGACCGGCGACCAGTCCGGCCTGCCCGCCAGCCACAACGACAACGTCAGGTCCCTGCGCCTGACCTCCTGACCGACGCCTCGACCGAGGCAAGCGCTGTACTGAGGATCGGGCGACACGCCCTGCGTATCGCCCGATCCCCTGACACCTTCCCCCCAGCGCCCAGAATCCGGTGCACGCAATCACGAACGGGGTGTCGCAGGTCGATCGCCTTCCCCGAGGGCGCAAGCATGACGTTGAACGCCACGCCACCCGCTGTCGTGGCGGCCCTGTCAGTGACCTTCTTCGTTTCGTATGCTGCTGGTTGTGACGGCAACCGAGCAAGAAATCACCTTCCGCACCCTCGACGGCCTCCACCTGGCCGGAACACTCGTCACACCTGCGGAACCCCCTGATCATGCTGTCGTTCTGGTTCACGGGGGCGGGGTAACGCGGCACGAGAGCGGATTCTTCACCCGGTTGGCGCGCGGGCTGAGCGATGCCGGAATGGCGTCCCTGCGCTTCGACCTGCGCGGGCACGGTGAGAGTCAGGGCCGGCAAGAAGAACTGACCCTCGCGACCATCCTCAACGACATCCGTGCCGCACTCCATCAGATCCGCGAAACGACCGGAGTCGCGAAGACGAGTCTGCTCGGCACAAGTTTCGGAGGCGGCATCTGCGGCTACTACGCCGCCCACCGACCTGACGAAGTGTCCCGACTGGTCCAGCTCAACCCGCAGCTCGACTACAAGAAGCGCACCATAGACAGCCGCCCCTACTGGCACGACGACTATCTGGACGAAGAAGTCGCCCACCAGCTCACTGTGCAGGGGTCCATCACCTTCAGGCCCACTCTGAGGCACGGTCGGCCCCTTCTCAACGAGGTCTTCTGGCTGCAGCCACACACCGCCATCGGTTTGATCAAGGCTCCGACCCTCATCGTGCACGGCACCAAGGACACCCTCATACCGATCGAGTCTTCCCGCGTGGCCGTGTCCCAGTACACCGCCCCTTGCGACCTGGTCGAAGTAGAGGGCGCGCAACACACCTTCGCCGTCCACGACGACCCGCAGTACCACAACCCACAGAGCCAGGCATGGCAAGCGGCAGTGATCCAGACAGTCTCGGGATGGCTGCGAGATGGTCGCCTACGCAACAGGACGATCAGCTAGGAACTCCAGCAGAGCACGTACCTCCGGTCACCGGCCAGCCCAAGGAATCAGGTCCGGCGGATGGATCGCTGCTCTTCTTCGGCTGGTGAACTCCGGCTCAGGGCGTAAGAAGTCGGCTATCGAATCCGGCCCGGACAAGTGCCTTATAGGCGGCATGCACCTCGCCAGGAACCTCCTGCGTGACGGCGAAGCCGAGCTTGGGGTACTCGATCACCCATTGGAGGTCGCCGACGAGCATGTCCACGACCAGCCGACCGTCGCCGATCGAGGTGAGGTAGTCGTCGAACGTCAGCGGCTCGGAGGCGCACACCACCTGGACCTCGGGCCAGACCCGGCGTGCCGTGGCGTACGCGCGTCGCTCCATGTACGGCTTGGAGATCAGGAGCAGGCTGCGCGGGATGACCCCCGCTTCGGCCAGCACCTTCCGCGAGAGGGCGATGTTGGCGCCCGTGTTGCCCGCGTCGGGTTCGAGGAGGATCGCGTGCTCGGGCACGCCGAGGTCGATGGCGCGCTCCCGGAAGTGGACGGCTTCGCCGCGTGGGAACCGCTCGCGGGTGGTGGGGCTGTTGCCGCCGGAGAAGACCAGGGTGGAGAACAGACCGTCGTGGTAGAGGCGGGCGGCGGTATCGGCCACTCCGAGGTCATGGCTGCCCAGCCCGATCGCCGCGTCGCACGGCCGCGCCTGATGCCGCATCCGGTGATAGTCCCAGATGAGCAGCGCCTGCTCGCGGATCTCATCGCCGATCGTGGTGTTGCTGCTCACGGATGTGTCTCCCTGGTCACCGTCGCCGCAGACCGTTCGGCCCCGCGGATCGAGAAAGCCGCACCGGACGGGAATGGCGGGTCTGAGAAGGCGGAGGGCAGCGTCGCCAGCCGGGAGGGCCAGGATCAGGCCGTCATTTCCCTCAAGTGGGTGGCGGCCGGGAGAGTTCGGGCCGTGTCCGGGAGAGAGCCGATGATCTGTCCGATGATTCGTCGTCTGGACGCGCCTATCGGCCACTGACCGCTGACCGTGACCGCTTGGGCCAGGCCGTCCTGGATGTTCGCATCACGTACGCCGCCGAGGACCTGCATGAGGTGGAGGTCCACTCGGTCCCCGGCGAAGGTGTCCGGATACAGCGGCAGTGCCTCGTTCACGGCCTTGTCGACCTTGGCCGGTTCGCCGATCAGCGCGGACGGGTAGGCGATGGCCCACAGCATCCGCCGTTCGGAGAAGCTCCACAGCGGAGTGGTGCTGTTGTCACTCGTCACTGACGCCGGCAGCCGGTCGTAGGTCCGCCGGAGCTCGTCCAGAGCGGCCCACGCTCTAGCCGCGTCTCCCTGCGATGCGGCCAGGAACGCTTGGACGCCCAAGGCTCTGGCGAGGCCGCTGCTCGGCACTCCGTCCGCGATCTGCACGGCGTCGTCGGCGAGACGTGAGGCGACTTGATGTGGACGGTCCGACCAGTAGGCGTACATCGCTTCCCGAGCCCGGACCCACACCCGGAGATCCCGATCGTCGGCAGCGTCGGCGGCCCGCCGCGCCGCTATCCATGAACGCGACGCGGCATCGTGCTGGCCGACATCGTCGAGCTCCATGCCGAGCAGAGTGGCCAGCTCGGCGCTGCTGCGCAGGAGCCCTGTGCGGACCTCGGGTGACGTGGCACGACCCAGTAGACGTGAAATCTCGGCGAGATCTGCCGTCGTCCGGCCCACCAGCTCGGCGGATGGACGTATCGGGTATGTCAAGCCGTGCTCCCACACGACCTGTTCCCAGTCATCTACTCCAAGCCCCTCGCGACCGCCTATGGCGAAATCGACGCCGGAAAAGAGGCTTTCGAGGCTTCCCGCGGGGATCGCAGCTCCGGCTCCGAGAGCGGCAAGTAGCCGCATAGCAGCGCGACGCTCCATGTCGTCATCTCCATGATTGCTACGAATTGGGGCACCTCTATCGAGAATACCCACATCACGGATTTCCAACTCGGCGGGCGTGTTCATCCGTGTCACCAAGGCGTAGATAGACGCCAAGAGATCACCTGTGCCGTAGGCCGCGTCCAGCTCGCGCAGCCTGTTCTTGGGCGGGAGTCGCTCACCACGCTCCCATCGAGCCAGGTTGGTGAAGTGGGTACGCAACTGGTCAGCAATGGGACGAATAGGCGTATTTCGGACGCATTCTCTCCAATGCCGCATGACCAGGCCGAGGATGACCGCACCCACGTCACTGTGCTCGCGATTCTCATCCATCGGGTCTCCATGAGTTGTAGCCATTTATGGCTACAGATTGTCTACGCCATCACTGTTCCGGTGCACCCGAGCTGACTTCACTATGTCATCAACGCAGGTCCGTCGCTAGAAAAGCGGAACCCGCCGAAACACAGCACGCGCTGAACGTCCTGCGCGTGTCGAATACAGCCGTCATGGCCCCATCGGAAACAAGACGGGCTCACCGCACGCGGTTTGGTCGCGGCATGCGGCGAGCCCTTGATCAGGAAAGAGGTCCTGACCCATGACCAAACTATCCACAGTCCCGCTTCCTCACCAGAGCGTGTCCACGAGTGACACGGCCATCGCCCTCAACGCGGCGCTGGACCCGACAAGGCCCAATGTCTCCCGCCTGTACGACTACCTGCTGCTCGGCAAGGATCACCGCGCGCCCGACCGGGACCTCGCCGAAAGCCTGAAGTTCTGGCTGCCCGGCCTGGCCTATGCCGTGCAATCCTGCCGCTCCTTCGCCCTGGAGGCCGTGGAGGCGGCGGCCGAGTCCGGCTGCGGCCTGATCGTGGACCTCAAGTGCGGATACCCCCTCAGGGAAACCGTCCACGAGACGGCTCTCAAGGCCAACCCGGACGCCCACGTCCTCTACGTGGACCACGACCCGGTGGTGACCGCCCACGCCCGCGCCCTGCTCGCGGACGGCCCCGCCGTCGAAGTGATGCGGGCCGACGTACGCGACGACCTCGGCAGCGTTCTCGGACACCCCTACGTCCGCGCACGGATCGACCTCGCCGAGCCCGTCGCCGTCGTGATGACCGGGCTCGCCGAGTTTCTCACCGACGGCGAACTGACCGCCGTGCTGGGCACCCTGGCCGACACACTGCCGCCGGGCAGCAGGCTCATCCTCAGCCACGTGGACCCCGGCACCCTCCCGAAACAGGCGATCGAGACGGCCACCGCCGCATGCGCCAACGCGGGCATCCTGATACGGCTCCGGCCCGCGCGGAAGGTCCGGGACCTGGTCGGCGGCCGGTGGAGCTGGGCCGAGCTGCCGCCCGAATCGATCCACTACCTGTTCTTCGACGAGCCCACCACGTTTATCGGCGGCGTCGCCACCCTCCCGCTCAAGGAGGGTCGGTGAGCGGCCTGGACGCGGCATCGGATCGTCTGCTGCCGGTGCCCGCCCAGCGCTGGCCCAGGTGCGGCGAGCCCCACTGCCCTGCTCCCGCCCGCCCGAAGCCCGTCACCGTGACGTGGGAGCTCGAAGCCGACTGGTGGCGCCGCCGCTTCGGGAAGGCGGCCCGAGTGCTCCGCCACACGTGCCTCTGCCAGCCGGTCAGCTACGAGGAACTCACCTGCGGTGGCGTGTATCGCATCCGCCGCATCATCGCCGCCAACACCGGCCTCCTCCACTACCTGAGCCCCCAAACCACACAACGAGGGGCGGACGAACTGTGGGATCTCATCATCCACGGAGCCGCGATATGAGACCCGTCAGATCATCGAGTGTCGGCTACACAAGGAGTGAGGATGACGACCGCAGCGACCATCGGCCGGTACCCGGCCTACGTCTACGACCTGCCCGCACTGCGCGAGCACGTCGCGCAGATCAGGGGTCACCTCGGGGACATCGAGTTCTACTACGCGGTCAAGGCCAACCCCGACCCTGAGCTCCACTACCTCAGGTAGCGAACCCAGGCTGCCAGGTCACGCAGGTACAGCTCGCGTTCCACTACATCGGACAGCGATTCTCAACCAAGCATTTGCTTGCTATCGTGCGGGCATGCTGATGCGAGCGGCGGTCCTCACCGGGTTCGGGCGGCCCCTGGAGATCCGCGAGGTCGAGATCGACGACCCGGGGCCGGGCGAGATGCGGGTCCGGATCCGGGCCTCCGGCGTGTGCGGCTCCGACCTCAAGGCCCTGGACGGCAAGAGCGCGCTCGTGCGCCGGCCACCGTACATCCTGGGCCACGAGAGCGCCGGAGTCGTCGAGAGCGTCGGCGCGGGCGTGACCCGCCTGACCCCCGGCGACCCCGTGCTCATCGCCATGAACGGCCCGTGCGGCGCCTGCGCCGCCTGCGGCGCAGGACGCTTCCACCTGTGCTCCGGCACCGCCCGCACGACCGCCATCGCCGGCGGCGCCCCCCGGATCAGGCTGGACGGGGTCGAGACCCCCAGGTTCATCGGCATCGGCGCGTTCGCCGAGTACGCCGTCGTCAACGCGGCCATGTGCGTACGGCTGGCACCCGAGGACCCCTTCCCCGCGATGAGCCTGCTCGCGTGCGGCGTCGTCACCGGCGTCGGCGCCGTGCTCAACGTCGCCGGGGTGCGCCCCGGCGCGAGCGTGCTCGTCGTCGGCTGCGGCGGCGTCGGCCTCAACGTCGTCCAGGGCGCCGTCCTCGCGGGGGCCGCCACGATCGTCGCCGCCGACGTGTCGGAGGCCAAGCTCGCCCTCGCGGAGCGTTTCGGCGCGACGGACACGCTGGTGGCCGCCGACCTGCCGCGTCAGGTCCGCGAGGTCGTGCGCGGCGGCACCGAGTACGCCTTCGACTGCACCGGTGTGCCCGGCGTGCTGGAGGCCGCCTTCGCCGCCACCCGCCCCGGCGGGACCACCGTCATGGTCGGCAGCCCGCCACACGGCGAGCACGTACGGCTGGACGCCGCGCTGCTGTTCTCCTCCCGGCGCCTCATGGGCACGCAGGGCGGCGACGCGGCGCCGCACCGCGACCTGCCGATGCTCGCCGCGCTCGTCCGGCGCGGCCGCCTCGACCCGGCCGGGCTCATCAGCGAGTGCCTGCCGCTGGAACGGATCGGCGACGCCGTCGCCCACGTCCGCGCCGGGCGGGTCGCCCGTACGGTGATCATCCCCTGACGGATCCGACCGGCTCCCTGCGCTCGGCCGGTTCGTCCTCCTCGTGCCCCTCGACGGACAGGTCGGGCAGCAGGCGGTCGAGCCAGCGCGGGCACCACCAGTTGATCCGGCCCAGCAGGACCATGGTCGCGGGCACCAGGAAGCCCCTGATGATCGTGGCGTCAACGGCGATGGCCACCGCGAGCCCCACGCCGAACGTCTTGACCAGCGGGTCCGGGTAGGCGATGAAGGCCACGAAGACCGCCACCATGATCAGCGCGGCCGAGGTGATCACCCGGCCGGTCGAGCCGAGCCCGTCGGCGACCGAGCGGCGGTCGTCGCCGTGCCGAAGGTAGGCCTGGCGCACGGCGGTCAGCAGGAACACCTCGTAGTCCATGGACAGCCCGAACAGCACCGCGAACAGCATCAGCGGCACGTACGACTCGATCGGCACGCTGAAGAAGACCGTGTCGACGAAGGAGGCGCCGGCGGGCGCGTCCATGCCGACCAGGCCGCTGCCGAGGCCATGGGAGAAGACCAGCGCGAGCGCGCCGAAGGCGGCGCCGAGCGAGACCAGGTTCATCAGCGCCGCCTTGATCGCGACGACGGGGGCGCGGAAGGCGAGCAGCAGGAGCAACGCGCTGAGCAGCACCACCACGCCGATGACCAGCGGGGTGCGCTCGGAGACGCGGGCGCCGGCGTCGGACAGGGCCGCCACCTCGCCGCCCACGTGCAGCGGCCGGTCCGGCTGGCTGAGCGCGCGCACCCGCTTCACGACCTCGGCCGCCTCCGGGTCGCTCGGTGCGTGGTCGGGGATCGCCTGGACGAGCACCGAGCGGCCGGACTCGTGCAGCGCGGCGGGGACGGCGTGCGCGACGCCGTCCACCTCGCCGATCCGCTTCACCAGGTCTGTCACGACGGGGTCGGCGGCGGAGGCGGCCTTCGCGCCCAGGTCGGCGACGACGAGCAGCGGGCCGTTGCTGCCGGGGCCGAAGCCGGTGGCCATGAGCTCGTAGGAGCGGCGGGCGGGTGAGTCGGCCAGGCCGTACCCGTCGTCGAGCGGCCCCAGCTTGAGCGACAGGGCGGGGGCGGCGAGCGCGCCCAGCACCAGCACGCTGCCGAGCAGGACCCGCCACGGCCGCCGCGCCACCCAGTGGCCGAGCCCGGCCCATCCGGTGGACTCGCCGCCGCCCCTGCGACCGAGGAAGGGCACCTTGAGCGCGTTGACCCGGGTGCCGAGCACGCCGAGCAGGGCGGGCACCAGCGTGACCGAGGTGAGCACCGCGAAGACCACGGAGATGGCGGTGATCCAGCCGAGCGTGCGCAGCAGCGGGAAGCCGCCGAGCATGAGCGCGCTCAACGCGACCATGACCGTGCCGCCCGCGAACACCACGGCGCCGCCCGAGCTCGCGACCGTCCTGCGCACCGACTCCTGCACGCCCACGCCGCTCGCGAGCAGTCTGCGGTGGCGGGAGAGCAGGAAGAGCGCGTAGTCGATGCCGACGCCGAGGCCGATCATCGTGGCCATGATGCCCGCCTGCTTGGGCACGTCCACGACGTGGCCGAGCAGTCCGATCAGGCCGAGGCCGGCGGCCACGCTGACCAGCGCGGTGAAGATCGGCACCAGCGCGGCGACCAGCGTGCCGAAGGCGAGCACGAGCACGACCAGGGCGCAGAGCACGCCGACGACCTCGCTGGGCCCGGTCTTGATCTCCTTGTCGGCCGGGGTGGAGTTGTCGGCGGGCACGACCTCGATCCCGGCCGCGCGCGCCGGCTCCGCCGCCTTCGACAGCACCTCGGTGTTCTGGGCGAGCGTGGTGGGGTCGTGCCCGCTCATGCGGACCGTGATCACACCGATCCGCAGGTTGGAGGCGAGGCCGCCCGGCCGGTACGGCGGATCCACCCGGGCCACGTGCGGCGCCCGCCCGAGGTCCGCGACCACGCGTTCGACGGCCTGCTTGCGCGCGGGTTCCGCCAGTGTGCCCTGCGCGGTGTACAGCACGAGCTGCACGGTTCCGCCGGGGTCGTAGCCCGGCCCGAACCCGTCGCGCACGAGGTCGTGCGCGCGTTGCGAGTCGGTCCCCGGGATGGAGACGTCGCTGCTGACCGGGCGGCCCGCCGCCAGGCTGCCGAGCATCAGCCCGGCCGCGAGGACCACCCACAGTGCCAGCACGACGCGGCCGTGCCTCGCGCACCAGCCGCCGAGCCTGCCGAGAAACTCTGTCATTGTTACGCCCGTCCTGTACGCCCGTACAGCGCCTACAGTGCAGACAGTAGAGGCGACAGACAGCGAAATGACCGAAACCAGGGAAATGAGACGATGACCACAGCCGACCACGGGAGCGACACCCGAGGCCGAATACTCACCGCCGCCCAGCGGCTGTTCGCCGAGCGCGGCTACGCCGCCACCTCACTGGCCGACATCGCCGCCGAGGTGGGACTGACCAAGACCGCCGTCGCCTACCACTTCCACCCGAAGGGCAAGCTGGCCGCCGAACTGATCGCCCCGGCCGCCGACGACATCCTGCGGATGCTCTCCACGTCGTACGACACGCGCGAGGCGCTGGTCGAGGCGATGGTCACGGCCGCCGTACGGCACCGCGCGGTGATCCGCCTGCTCATGGACGACCTGGGCAGCGCCGAGCAGGCGCCGCCCGGCACACCCGGCGAGCTGATCGGCCACTTCCGCGCCGAGATCCTCGCCAGGCTCACCGGCCCCGACCCGGACGAGCGGGCCACCGTACGCGGCTGGGCCCTGCTGGGCGCGGTCCACTGGGGCGTCGTCCACACCATGGAGCTGCCGGAGGACGTCGTGCTCGAACAGCTGCTGAAGACGGCCGCCGCCTTCTAGAGTCCGAGGACCTCGCGTTCCACGTGGTCCAGGGCCAGGCGCACCCCGCCCAGCGCCACGCTCTCGTCGCCGAGCGTCGAGGTGACCACCTCCGGCACGCCCAGGCACAGCTCGGTCAGGTGCCGGCGGAAGGGCTCCAGCAGCACCTCACCCGCCCGCGAGTAGCCGCCGCCGACCACCAGCAGGTCGGGGTCGATGGCCAGCACCAGCGCCGCCGCGCCGATCGCGAGTCGCTCGGCGAAGCCCTCCACGGCCTCGATCGCGTCCGCGTCCCCGGCGCGGGCGGCGTCGAAGACCGTGCCGGCCTCGCCGTGGTCGAGCAGCCGGGTGGCGGCGCCCTCCCAGGCGACCTGGCGCAGCGCCCCGATCTCGCCCGCGGCGCCCGTCCGCCCCCTGTGCAGCTGCCCGTCGATGAGGACGCCCGCTCCTATCCGGTGACCGGCGAGCACGTACACGACATCGGCCGCGTGCTGCGCGCTCCCGCGCCAGTGCTCGGCCCGCACGGCCAGGTTGGCGTCGTTGGCCGCCAGCCCCGTGCAGCCGAACCAGCCCCCGGCGAGTCCGGCGAGGTCGACACCGGTCCAGCCGGGCAGCACGATCGACAGCGACACCCGGCCGGAGCGATCGACGACACCCGAGGTGCCCGCGCACACCGCCCACACCCGCGTCCTGGGCACCCCGGCGGCGTCGACGCAGGCGAGCGTCGCCCGCCGGGCGATCTCCAGCCGCTCGGAGGCGGGGGCCTCGGCCGATACCGAGACCCGTTCCCAGGCGACCACCTCGCCGTTGAGGTCGCCGAGCGCGACGAGGATCTTGTTGGCGCCGATGTCCACCCCGGCCACGAATCCGGCGTCGGCCCGGAAGCCGAATCTGCGCGCGGGCCGCCCCATCGCGCCGCCGTCCGGGGGGATCTCCCTGACCCAGCCGCGCCCAGCGAGCTCGTCGAGCACCGCTTCGACGGTCTGCCGCGACAATCCGGTGATGCGGCCGAGCCGCGTCAGCGTCGCGACTCCCTCGACGCGCAGGGCTTTCAGCGTGACCTGGGTGTTCACCCGGCGGAGAAGAGACGCGTCAACCGCCACTTATGCGACCTCGTTTCATAAATGTGACCTCTTCTCCCTATTGACCCATGTGACCTCGGATCCTAGCATCAGCCGACATACGTGAATGGGTTACATATGTGGAGGGTTGCATGGTGACACTGGCCGTCGTCGGCGCGGGTTCGCGAGGTGCCGGGTACGCCCGGCATGCCACGGGACGCGCCGAAGTGGTCGCGGTGGCCGACCCCGTGCCCGGCCGCCGGGCCAGATATCCGCAGGCCGCCCACTACGCAGACTGGCGCGAACTGGCGGCGCTCCCCCGGCAGGCCGACGCCGTCGTCATCGCCACGCAGGACGCCGACCACGTCGAGCCCGCCGTGCGCTTCGCCGAACTCGGCTACCACATCCTGCTGGAGAAGCCGATGGCCGTCCGCGAGGAGGACTGCCGCCGCATCGTCGAGGCCGCCGAACGCGCCGGCACCGTCTTCGCCGTCTGCCACGTCCTGCGCTACACGCCGTACACACGGACGCTGAAGGACCTGCTCGACACCGGCCGCATCGGCGAGATCATCAGTGTCCAGCACCTGGAACCCGTCGGCTGGTGGCACCAGGCCCACTCCTACGTGCGCGGCAACTGGCGGCGCACCGACGAGTCCACCTTCATGCTGCTGGCCAAGTCCACCCACGACCTCGACTGGCTCGTCCACATCATGGACCAGCCCGTCACCCGGGTCTCGTCCTTCGGCGGGCTCAAGCACTTCACCGCGGACAACCGGCCGGAGGGCGCCGCCGACCGCTGCCTCGACTGCTCGGTCGAGTCCACCTGCCCCTACTCCGCACCCCGGCTGTACATGCCGCTCGCCGGCCGCGACGTCTGGCCGGTGTCCGTGCTCACCGACGACCTGTCCGAGGAGGGCATCGAGCGGGCGCTGCGCACCGGCCCCTACGGCAGATGCGTGTACGCCTGCGACAACGACGTCGTCGACCACCAGGTCGTGAACATGGAGTTCGCGAGCGGCGCCACCGCCGCGTTCACCATGACCGCCTTCACACCGCAGACCCACCGCCAGACCCGGATCTTCGGCACCCACGGCTCCATCGACGGAGACGGCGAGGTGCTGCGGGTGACCGACTTCGTCACCGGCGTCACCACGAAGATCGACACCACGGCCGCCGGCGACGGCACCGCGGCGGGCGGGCACGGCGGCGGCGACGAGGGCCTGGTCGACGCCTTCCTCACCGCGGTCGAGAGCGGAGACCGTACGGCGGTGCTGTCCTCTCCCCGCGAGAGCCTGCACAGCCACCTGATCGCCTGGGCGGCAGAAAGATCCCGCCTCGACGGCACCACCGTCACCCTGGAAGGAACTCCCCATGCACGCTAGAACCATCACGGCCGTCGCGATCCTGGGCGTCAGCCTCGTGGCGTGCGGCAACACCGGCACCTCCGGCACCGCCGCCTCCGGCAGTCCCGCCTCGGGCGGGGAGGGACGCGGGCCGATCACCTTCGCCAGCGGCAAGTTCGAGGCCGACGGCATCGCGAAGATCATCGAAGCCTGGAACGCCAAGAACCCGAACGAGAAGGTCAACGTCGTCCTGCTCCCCGAGAGCGCCGACGAACAGCGCCGCAAGCTCATGCAGAACGCGCAGACCAAGTCCGACGCCTTCGACCTGATCCTGACCGACGTCGTCTGGACCGCCGAGTTCGCCGCCAACCGCTGGGTGGACGAGCTCACCGGCGTGGACGTCAGCCCCTTCCTGCCGCCGACGGTCGAGGCCGCCAGCTACCGGGGCAAGCTGTACGCGATGCCGATGTTCACCGGCACCGGCCTGTTCTACTACCGCAACGACCTGGTCAAGGAGCCGCCCAAGACCTGGGCGGAGATGAAGGAGATCTGCGACCGGGTGCTGCCCAAGCAGAAGGGCATGGCCTGTTACAGCGGGCAGCACGACAAGTACGAGGGCCTGACCGTCAACTTCTCCGAGGCGATCAACTCGGCGGGCGGGCAGTTCCTCGACGACTCCGGCCAGCCGCAGCTCACCACCGACGCCGCCAAGGCGGGCGCGAGCTTCCTCGCCGACGGCTTCAAGTCCGGGATGATCCCCAAGGAGGCGATCACCTACAAGGAGGAGGAGGGCCGCGTCGCCTTCCAGGAGAACAAGCTGCTCTTCTACCGCAACTGGGCCTACATGTACGAGGCCGCCAACAAGAAGGACGGCTCCAGCAAGGTCGCCGGCAAGGTGGGCGTGGCCCCCATCCCGGGCCTGAGCGGCATCGGCGCCGGCACCCTCGGCGGCAACAACGTGGCCCTGTCGTCCTTCTCCACGAAGAAGCAGACGGCCAAGGACTTCCTCGCCTTCCTCACCTCGGCCGAGCAGACCAAGGCGTTCGCGCTGGTGCAGTCGGCCCCGCTGGCCAGGGCCGCGCTCTACGACGACCCCGAGCTGATCAAGCTCTACCCCTACCTGCCCGCGCTCAAGGAGGCCATCCTGGCCGCCAAGCCCAGGCCCTCGGCGGTCAAGTACGGCGACGTGACCGCCGCCATCCAGGAGGCCGCCTACTCGATCCTCAGCGGCGCCAAGCCGGCCGACCAAGGGCTCACCGAGCTCCAGACCACCCTGAGCGGCCTGCTCAAGTGACCCAGCCGACCCGGACGGGAGCGCGGAGCGGGCGGGTCGCCCGCTCCGCCGTCAAGGAGCAGAACCTGCTCGCCCTGGGCATGGTGTCGCCGACGCTGGTCGTGCTGGCGCTCGTGGTGTTCTACCCGCTCGTCGCCGCGATCCGCGAGTCGTTCTACACCTCGGGCGGCCTCGACGCCGACGGCTTCATCGTCGAGGGCGAGGTGTTCACCGGGTTCGCCAACTACGCCGGGGTCATCGGCGACCGCTTCCTCAACGCGACCCTCAACACCACGCTGTTCACCGTCGTCACCGTGTCGCTGGAGATCGTCCTCGGCACGGCGATGGCGCTGGTCATGCACCGTGCCTTCCGAGGCCGGGCACTGCTTCGGGCCTCCATCCTGATCCCGTGGGCGGTGCCGACCGCGGTGTCCGGCCTCATGTGGAAGTGGATCTTCCAGGCGGACGGCGTCGCCAACACCCTCCTCGGCACCGACATCCTCTGGACCGCCGACGGGGTCTGGGCCAAGCTCGCCGTCGTCATCGCCGACGTCTGGAAGACCTCGCCGTTCGTCGGCCTGCTGGTGCTGGCCGGGCTGCAGATCATCCCCGCCGAGGTCCACGAGGCCGCCCGCGTGGACGGCGCCACCGCCGCCCAGCGCTTCTGGCGGATCACGCTGCCGCTGGTCAAGCCGGCCATGCTGGTCGCGGTGCTGTTCCGGCTCATGGACGCGCTGCGCGTCTTCGACCTGCCGTACGTGCTCATCGGGCCACGCAAGGAGTCCGTCGAGACGCTGTCCGGCCTGATCTGGGACGAGGCCACCCGCGTGAACTACGGACCGGCCTCGGCGTACGGGACCGCGCTGTTCGTCTACATCGCGCTGATCGCGTTCGTCTTCGTCAAGCTGCTCGGCGCCGACCTGCTGTCGGACGTGCGGGCGCGCAAGAAGGGAGGCGCGTGATGCTGCTGCGTAGATCCGGGCTGATCGGCATCGCCCTGTTCTGCCTGGTGCCGTTCTACTGGATGGTGGTCTCCAGTTTCCGCCGCACCTCCGACATCTACGACAAGTCGCCGGTGCCGGCGCCGTGGTCGCTGGAGAGTTACTCCGCCGTCTTCGACGAGGGCAGCGGCTTCGGCCGGGCGCTCGCCAACAGCCTGCTCGTCGCCGGGGTCGCCACCGTCGTGACCCTGCTGGTCGGCACCATGACCGCCTACGCGCTGGCGCGGCTGACCTTCCGGGGCAAGAACGTGGTGCTGGCGCTCATCATCGCCGTCTCCATGTTCCCGGGGGCGCTGCTGATCGTGCCGCTGCTGAAGCTGTTCACGGACATCGGGTGGATCAACACCTACCAGGCGATGATCGTGCCGTCCATGTCGTTCGCGCTGCCGCTCACCGTCTGGAACCTCACGGTCTTCTTCCGTCAGCTCCCGCTCGAACTGGAGCAGGCGGCCATGATCGACGGCTGTACGGCGTTCACGGCGTTCCGGAAGGTGCTGCTGCCGCTGGCCGCGCCCGGCGTGTTCACGACGGCGATCATCGCCTTCATCGCCACCTGGAACGAGTTCATCATCGCGGTCACCATGATCAACAACGAGGCGTTGCAGACGGCGACCGTACGGATCGCCCAGTTCACCGGCGCCGCCAAGTTCGACACCCCCTTCGGCACCCAGATGGCGGCCGGGGTCCTGGTGACGATCCCCCTGGTGATCCTGGTCCTGGTGTTCCAGCGCCGGATCGTGGCCGGGCTCACGGCCGGCGCCCTGAAGTGACGCACGGACGCCTGAAGCGGAGGCGGGCGCTCTGACGTGAGGCTCGGTGCCCTGAGCGGAGGCGGGCGGCGTCTGAAGTGACAGCGGGCGCCGTCGCCGCGCTCAGGAGAGCCGGGAGACCGCTCCCGAGTAGGTGACGGCGTCCTGGCCCTTGCGGACCACGTTGAAGCCGGCCTTGTCGTTCGTGTTCTGCGGGAGGAAGTGAAGCGTCCCCGGGTGGCATTCCTTGCCCTTGACGCTTTCGAGCTGGAAGACCCACGCGGCCTCGGTGGGTGCGAGGCTGGCCGAGCACTTCAGGTCGGCGCCCCAGAGCATGCTGCCCGTGCCGTCCTGCGGGATCCGGATCTCCACCGGGAAGACCCGGCCCGCGGTGACGTGGTCGGCGGAGCCCGTCCACACCCCGGCCAGCCCCGGCGGCTGCAGAAACCACCAGCCGAGCCCCCCGAGCGCCGCCACCAGGACGACGCCGGCGGACGCCCACGCCCACGCCCGGCCGCCCCGGCGCCCGCCGGTCACCGTCTGATCGGCCTCTCCCTGATCAGCCCCTGCCTCTTCGGGCACCAGCTGGCTGAATCGGTCGGACAGCGCGGGGAACGACGTCGTCTGCACAGCCGCCGCCCGGCCCGATGCCGTCCTGACGGACACCGCCTGGAAGGGGACCGTCCGCTCGGAGGCGGCGGGTTTCGGGTCGGCGCCGAGCGCGGCCATGGCACCGGAGGTCAGGACGTCGCCGCCGGCGTCGCCCGCCAGCAGGAAGCGCAGCACCGCCTCCGCGTCCGGCCGGGCGACGGGGTCGGCGACCAGGCACGCCTGCACGATCTCAAGCAGCCGCCCGGACAGCGAGCCCAGGTCGGGCTTGCCGTACAGGATGCGGGCCAGCACCTCCTGGTAGGTCTCCGCGGTGAACGCCTGGCGGCCGTTCGCGGTGTAGGCGACGGTCAGCGCCCAGGCGTACACGTCGGCGGCCGGACCCGCCTGCTGCCCCTCGATGCGTTCCGGCGCCAGATAGGCGGGCGTTCCGACGGGGATCTGGCCGGTGGTGACGGTCGAGTCCATGAGCCGCGAGACACCGAAGTCGATCACTCGCGGCCCGTCGAGGCCGAGCAGCACGTTGCCCGGCTTGAAGTCGCGGTGCACGACTCCGGCGCGGTGGATGGCGCCGAGCGCGGTGGCGGTGCCGATGGCGATCCGGTCGAGCGAGCCGCCCGTTCTCGGCCCGTCGGCGACGACGTGCTCGCGCAGGGAGACGCCGTCCACGTACTCGCTCACCAGGTACGGCCGATCGCCGTCGAGCGAGGCGTCGAGCACCTGGGCGGTGCAGAACGGCGCCACCCGGCGTACCGCGTCGACCTCGGCGAGGAAGCGCCTGCGCACCTCGGGGTCGGCGGCCACGCTGCCGTGCAGGAGCTTGATCGCGACCTGGGCGCCCGTGGGCGTGCGTCCGCGGAAGACCACGCCCTGGCCACCCTGCCCGAGCCGCCCGTCGAGCTGGTACGTTCCCAACCGCCGAGGGTCCTGAGGGAGCAACTCCGTCAATCCCGACATAACCCGAGATTATGGCAGGCACGATCGCGAACGGTCCGCCGGAAAGCCCGAGACGGGCCGCCACAGAACCCCGAGCCTTCCGGAACCGATCCCGCCGCTCGACCACCATGCGCAGGAAGGCCGCACCTCACAGGAAGGCGGCGGCGTACGCGTCGAGCACCGGCAGCACCTCCTCCGCCGGTCCGCTGGGCAGCCCGGCCACGACCTCCTCGACCCCCAGCCCGGCGAGATGGTCGAGTTTCTCCCGCGTCGGCAGCGTCCCCACCGGCAGCACGTCCGCCATCGGCCGCCCGGCCCGCTCGCACGCCTCGCGCAGCGCGGGCAACGCCGCCGCCAGCCCGCTGCCGCCGATCGGCATCCACCCGTCGGCGTACTCCGCGATCTGCGCGAACAGCTTGGGCCCCGCGCCGCCGCCGATGTAGACGGGCGGCCCCGAGATCGGCTTGGGCCACGACCACGACGGCGTCATGCCGTCGAACTCGGCCACCTCCTCCCGCCACAGTTCCCGCATCCGCGACACGACCCGCCGGACGGTCTCCCGCCGCTCCCCGAAGGGCACGCCGTGGTTCTCGACCTCCTCGCGGTTCCAGCCGTACCCGACCCCGAGCACCACCCGACCGCCCGACAGGCGGTCGAGGGTGGCGACGGCCTTGGCGGTCACTATCGGCTCCCGCTGGGCGGGCAGCAGGACGGCGGTGCCGAGCCGGATCACGGTGGTGACCGACGCCGCAGCCGCGAGCACCACCAGCGGGTCCAGGCTGCGCCGGTACGGCTCGGGCAGTTCGCCGCCCTCCTCGGAAACAGGCCCCAGCCTGGATCGCTCGACCGGCATGTGCGTGTGCTCGGGCACGAACAGCGACACGAATCCGCGTTCCTCCGCCGCCCGCGCGAGCTCGGGGACCGGCATCGCCAGATCACTGGTCATCATCATGACACCCAGTCGCATCTCGACCTCCTGTCAACCAAGCGATTGCTCGCCTAACATTATTGGAGTAACTTGCCGCTCAGAGACCCCGCGGAGAGGATTCCGGTGAAGTTTTCCATCTTCCTGAACCCGCAGATCCCCGGCTCCGGATACGCGGCCGAGGAGAACGCCAAGGCCAGACGGCCGATCGGGCGGGACACCGAGTCGTACCAGAGACTGCTGCACGAGGTGCGGGAGATCGCCGTCCACGCCGACCGGATCGGCTTCGACGCGCTGATGATGACCGAGCACCATTTCCACTCCGAGGGCATGGAGTTCTCGGTCAACCCCCTCATGTTCCTCACCGACCTGGCCGCCAGGACCGAGCGCATCCTGCTCGCCCCCCTCGGCATGGTCCTGCCCGCCTGGGACCCGATCAGAGCCGCGGAGGACGTGGCGCTGCTCGACCAGTTCAGCCGGGGACGGCTGCGCCTCGGCGTGGCCAGGGGCTACCAGAACCGCTGGATGAACGTACTGGGCCAGCGCTGGAAGGCCGCCGCCGCCCGCTCCGACGGCTCGGCCTCGGACACCCGCAACTTCGACGTGTTCGGCGAAGTCCTCAAGATCATGAAGATGGCCTGGACCCAGGACACCGTCCGGTACCGCTCCGACGTGCTCGACTACGAGATCCCCTACCCGTACGAGGGCATCGAGGGCTGGCCCGCCGTGGAGTGGACGCGGACCTTCGGGGCGCCCGGGGAGATCGCCGACGACGGCCGGGTCCAGGCGGTGTCGGTCTGCCCCAGGCCGTACCAGAACCCGCACCCCGAGCTGTGGCAGCCGTTCACGATCTCCGACCGGTCGGTGATCAGAGCCGCGCAGGAGGACATCCTGCCCTGGATGTTCACCCCGAACCCCGACGACCACGCCGCCAAGGCCAAGCTCTACCAGGAGGAGTCGGCCCGCCAGGGGCGGCACTACAAGCTCGGCGAGCACACCGGCATCCTCAAGATCGTCGGCATCGCGGACACCGCGCAGGAGGCCATGGACACCTTCGGCCGCAGCATCCCGAAGGACTTCGCCGCCTTCTTCGGCCCCTTCGGCTACCTGGAGGTGCTGCGCAAGAAGGAGGACGAGAAACATCGGCCCATCTCGCCGGAGAAGGGCGACGCGCGGCGCATGAACGACGTCGAGATGGCGCTGTTCGGCACCCCCGACGACGTCAAGCGCGGCATCCAGCGCATGCTCGACCGCATGCCGGACCTGGAGTGGTTCGGCCTGTACATGCAGGGCCAGCAGGGCGTGCTGCCGCTCGACACGGTCAAGCGCAACCTGGAGCTGTTCGCCACCAAGGTCATCCCGGAGTTCCAGTGAGATTCTGGCTGGGGGCCTCGTTCGTCCCCACCGACCAGTACCTGGAGCTGGCCAAGGCCGCCGAACGCCTCGGGTTCGACACGCTCACGCTCTCCGACCACCTCTTCTACGCCGACTTCGCCTCGCCGTACCCGTATTCGAAGAGCGGGCGGCCGCGCTGGGACGCGAGCACCCACTGGCCGGACCCGTGGGTGACGATCGCGGCGATGGCGGCGGTCACCACGACGCTGCGCTTCTCGCCGAACGTCTACATCGCCCCGGCCCGCGACCTGTTCACGGTGGCCAAGCAGGTGTCCACGGCGGCGGTGCTGTCGGGCGAGCGGGTGACGTTCGGCGTGGGCGTCGGCTGGTGCAAGGAGGAGTTCGTGGCCACCGGCCAGGACTTCCACACGCGCGGGCGGCGGCTGGACACGATGATCCCGGCGCTGCGCTCGCTGTGGACCGGCGCCCGCGTCGAACTGGACGGCCTGCCCGCGTTGTCCATCTCGCCGACCCCTGAGGGCCCGGTCCCCGTCTACGTCGGCGGCGACAGCGACGCCGCCCTGCGCCGCGCCGCCCGGCTCGGCGACGGCTGGCTCGGCAACCGGATCTACACCGAGGAGCAGCTCGAACCGGTGCTCGGGCGGCTGCCGAAGGACCGCCCCTTCGAGGTCGTCGCCCCGCTGGCGATGCTTCCCGAGGCCGGCGCCTACCGGCGGATGGCGGCCAGGGGCGTGACCGCCACCATGGCCGCCCCCTGGTGGCTGGCCACCCCCGAGGAGAAGGCCAGGCACGGCGAGGGCACCCTGGAACTCAAACTCGCCACGATGGAGCGCTTCGCCGAGGAGGTGATCGCGAAAATGTGAACCCGGCCGCCAGTAGGCTTGCCTGCGTGTTGGAGAACATCACGGCGACGCGGTATGTCACGCCGCTGCGCGAGGGCGGCTCGCTGCCCGGCGTGGTCGAGGCGGACGACCTCGGCACCTACGCCGTCAAGTTCCGCGAGGCCGGGCAGGGCCGCCGCGTCCTCGTCGCCGAGATCGTCTGCGCCGAGCTCGCCCGGCGGCTCGGACTGCGCACCCCCGAACTGAAGCTGATCGAGATGGACCCCCAGTTCGGCGACCGCGAGCCCGACGAGGAGGTGCAGGATCTGCTCCGCAAGAGCGCGGGGCGCAACCTCGCCGTCGACTTCCTGCCCGGCGCGCTCGGCTTCGAGCCGCTCACCTGGCCGCCCGACCCCTGGTTCGCCTCCCAGGTGGTGTGGTTCGACGGCCTCGTGCACAACATCGACCGGAGCTGGCGCAACCCCAACCTCCTGGTGTGGCACGACGAGGTGTGGCTGATCGACCACGGGGCGGCGCTGTGGTTCCACCACAACTGGCGCACCGCCGACCCCCAGCGGCCCTTCGACGCGGGCGACCACGTGCTCGCGCCGTACGCGGCCGACCTGGAGCGCGCGGCGGCGGCGCTGTCGGCGCGGCTCACCCCCGAACTTCTGGCCGAGGTCACCGCGCTGGTGCCGGACGAGTGGCTGGACGGCGAGCCCGGGTTCGGCTCGGCCGCCGACGTGCGCGCCGCCTACGTCGAGCACCTCCTGGCCCGCGCGCACGGCCGGCGCACGTGGCTGACCTGCGACCGGCCCCGGGCGGCCAGGTCCGGCCCCGGTTCGGTCGGCGAGTTCTGGCGAGGCGGAGCGTGACCATGGACGCATACGAGTACGCCGCGATCAGGATCGTGCCCCGGGTGGAGCGCGGCGAGCAGATCAACGCGGGCGTGCTGCTGTACTGCCAGCCCCGCTCCTACCTGTGCGCCCGCGTCGAACTGGACGAGGCCAGGCTGCTGGCCCTCGACCCCCGCGCGGACGTCCCGGCGGTGCGGCAGGCGCTGGGCTCCTTCGAGCTGAGCTGCGAGGCCGCAGAGGGGCCGCTGGCCGCGCAACCGCTGGGCGCCCGGTTCCGCTGGCTGACCGCGCCGCGCAGCACCGTCGTCCAGACCGGCCCCGTGCACCCCGGCCTCACCGCCGACCCCGCCTCCGAGCTCGACCACCTGCTCGACCGCCTGGTACGGATCAGCTGAGCTCGGCGTGCGGGCGGCCCTTCAGCTCGTGGAAACCGGGGGTGGCCGCGAGCACGAGCGTGGCGTCCCACAGCCGCCCGGCGGCCTCGCCGCGCGGCACCTCGGAGATCACCGGGCCGAAGAAGGCCACGTCACCGGCCGCGATGATCGGGGTGCCGACGTGCGGGCCGACGCGGTTCACGCCTTCGGCCGTCGAGGCGCGCAGGTGGTCGTCGAAGCTTTCGTCCTCGGCCGAGGAGGCCAGCGACTCGGGCAGGCCCGCGGCCCTGAGCGCGTCCGAGAACTCCCAGCCGTCCGTGGCCTGCATCGCCGTGTAGAGGCGGCCGAGCCCCTGCGAGCCGTGGGCCAGCTCGACGGCCGCGCAGAGCCGCGCCGGGTACCAGAGGTAGCCCTCGGTGTCGCCCTCCGGATCCACCTCCAGGTGTTCGTTGAGGGCCGCGAGACTGAGCAGGCGCCAGCGGATCTCCAGCGATCGTACGGCGGCGGCCTCGACCAGCCACCGTGACGTCACCCAGGTGTAGGGACAAGTCGGATCGAACCAGAAACTGACCTGCATACCTAGAAGAGTACTGACATGAAGGTGTCCACCTCGTGGAATCCCACCTTCCGGTACACCGCCCGCGCCGCGTGGTTGAAGTCGTTGACGTACAGGGTGACGACCGGCGCGAAACACGCCAGCGCCGCCTCGACCACCGCCGCCATGCCCGCCACCGCGTGCCCGCGCCCCCGCAGCCGGGGATCGACCCACACGCCCTGGATCTGGCACGCGTACGGCGTCACCGCGCCGATCTCCGCCTTGAACACCACCTGGTCGCCGTCGATGCGCGCGTACGAGCGGCCGATCCTGATCAGCTCGGACACCCGCGTGCGGTAGAGCGCCCCACCGTCGCCGGTGTTGGGCGAGACGCCGACCTCTTCGGTGAACATCGACACGCACGCGGGCAGCAGCCGCTCGAACTGGTCCGGCGTGACCCGCCGGACCATCGGATCGGCCGCCACCGGGGCCTTCTGCGCCGTCGCCAGCACCGGCTGCGCCCGGCGGACGGCCCGCGCCCGCCCCCAGTGCGGCTCCAGCCGCTCCCACAGCAGCGACACCGCCGCCTGCGGGCCCACGATCGACGAACAGCGGCGGCCCTGCCTGCGGGCCCGGTCGGCGAAGGCGTGCACGGCCTCGGGACCGGCGTTGACCGGCACCAGATTGGCTCCGGCGTAGCAGAGCGAGACCAGGCCGCCGCGCGGCCCGAAGCCCCACATCTGCCCGCCCAGCCGCACCGGGTTGAGGCCGACCGTCCGCACTCGTGAGGCGACGAAGACGTTGGCGACCGGATCGGCGTCGAGCAGGCCGAGCACCTCGTCGCGATCGCCGTCGTCGAGCACGCGCGACGCCGATGTACGCAGCATCACACGGTCAGACTACGCGAACACCCACGGAATGGCTCATCTGCTGATGAGCTCGGTGAGCCTTTCCTGACTCTGCCCTCCGGACCTGCGCTCGGCGGCCATCCTGGTGGTCGCCCGGGGCGAGGCCGCGGCCTCGCAGAACACCGTGGAACGGGGCACCGAGCCGTCGGTGAGGTAGGCCGCCAGATGCCGGTCGGCGCAGCGGTTGCCCGCCAGCGAGACGCCGTGGTTGCCGCCGGGGACGACGACCATGCGCGCGGTCGGGAAGAGCCCGCGCATGTTCAGCGACCCCGCGTACGGCGTCGCCGCGTCGTCCTTCGCCTGCATCATCAAGATCGGCGGCAGCTCGTCCGAACCCTGGATCCTCGGCGGTGTGCCCCCCGGCACCGACCAGAACGCGCAGGGCGCGTTGTACCAGGCGTTCGGCCAGGTCATGAAGGGCGCCATGCGGTGCAGCCTGATCATGTCGGCCCGCCAGACCGACCAGCTGCGCGGCCAGACGGCGTCGCGGCACTGCACGCTCAGGTAGACGGCGTAGCCGTTCTCGTCCTCGGTGTCCTGCTCGCCGTACTCCTTCCACGCCTGGGTGAGCGCCTTGGCCTCGCCCTTGCGCACGTACCGCGACCACGCCTGGGCCAGCCGGGGCCAGACGGCGTCCGTGTAGCCGCCGACGGTGAACAGGTCGTCGAGTTCGCTCGGCCCGACCACGCCTCCGGCGGGCCGCTCGCGCAAGCGCGAGCGCATCGCGTACCAGGCGAACTCGGTCTGCTTGAGCGTACGGCCCAGCCGGTAGACCTGGTTGTGCTCGGCCGTCCAGCCCAGGAAGGCGCGGTGGCGCCGCTCGAAGCCCCGGTCCTGGGCCAGGTTGGCCCGGTACCAGATGCCGCGCGGATCGACCGCGCTGTCGAGCACGAGCCGCTTGACCTTGTCGGGGAAGAACGTGGCGTAGGCGGCGCCCAGGTAGGTGCCGTAGGAGTAGCCGAGGAAGCTGATCCGCGGCTCGCCGAGCGCCGCCCTGATCATGTCCATGTCACGGGCCGCGTTCTCGGTGTTGACGTGCGGCAGGAACCAGGCCCACAGGTTGCCGCAACGGGCTGCGTACTCACGGGCGCGGCTCACGAGCACGCTCTCGTCGCCCTGGGTGCGCGGGACGGCGTCGGGGCGCGGCGGCGCGTAGAAGCGCGCGGCCTCGACGCAGGTGATGGCCGGTTCGCTGGCGCCGACGCCGCGCGGGTCGAAGCCCACGATGTCGTAGCGGGCCGCCAGCTTCTCGGGCAGGACGGCGGCGACGTACTCGGCCAGGTCGCGGCCGGAGGCGCCGGGCCCGCCCGGGTTGACGAGCAGGCTGCCCAGGTGGTTGTGGTCGCGGGAGGCACTGCCCTTGACCCGGTTGAGCGCGATCTTGACCGTCTGGCCCCACGGGTCGCGGTAGTCGAGCGGTACCCGGACGCTCGCGCACTCGACTCCCGGCGAGGCGGGCTCGGCCGCCGTGGCCTTTCCTGGGGCCTTTTCCGCACCCCCGCCGGGGGCCTGTTTGGGAGCCTTTTCTGCGCCCGTTTCTGCGCCCGTTTCTGCGCCTGTTGCTGCGCCCGTTTCTGGGGCCTTTGTTTCGGCCGTGCCGGAGTCCGATTCGGCGTCCTTGGGGCACGCCCCCCATTCGACCTGGGGGGCGGTGAGTTCGGCCACACCCGCCACACCCGCCGCCCCGGCCTGTCCGGCCTTCGGCACCTGCTGAGCCTGGGGGACCGAAGCCCCCGCTGTCGCACCCTCGGCCCCGAGGGCCCCAACTGCAAGTACCGCCATCGTGGCGATGATCCCGACGACCCGCTTCACCCGGCTGCTCCCCCTCTGCTCATACGCAGAGTGATGCTGCCGTGCGTGACCGTACAGTCACCCTATGGATGGCGAAATGCTTACCGCTCTGTAATCAATGCATTGCGCCCTGTCATCTAACCGACGGTGACCTGCGGTCCTGCGGCGTCGTCGTCGAGGTCGATCTCCACGCCCATCTCCTCGGCGATACGCATCGCCTCCTCGATGAGGGTCTCGACGATCTGCGACTCCGGCACCGTCTTGATGACCTCACCCTTCACGAAGATCTGACCCTTGCCGTTGCCCGAGGCGACCCCGAGATCGGCCTCACGAGCCTCGCCCGGACCGTTGACCACACACCCCATCACCGCCACCCGCAACGGCACCTTCATACCCTCAAGACCCGCCTGCACCTGCTCGGCCAGCGTGTACACATCGACCTGGGCACGACCACACGACGGACAGGACACGATCTCCAGACCACGCTCACGCAACCCGAGCGACTCC